>JASLZG010000202.1 GCA_030754995.1 Lentisphaeria bacterium
GAGGAGCGGGTTGTCCCGCAGGCAGTGCACCGATAACGGCGCGTCCGCCCGCGCTTAGTAACAATGAAGCCGTGGCGGATAATGTTTCCAGCATCCTTTTGACCATGGAGCCGGCAATCGGTGTTCGGGCATGTTCTGTTTCGAATCGCATGTCGCATAGGGAGTTTCCAGAAGTGCTACCCCAAAAGTGCTTCGTAACTATTGCTACATCAAGAAATTAGGTGCAAGTTACCAACAGTAAATGACGGAAGCACCATTAAATTGTCGTACAGTACCAGGGAAAACCTCATGCCTGAAAAAGAACGCTACAGTGACACTATACCGGATACGCTTGACCTGGCCGAGCGGGGTGAGCTGGCCCTCCATGGCATGTGCAATACGGTGGACCCGGACAATGAGGCGTTGATGTTTTTCGAGGTCCACTTCTGCCACCGTCCGCCCATGATGCGGCATCGGGGCGGCGATTGGGACTGCACGCCCAAGTTTGCCGAGGCGATCCCGCAGATGCGGTGCATGTGCGGCATCGACAAGTATACGGATATCGAAGCCCAGATGCTGGACTATCTCGTAAGCTGCATCTCGCCGGATGACGGGTTGTTATATATCATATATGATCCTAAGCGTCCCTGGCACGCGGATCAACACGGCCATGCCTATGCCGTCGAACCGGAGGATGTTGGGACTATAGTGGGTTCGGCTACTCTCATGCTTGCCTTGCTCACCCGCCGCGCGCTCGAGTGCACCGATCGGTGGGATCCAGTGCTGAGCGGATTGGCCCGGAGCATTCAACGGGTAGCCATCGAAAAGGACGATTATGCGTACTATCCGGACGGCGGTTTCGGCAGTGCCTTCAGCTATCCGCGTTCCGGCTGGCGCAAGACCGACGAACCCGGCGACGAACATGAAGGCGGCGAGGGTAGTGTCGTTGCGTATCACGGCGGTCAGATCCGCGCCCTGTCACGATGGGCGGCTTGCAGCGGTGACGAGCAGGCGCTGGACTTTGCCGGCAAGCTGGCGCGCTTCGTCATGAAGCCCAAATTCTGGGGCGGTTTCTCAAAACCGCCTTCGGATAACGGTCGGGAGCATGGCCACGTAGACAGCCATTTTCATGCACGTGCCATCGCATTGCGCGGTTTGCTGGAGTACGGGATAGTGGCGAACGACGCGTTTGTATGTGATTTTGTTCGCTGCTCATACGAATACATGAAATCATTCGGCATCCCGGAAATCGGTTACATCCCCACTTTTATGGGCGCCGAAGCCACAGCCGAACATATGGGTGGTGCGACAAATCCGATCCTGATGGAAGGTTGTTTTCTTGGCGATCTGGTAGCGTTGACGATAAAGCTTTCGGAAGCCGGCTATAGCGATTACTGGGAAGATGCCGACAGAGTAATCCGCAACCATCTCGTGGAGTCTCAGATTGTCGACCGGGAGCTCCTGGAGCGCATCGTCGAGCATGCGCCCGAGCACGGCCCGGAAGTGCAGGCGGGAGGAATCCCTGGTCAGGATTATCTTGGCGATGACGTTGTCGAGCGAGCGCTCGGCATCTTCTGGGCCGGTATACAGGCCGATGGGGTACATGGCCACTGGATCATGCAATGCTGCACCGCCAACGGATGTCGCGGATTGTACATGGCGTGGGATGCCATCACCCGGTGTGACGATGGCCACGCGCAGATCAACCTTTTTCTTAATCGCGCCGCTCCCTGGCTGGATATCCACAGCTACCTGCCGTACGAGGGTAAAGTGGTCATTCGGAACAAGACGGCAAAGCGGATTTCCGTGCGTATTCCACCTTGGGTGAACCGCTGCCGGCTCGAGTGTTTCCTGAACGGAGATGCGATCTCCCCTCCGACAGTGTCGCACTACATCGACCTGGAAGGTGTCGGCCCGGGTGATGTGATAGAACTTCGCTTCCCGATAGTCGAGCAGATCGTTACCCGTACGGCGTACACCGGGACGGCCGAGGAAACTGTGTGCACCATTCGCATGCGGGGCAACACGGTGATGGAAATGTCGCCGCAGAACGAGTCACCAAATGTCTACCCGTATTACCGTCGTGAGTTCATGCAGGGAGATGTCGCGCCGCTCAAGACGGTGACACGCTATGTCGCGCCGGTGATCCCGAGATGGTAGTGGTCAATGGCTTAGATAAGATAAGCGTTGAAACGTAGGTTCGCGTCCCGTTGGAGTTCACCGCTTCAGCTGTGTTTTTGCGTCCTGCCGCCTTGCAGAACGGAGAAGACACAGCTGAAGCGGTGAACTCCAACTAGGAGCCGCGCAACTTCGACACCAAATTTTCAACCCCGAACCATAGCAGCACAGGTACAGATGCTCGATAAACAAAGTACTGAAGCCGGTGGATTGTCTTTGCAGTTCGCCGATGGTTTTGACCAGGCGTTCGACATGACCACCTGGATGAAATATCAGGGTGATGTCAGAACAGAAAAGGGCTATGCAGTCCTCGACGCAGTGGCAGCACCGGGCGAATGGGGGGATGCAAGTATCTGCACCCGGGGAAAACAGTTCAATCCCGGCTTGCAAGGGACGAACGGCGCGGAGGTCACTTTCGTGGGGCATACCCAGGGAAGCTACGGATCGGCCCCTCACAATCAGGATCACCCGGAACACATCGGGAACCCGCTCTCGGGCCCCTACATCACGGGAATGTGCCTGACGATTGCCAACTACCATGGGCCGATTGTGCCGCATGATGGTGAGGCGCAACCTGAAATTACCGACGATGAACAAATCGATTCTGACCTGATGAGCGGCTACAGGGCCTCAGGAACGCGCCCCAGCGCCAGACGCGGGGTGCAAATCCATTTTGACTGGATGCATACATGGGGACTCGACTATTTCCTCTGTCGCGATCTTCTTCCCGAGGATTACGGAAAGTACCCGGAATGGAACGTCCACCTGGATACACTCGAAGAAATCATGGCGCAAGGCCAGTTTGTTGCCGGCGCCCCTTTTGCACTCGTCGGGAGGCATTATCATCCGGATCAGGTCAACAATCCCCTGGGCCGGCGTTACGGGCTTTACCTTACGGATGATGGAAACGCCGTTTCCTGGACGCTGGACGGCAAGATCATGGACACCGTTGCTATCCCGGGTTTCTTCACGCCCGAGTCGGTGCGAGACGGCGCCTACGTCTCGATCGCAGGAGCCGGTTATCAACCGCACTTCTGGATGATTGATGATGTGGAGATATACACCAGCTAACGTACCCGGGGGAGATTGAACCGTTAATTGACGTGTTGGTTGAAAGTTTAGCCACTTTGGGCGATTGTTGAGTAGTCTGCTTCCCCGTACCACGATGCCGGGAGTCACGCTCACGGAGGACGCAGTACGGGCAGCTTAGGACTCTTTGGTTGCGGCCAACAGTAGCGGCTACTGGCGGCCCGGCTGCGCTAGGTCATCCATGGTTCCTTTTCCTTGCGGCGTTTAAGGTTTGTTGAAACTGTACGCCGCTCTCTTAACACCACCACTCCACCCACTCCACCACTCCATCCAATACTCTCATGGATGCAGGCACGACAATCCGTTTGGAATCATCGCATGACGTGCTGTTGTTCGATGCCGCCACCGGTGCGCTCGTGTCGTTCCGGAGCAAGGCGGTGCCGGACCAGGAGTTTATTATCGCGGGCAGCCCGCAGCCCGTCTTCGTCGTCCAATATCTGGATGAGAAACGCCGCTTCCGCCAATGCCAGTCGGATGAGGCTGCGGAGGTCGAGGTCGGCATCGTAGCTTCGTCGGAAGACGGCGGCACGACGACGCTCACCGCACAATTCCGGCAGTTGGCGGAACTGGATCTCGACGTCACCGTGACAGTGCGCGCCGCCGCCAACGACCGCTACAGCTACTGGTCACTCTCCCTGCGAAACGGCGGGGATCTGGGCCAAGGCTCGCCAGTAGCCGACCGGATCACAGATGTGCAGTTTCCCTTCATTGTCTCCCCCTATAGTCTGGACGGCGAGCCGGGTACCGAAGCCCTGCTGTTTCCGTTCGGCCCTGGCGTGTTGCTCGAAAGTCCAAAGCCACAGGAGCTGCAGCCGGACTGCCCGCAAACCTGGCAGATGCGACCGGAGAACGGCGACTGTTGTCACTATCCCGGCCTGACTATGGCCCAATTCCTGGCCTACTATAATGATCGAGCCGGAATTTTCGTGAGCTGCCGGGATACGAATGGGATGATCAAGCTGATCATGCCTGTGCACCGCGAGCCTGGAATCCGACTCGGTATCTCCCACGTCGGCGACTGGCCGCAACGCGGCGAGCGCCGGTTGGAGTACGACGTCGTGATCGGCAGCTTTACCGGAGACTGGTACGCGGCCGCGGACCTGTACCGCGAATGGAGCCTGCAGCAGAAATGGGCGGCCATCCCGCTGAGCAAGCGCGACGATGTACCGGCGTGGCTGCTCGACTCGCCACCGCATGTCATCCTGCGCATCCAGGGCGAGCTCGACCTCGGCCCGGCGCAGCCGAACGAGGCGTTCCTGCCGTACGACAAGACGCTGCCGCTCCTGGATGCATTAGCTGAGCGGATTGATGCGCCGCTGGTGCCCGTCATTATGTCGTGGGAACGGCCTGGCCCATGGGTCTACCCGGATTGCTTTCCGCCGGCCGGAGGCGAAGCGTCACTGCGCGAGTTTACACAACTGGCCCGGGAACGCGGCTGGCGTATCGGCACCTTCTGCAACGGGACGAGGTGGGCAGTGGGCCACTTGTGGAGCGGCTACGATGGCACCGACTACTTCGCCGAGCAGGGTGGCGACCGTTCGGTGTGCCAGACTCACACGGGGGAGCTCTGGCGCGAGGAATGGGACGCTACCTGGCGGCCCAGTTACCCGGCCTGCCTCGGCGCGCCGCAGACCCGGGAGCTTGCGCAGAACTTCATCCGCACCGTGACCGATCTGGGGCTGGACTCGATCCAGTTCCTCGATCAGAACGTCGGCTGCTGCACGTTTCCCTGCTTTGCGACGGATCACGACCACCCGCCGACGCCGGGTCGGTGGATGACCGAACGCATGGAGCAGCTTGCCAACTACTTCCTGGACGTGAAGACGCAGGAGCTGGCGCGCAGCGACGGCGAGCGCCAGATGGTGTTCTCGGTGGAGCAGCCGGTCAACGAGTACTTTCTGCAGTACTTCCAGCAATGCGATGTGCGCGTCATACCGCCGGGCCACAAGATCGATGGCCATTTTGTACCGCCCTTCGGCAACCTGCGCCATTTCGTGCCTCTCTTCCACTATCTGTACCATGAGTTCATCGTGATCCAGGGCGGGTTCGGGATGGGACCGGAGCCCTATCACATGCCGATCCGCAACGCCTACAATCTGGTGGTCGGCGAGATCCCGGGTGCTGTAATGAAAGGCGACGGCACGCTCCTGAACCTGGACACGACCGACTGGGCGCCGTGGGATATAGAAGTCGGCAGCAACGACGACGCTATAGAGATGCTGGCGGTGACGACAGCCCTGCGCCGTGGCCCGGCCACGGACTTCCTGGTCTACGGCCGCATGATGCAGCCGGCAAGTGTCCAAGGGGTTCAGATCAGGCGCTGGCAACACGAAGGGCGCGACCACCAGATCCCGGCGGTGTTCGATGCGGCGTGGCAGGCGCCCGATGGCCGCTTCGGCCTCGTCCTTGCCAACTGGACGACAGAGCCGCAGGAGGTGACGGTATCAGATACCCGATTCGGGTCGCTAGTGACCCAGCACGTGTCGGCGCGAAGCCTGGAGCCACAGAGCTGCGAACCCGGTAGCAGCGAGCTGGCGGTGACGCTGCCGGCGCTCAGTTGTGTCCTGCTGGAAGGGAGCGATGAAGAGGAAGGATGAAGAGAGAGATGAAGAGTAGAGATGAAGAGTAGAGATGAAGTGTCTCGTAGCGCTGCGGCTCCGTCCGGCGATTTCAACATTACAATTCGAGCATGTATTGGCGTATCACGGGTCTACGTGTGCAACTTCTACTTGTATTGTACCGTAAGGCTCGCCAATAGCCGCCCGGGTTGATTTCGCCGGACTCGGCCGGCTAGTGGCGGCCCTAAGCCACAGCGCTACGAATACATGCTCGTCTTTCCCAACAACAAGGTGTCAACTTTTAACCAGGACTTGACAAAGAGTAGGGATGAAGAGGAAAGATGAAAAGGAAAGATGAAGAGTTGCGGGCGCCATCGCTGTTCGAGCAGGCGACAAACGTTTTCGATGGCTGGACCGATCCCGATACGGGTATGCGCGTGCTGCGCATCTATACCCGTGGACAGAATACTGAAGAAGGCATCTGGGAAACGCAGTACCACCAGTTCCAGTGTTTTGTCGAAAACGGCCGCAAAGTTCTGCTCGCGCGGGGCGCGGTTCCGGACGTCGGAGCGGCGGGATATTTTCTGCTCGACCTGACGACTGGAGAAATCACACATCCGTTCCCGACCGGGCACGTTGTGACCGCAATCGGCGATGCCTCTCAGATCGCCTGCGTGCTGGACACCAGGACGGGCAACCATCGTGCGACGCTGTGGGATACTCGCGCAGGACGTGAGGTGGCGTCGGTTCGAGTCGATGGATGGGAACTGGACACTTGCACCAGCTTGCTCTGCGATGGCCAGCGGGCAGTGGCTTTCTTTTTCCGCGGCAGTGCCTATGACGAGCACGTCCAGTCAAGGCATTACCTGTTTGGCGCCGATACACCACCGCAGCTGGTACTCGAGGCGGACGGTTATTTCTGCAGCCACATACAAGGATGCCCGGCCGACCCGAATCTGTACGCGTATGACCGCTGGCCGTCGCCGGAACGGTATATCGAACAGGCCCTGCATCTGCACACGCTTGACGGCAAAGACGTCACACCGGTGCCCCTGGACGAGAACGCCCTGCGCCCGGCCGTAATGTTTGGTGCCCGCGACCATTACCTGTGGACGCCCGACGGCACACGCATCGTCAGCTATATGTGCCCTCACAAGTTCGAGGTTGGGCCGGACTTCAACCACTTCGACGTGGAGTGGTGGCTAAGCGCGACGGACTGGCAGACCGGTGAGGACCTGGCGGCGAAGTATCCTCCGGGCCGGTGGGGAGGGCACATGCAAGTGACGCCTGATTCGGGCTATGTCGTTTGCGGCGGCGCGCCGGGGTTCGACAAATTGTTCGCCGTGGAGATTGAGGGGCTGCGGCACGGATGGAACGAACAGATCATTTGCTCATACCCGACAACGACGGTAACCGACCTTCGGGGGCCGTTTGCTTATCCTGCCATGCTGCCCGATCAGAGCGGCGTGATCTTCAACGCCGGCTGGCCGGGACCGGAGCACGGACTGTACCTGGCCGAGTGGCCGGCGGATTTGACGTCCGACAACAATCGAGAGGGGCTGTTTGCACTTTCGTGAACCATTGAAGGCTTCGCAGAAACCGCTCTCAGCGAAATGTCAGTTAACCGATTTATACTGAATAGTTTATGAATCGGTTGCGGCCGACAGCGATATTCCACAAGCAGAGGGAACGGAGCACGATGACGGTGCACGATGACGGTGCACGATGACGGTGCATCGAATACAGAGCGGTGGCCCCGAGCTGGGATTGCCCCTTCCCTGATCGAGGGATCAGTAAATCATATATTTATGTGAAAGAATAATGCTCCGCTACGGCAACGCCGCCATCGACGCCAAGATGAATCCATAAGCGACCGACAGCCCCCTATCCCTTCAGACGCTGACGTCGCTCCCGTGCCTGTCGTCCGGTTGCGACGGTCACGGTCAGAGGTGACAGAGCGTGAATAGGGGCCAACGAAGTTCACTCCAGCAACCGGCTGCGACATGCTCAGCCCCGTTAGTCCTAAGACAAGCAAGGGGTTGATATAAAAAATGGATGAATGCTCTTGAAATCGTTCATTACGAACGGATTATGTTTTGTCCGGCAAGACAACACGATCCACGTAAGGAGGATTTCGAGTGAGTCATTCATCCATGAGAAACAATCGTCGAATTTTTCGCAAGTGCAAGCGGCGCAAACAGAATCGTGAGCGGCGGGCGCCGCGGCTCAATTGCGGCGGTGCCGTGTTCAACGCGAGCAACATTCACTACGAGATCGGCGAGAAAGTCCAGGCAGTCAACTGCGGCGGTATCGGCGCCATCCATCAGATGGTCGGCAAGGTCGGCTTGGCTGATGACATCGATGAGGCTCTGCACCTGCTCAAGATCCATATGCCGTACCACGAGTCCGATCATGTTTTGAACATCGCCTACAACGTGCTTGCCGGAGGCATGCGGCTCGAGGACATGGAGCTGCGGCGCAACGACGAGGCGTACCTCAGTGCGTTGGATGCTGAGCGGACGCCGGATCCGACAACAGCGGGCGATTTCACGCGTCGCTTCAGCGTCAGCGACATTGAGACTTTGATGGATGCGATCAACACGACTCGGCAACGCGTTTGGCAGCGTTGCAGTGGCGATCTTATCAACGAGGCATTCATCGACGTTGATGGGACGATTGCCGGCACGCTTGGTAGATGCAAGCATGGGATGGACATCTCGTACAAAGGGATCTGGGGATACCATCCGTTGATCGTGTCGTTGGCCAATACCAAGGAAATCCTTTTCATGGAAAACCGCCCGGGCAATGTGGCGAGCCATCAAGGGGCAGCCAAGTGGATCGATAAGGCGATCGTATTGGTCACGGGTCGAATTGCAATGGTTCGGACGAAAAGCGCGTCGGCTATGTGATTCGATACGTCACGCCCGAAGTCCGACAGCACGGCGCGCGGCTGCAAGCGATCCTGGCCCGCGGACAGGATGACTTCGACCACTTCGATTTCGTCGACCCGCCGCTGCCGGACCGTGATTTCGCCGGGGCTGTCGAAGACATGAAGGAATCGGCGCGCCAGGCCGTGGCCTCGGTGATGCAGGATTCCTCTGCAACCTGAAATCTGGCGCCTCTCACCTCGCCGCGATCGTCCATGCATCATGTTCGAGCGCCACGGCTCGGGGCAGGAATGCCTTCACGTGCAGCGCCACCGATCGTGGCTCGGCCCGGGGGTCCAACCGGATGCGAAAGGCAGCCCAGGACCAGGCGCCGGCCTGCTCATGCCAGCGCTTCTGCACAGACTTGGTTGCCACGACT
>JASLZG010000203.1 GCA_030754995.1 Lentisphaeria bacterium
TACTGTATCCCTTGTGTAGCAGGACCGAAGTTCCCGTCCATCCCATATCGTCAATCAGGATAAAGATGACGTTCGGGTTGCGCTTTACCCTTGTTTCCCCGGAACCCGGTGACGACAACGGGAAAAGGCAGATCATTCCCAACAAAAAGATCGCGACCTTCTTCATTTATCGTTTCCTTCCTTTTCCCGGGGGTCCCTTGGGGGCTTCCTCTTCGTTGAGGAAACCATCCCCGTCCTTGTCGAGGTGTTCAAAATGACGTTTCGGACCGTCGAACTCATCCTTGGATATCTTTCCATCCCCATCTTTGTCAAGGCGCGTGATAAATTTGGAAGATCCTCCCTTGCGTTCGGTATCGTCTCTTTTCTCGATTTCCGCTCCACTCGTTTTCAAGGTCGCTTCGCCGCCCCTTACACAGATCACATGGTTGTAAATCCTAACAACATCACCCTGAGGTCCACGACCATACGGAATTACGGTGAACCGCGAGAGTTTCATCAGTTCTTTCCTGCGTTCGGGCCGACGCGAGCCATGCGCATGGGTGGATAGTGGGTGCCGAGCATGGCGTGGTCGGCGGTTTCGTGGATGCGTTTCCAGATCATCGTCATCATCTGCTGGCAACGTTGCGGGTTGTCCATGGCCACATTGGTGGTTTCGTGCGGGTCCTCGGCGAGATTGTACAACTCGTCGTAGTCGAAGCCGTTGAAGACAAACTTCCAGTCACCGTCCCAAAGAATGCGCTGCTCCATGGTAAAACGGCAGCCGTGACTTTCGCCGTAGGCCGGACCGTTGTCAATATCCGGCTGCGCCAGCACCGGCACAAACGATTTCGAGTCCGGTACGTCAATCGCCTCGGCCCTGGCAAGCTCGACCAGGGTCGGGCAGAGGTCAGCGATGCCGACGCACGCGTCGGTCGACGCATCGACAGCGATTCCCGGCCCGGCCATGATCAGCGGTACGCGGTAGATCTCCTCGAAGGCCGCGAAGTTGTGGTTGTCGAACCCGTGCGCCCCGAGGTAGCGCCCGTGATCACTGAGCACGATGACGATCGTGTTGTCGAGCTGCTGCCCGGCCTCCAGCCGATCCAGCAGGCGGCCGAATTGCGCATCGAGCTCGGTGACCGCGGCGTAGTAGGCAGCGCGCTGCTCGCGCCATTCGCGGTCCGTCGTGTGCTGCCAGATCTGGCGCTGGCGGCTGTACAGCGCCGGACGGTCGGCAAGGTCGTCGTTCAGGTTCGGCGGCAGCTCGATGCGGTCGACGTCGTATTTCGCAAACGCCTCGGCGCCGGCGATCTCTGGTGTATTGGGTTCCGTGAAACTGACAACGCAGGCCCATGGTGCGTCGCCGCCGATTGCTTCATCGAGAAAGGCCAGTGCGTTATCCGTCGTCAGGCCGATGCGCCGCTGCTCGGGCGGCACGTTGGTCACGGCATAGTGCAGAACTGTGTTATAGCCGTCGGGGCCTTCCAGGTACCGCGCCAAAACTGCGTCATCCAGCAGGTCGCCGACCGCCGCGACACCTTCGCCGAGTTTCCGTTGCGCCGCCGCCTGGTCGCAGCCGTTGACCTGCCAGCCGAACTCCTCGAGACGATTGCTGCGCTCGACATGCCATTTGCCGAAGTAGGCGGTGCGGTAGTTCACGTCACTGAGCCGCTGCGCCCAGTGCGGATGCCCGGTGCGCAGGCAACACTGGTCGTCGTCGACACAGTGCTCGACCTGCAGTACCCCGTGGTTGTGCGGCAGCAGGCCGGTCAACAGACTGGCACGCGCCGGCGAACAGATCGGCGCCGTCGTGTAGCAGCGGTCGAAGCGCAGGCCGCGCGCCGCGACGCGGTCGAAGTTCGGCGTCAGGCATTGGCTGCCCGGCTGCACAACGGACGCCGGCATGGCGTCCGGCAGGAACATCAGGATGTTGGGTCTATTCGCCAAAATAATGTCTCCAGACTTTGTGGATACCCGCGATGGTTTCATCAATATCCTGATCGGTGAAGCGGAAGTCGACCGGCAGCCGGATCACCTGGCGGGCAATCTCATCAGCAACCGGGCAGGACCATTCATCATACTCGACATCCTTCAGGAAGTGCGGTATCGCATCGCGTTCGGCGAAATATTTCCGGTCCTTGACCACGGCCTGATGCAGGTTTCCGGGCGTCGGCGACAAGGCGCTGTTGGCTTCCAGCCCTTCGGCGTGCAGGGCCGCGGCGATTTCGTCGCGCCTCGGTTCATTTCCGGAGTACAGCACCGGCAGCGGCCACCAGGCGCAGCCGGCATCGGGATGGATCTGCGGCAGTCGCAGGTGTTGCAGCCCGGCGAGCTCCGCGAGATAACGCTGTGCGATCCGGTCGCGGGCGGCGAGGTTTTCCTGCAACCGCTCGAGCTGCGCCAGGGCGACGGCGCCGGTCAGACAATTCGGGCGGGCGTTGATCGCGGCAAACAGCAGGACCTCGTCGCCGCGGCGGGTCTCGCCGCGTGAGTAGGTCTTGTCGATATAGAGACGGGCCAGGCGCGCCACCGCATCGTCGCTGGTCGTGATGAAGCCGCCGTCGCCGGTCGACATGTGCTTTGACTCGTTCATGCTGAAAGCGCCCGCCCGCCCCATCGTACCGACACACCTGCCCCGCCACTTGCCGCCGTGGCATTGCGAACAGTCCTCGAGCAGCGGGATCCGGTGCCGCTCGGAGATCTCGAGGAACCGGTCCATGTCACCGACGATGCCGGCCATGTGCACATTGATGATGGCCCTGGTTTTCGGGGTGATCAGTTTCTCGACCGAGCCGGGGTCGGGGCCGACGGTGTCGCGGTGCAGGTCCGCGAAGACCGGCACGGCGTGCACCGCAAGGATACTCATGAACGTGCCGGCATCGGCAATCGCCGTGGTGATCACTTCGTCGCCTTCGCAAACGCCCAAGGCAACGAGCGCCGTCTGCAGCGCCGTGGTGCCGCTGGTCGTCAGGATGACATGCCGGCAGTCGAAGGCGGCGGCGGCGGCTTCCTCGAAGCGGCGGACCATGCTGCCGTTGGTCATCATCAACCCGGCGTCGTCCAGCGCTTCGAGGACGTATCGTTTTTCGAGCTCACCGTAGCGGTTCGGGCGGCTGTAGGGGGTCGTCTTCGACTTCGGGCCGCCATGGATCGCCAGATCACTCACAGCGTCACGGTCTCGCCGGTTTCGCGGCCTTCGTTGGCGGCCTCGATAAAGCGGATCGTCTCGACGGTTTCCGCCGGGTCAACGTCCGGTTGGCCGGTACGGAAGAATTCGATGACGCGATCGAGCAGGCAAGCGTACTTCGGCTTGCCGCCGCCGGTCTGCACAAAACGGCTGCCGCTCTGCCGGTGCAGTACGCCGCCGAACAAAACGTTGCCGGTGCGCGAGCCGCGGATCACGGCGCAACGGCCGTCACCCCATTCGCCGATGATGATGTCGCGCTGCGCGTCGGTCACGGTCCGCACGCGCACACAGCCCCGGCCCATGACTGCATAGGCCATCTCGACCGTGTGGATGCCGTACCAGTACAAGCCCGGCTGGGTCGGCTGAATCTCCATCGGCCCGAAGAAATCACAGCCCTCAACCGCACCGTCGCCGGTTTCCGCCAGCGCCGCCACCAGGTCCGGCTCGTAACGCAGCGACGAGGCGCTCATCATCGGTACACCCTTGGCCGCGGCAGTCTCGACGATCCACCGGGCGTCGGCGCTGCAGACGGCGAACGGCTTGTCGATGTAAGTCGGCTTGCCGGTGTCGACGATCTGGGCGAACAAATCGCGATGCACCCGGCCGTCCACGGCGGTCATGATCACCACGTCCACCTGTTCCGCGACCGCAACCGGGGTGTCGACAATCTCGACGCCGCGTTCCCGCACGAGCTCGGTGTAGCCCTCGACCCGGCCGATACTCAGCTCGAAGTCCGGTGAGCCGCCCGGATAGGCCACCACGACGCGGGCGTCGGGGATGTGGTGCTCACACTCGGGGTCGTTGAAGACAGAGGTGAAGGCGTCGACGTGCGACGTGTCCAGCCCGATCATGCCGATAGAAAGATTTGCTGCCATGATGCGCTCCCTGCTTGGCTTGCTATTGTACGGAGGAGACAAGGTAAATTGTGCGGCCACGCCGTCAAGCTGCAGGAACCCGGTTTTCCAACAAACGGCGGACGCCGTCGAGCACTGCATCCTCTTCGTCCTTGAACGGCAACAGCCGGTTGGAGTGGCGATAGGCGTTCGGTTCGTAGCCGCCTTCCACGTGGTGGCGCGCCGTGGTCAGGTAGCCGATGAGGTCGTTGCAGTAGCCGCATGGCCAGAGTTCTTCGCAGCCGGCCGTGCCGTCCCATTCCGCTTCGATCGCGTGGCCAATCTCCTGGACCGGCTCGCCCGGGATCGTGACCATCGTCAGCGGCCCGATCTTCAGCATCTGCATCTGCGATGATTCGGCGGTCGGCACTTTATCGGCTTCGACGGCCGCCTGAACCCCAATCGCCCAGTGCCGCGTCAGACGCGCCATGGCAGTGTCCGACT
The DNA here is from genome assembly GCA_030754995.1 of Lentisphaeria bacterium. GTDB lineage: Bacteria > Verrucomicrobiota > Lentisphaeria > JABSQK01 > CAJWLW01 > CAJWLW01. The sequence continues at coordinate 4,504 of JASLZG010000203.1, forward strand.
CGTCCGCGATATACGCCTCGAGTTCCGCCGGTGCCAAGGGCGCGGCGAACGGGACCGCAATATCTGCAACACGATGGTGAATGCCGGCAGCCGCTTCGGTACGAAGGGCACGGGCCGTGGCGACGACCGTCGAGGCGAGCTCGTCGGCGACGGCGCGCAGCTGGCTCTCGGTGGCAGGCGCGAACTCGCCTTTTTCGTCGAGAATCCGCGGGCGAATGTTACCGGAGCAGCCCGAGAGGAAAAGGGCCCGGCAACCGAGCGCCTGCTCAATACCGCTTCGCGCCAGCCCCGGATAGTCCGGTGAAATGAAACCCTCCGTTCCGCCGAGCGTCGTCGGGTGGCAGGAAAAATGGAACAACACGGCCACCGGTTCACCGGCCTCGTTGTCAATGCGCAGGACGCGGGCGCGGCGATCGACGATGCCCCCGAAATTGGCTTCCAACGCCCCCAGCGCGTCACCGGTATACTTGCCCGAGATCGGGCGGCGATTGATGTTGAAGTGGGCCGAGCCGGCGCCCAGCCCCATGGTCACCGGCTGCAGATTCTGCTGCGCGACGACGGCACAGTCGACCGCCGCGTCCACGATCCGCTGGAGGTAATCCGAATCCGGGCCCAGGCCGGCCAGCGGCAGCATCGGCGGGCCACAGTGGGTGTGGCTGCTGGCAACCAGGATCGCGTCGGCGGTGATGCCGCACGCATCATGGATGAGGCGGCGGATCCGCTGTGTCAGTTCCAGCGTCGTGCCGATCACGTCGAGGGTGATGATCGCGGCGGCGCCGCCGCTGTCTTCGAAGACGATGCACCGCACCTCGAGCGGCGCCAGGACGGAATGGGAAGGAATCGCCGTGCCGTGCCCCTGCGGCACGACTCCCAAAGGCGGTGTAATATCTGCCGATGCGGTTCCCGCTTTCATGAATGCCTCCGGTGCAAGAAACTGTTTCAATTGTGTTGACAGTGCGGCACGGCAAAAAGACAGGGGCGAAAGACGAATGTATGTATAAAGCCCTGGTCAAGCCGGTGCGGGGCGCTTTTCAACCCGTGAATCAGTGTCGTTCGACATCAGTCGGCGGTGTGCTCTGCCCCGGACCATGCCGGCTGGGTGACATGCAGCATGTAGGCCCGCTCGGCCACGACGATCGTGGTTGCCGTGCCTTTCTCGATGAAGCCGAGGTCGCCGGCCGCGAAATGCCGGACCCCGTCGTCCGTATGGACCTCGAGCGAGCCCTCGAGCATCAGAAACGCTTCGTTGTAGTCGAAGACCCATTCGAGCCGGCTGGGCTCGTAGTACTCGGTGAAACCGACCGAGAGGTCGTTGTCCGCTGCGATGATCGGGTCAGAAACCCGTACTTGCGCGCCCTCGACGGAAAACGGTGTAAGTTTCCGCTCCGATGCCTTGACGATGTGAATCATGCCCACTCCTTTTGTTGTTCAAATGTAGCACCGGCAGAAGCCGGCGCCCGGGAAATGTAAAATTATCCACGGCTGCTCCATTGACAACGCTGAAAATGACACTATTTGAACCCATTCCACAAAGCGCCTGCCCGATGAAATTGAAGACCGACAGCAACCTGGAAAAAACGTGACGTCGAAGATCATCTACACGCACACCGACGAAGCACCGGCATTGGCCACCTACTCGCTGCTGCCGATCATCCGTGCAGCCACGGAAGCTGCTGGTATCGACGTTGAAGCGAAAGACATCTCCCTGGCCGGGCGGATCATCGCCAATTTCCCCGACAACCTGACCGACAGCCAGAAGCGGAACGACGCGCTGGCCGAGCTCGGCGAGCTGGCCAAAACGCCGGCAGCCAACATCATCAAGCTGCCTAATATAAGTGCTTCCATTCCCCAGCTCGCGGCGGCGATCAGGGAGTTGCAGAACAACGGCTACGACATCCCCGACTACCCTGAAGAGCCCGGGAACGAAGCCGAGAAGGCGATCAAGGCGCGCTACGCGAAAGTTCTCGGCAGCGCCGTGAACCCGGTGCTGCGTGAAGGCAACTCCGATCGCCGCGTCGCCGCACCGGTCAAGGCCTACGCCAAAAAGCATCCCCACCCGATGGGGGTCTGGAGCGCCGACTCGAAGTCACACGTCGCGCACATGAGCGACGGCGATTTTTTCAGCAGCGAGCAGTCCCGCGTCGTCGACGCGGCCGGCGAAGTGCGCATCGAGCTAGAAAGCAGCGACGGCGGCACCACCGTCCTCAAGGAAAACTTGGCGCTGCAGGCCGGCGAAGTGATCGATGCCGCCGTGATGAGCAGGCGCGCCCTGCGCGACTTTTTCGCCCAGGAGATCGAGGACGCCAAAGCACAAGGCGTACTGCTGTCGCTGCATCTCAAGGCAACGATGATGAAAGTTTCCGACCCGATCATTTTCGGTCATGCCGTGACCGTGTTTTTCGAGGACGTCTTCGAGAAACATGCGGCGCTCTTCGACGAGCTCGGTGTCGAGCCCGGCAACGGCCTGGGTGATGTCTACGCCAGGATCGCCGAGCTGCCCGATGAACAGCGCGCCGCCGTCGAGGCGGATATTCAGGCGGTCTACGCCGAGCGCCCGGCCCTGGCCATGGTCGATTCCGATCGCGGCATCACCAATCTGCACGTGCCCAGTGACATCATCATCGACGCGTCGATGCCGGCGGCCATTCGGCTTTCAGGCCAGATATGGGGGCCGGACGGTGAGCTGCATGACACCAAATCGATTATTCCGGACCGTTGCTACGCCGGCGTCTACCAGGAAGTCATCGCCTTCTGCAAGGCACACGGGGCTTTCGATGTAACCACCATGGGCAACGTCTCCAACGTCGGGCTGATGGCGCAGAAAGCCGAAGAGTACGGCTCACACGACAAGACCTTCGAAATCCCGGCGGACGGCACCGTGCGCGTCATCGACAGCGCCGGCAGCACGCTGCTCGAACACGCCGTGGAAACCGGCGATATCTGGCGCATGTGCCAGACCAAGGACGCACCGATCCGCGACTGGGTGAAACTGGCAGTCAGCCGGGCTCGCGCCACCGGCGTGACCGCCGTGTTCTGGCTCGACAAAGACCGCGCCCACGACGCCAGCCTGCTCGCCAAGATCGACGAGTATCTGCCGGAGCACGACACCGACGGGCTCGCCATCCGCATCATGCCGCCGGTGGCGGCGACGCGCTTCACCTGTGAACGGGCACGCGACGGCAAGGACACCGTCTCGGTGACCGGCAATGTCCTGCGCGATTACCTGACCGACCTGTTCCCGATTCTCGAGCTCGGCACCAGCGCCAAGATGCTGTCGATCGTCCCGCTGCTGGCCGGCGGCGGGCTGTTCGAAACCGGCGCCGGCGGCTCGGCTCCGAAGCACGTCCAGCAGTTCGTCAAGGAAGGCCATCTGCGCTGGGACTCGCTCGGTGAATTCCTGGCCCTGGCGGTTTCGATCGAGGATCTCGGCACCAAGACGAACAACGAGAAAGCGCTGGTTCTCGCCGACACACTCAACGACGCGATCGGCGAGTTCCTCGACAGCAACAAGTCGCCGTCGCGCAAGGTCCACGAGCTCGACAACCGCGGCAGCCACTTCTACCTGGCATTGTACTGGGCACAGGCCCTGGCCGAGCAGACCCGCGACCAGGAGTTGCGGAACCACTTCAAGGATCTCGCCGTCCAGCTCACCGACAACGAGCAGGCCATCGTCGACGAGCTGATTGCGGTGCAGGGGCCGTCGGTGGATATCGGCGGGTACTATCAGCCCGACCCGAAGCTGACGGAACAGGCCATGCGCCCCAGCGCGACATTCAACGCCGCCCTGGCGTCGCTGACGTCGGCATAGCCGTAAGTCGGTAATGAACCGCCACGGGAAGCCGTCCTACCTCGGTTGCAGTTCTATCCCCAATCGCTCGTACTGCTCCGGCGGCGCATCCGTCTCGGCCATCATCCCGACCATCGCCGCCAGCAGGCGTTGCTCCTGCTCCACGTCGTCGATCGGCTGCTGCTGCTGCGGGTCGGCAACGACATCATACAGCAGTGTACCGAAACGGTTCATCACATCCGCCGCACGCGACCCGGCTTCGTAGCACAGCACCCCGACGTCCTTGGTCGCGGCAAACGTCTGCGGTCCGGACATTGACCGCAACTGTTCCAGCTCGTAGGCCACACACATATCAAACGGACTGAGCGTGTAGGTGCGAAGCGGGCTGTTGTTGTCGGTCGCCGCGGGGCGCATGTACACGAATCGGCCGTCAGTGACATTGACATAGTGCCCGTGGTATCCGAAGATGGCGTAGTCACGGACCGGGCTGTTGTCCTCGAGACAGGGCCGCAGCGAGCGGCCGAGCATGTCGGGCGTCGGCTGCCGGCCGAAGTAATCGAGGATCGTCGGCGCCCAGTCGATGGTCGATGTCAGGCAGTCGCAGCGCTCGTCCCGGCGGCCGGCTCGCGGATCCCAGACGAACAGCGGCGTGTTCGCCAGCTCCTGCCACAACGGCATGACGTTTTTCGCCGTGTGATTGTGTTCGCCGAGCAGGAAGCCGTGGTCGGTATTGAC
>JASLZG010000204.1 GCA_030754995.1 Lentisphaeria bacterium
CAAAGAACTCGAAAGGCTCCGGAACGATCCGGAAATCATGGAACTCGAGTGGCTGCGCCGGTAAACTCCGGCCACTCACTCTCCAAATCATAATTTTGACCGACATGCCAAGCAGCGACGGTCAAACATGAAGAATCAAAATGACTCGCGGCTCCTTTCGCATTCACTTCTGCCTGGTCCCGTGCCTGCTCATCCTTGCCAGCGGCTGCCGAAGCATCTCCACCCACAATCTCTCGCCCGACGGCGAGCACGCCCAGGCATTGACCACGACCACCAGCGGGCACCTGGCCAAGACCGCCATGATCCCCGCCGAAGCAACGGCGACTGCCGCAACCCTGCTGACTTTGCGCCCACGCAAGTGGGTCAGCCTTTACACGCCGCAGCCGTCACTGCGCGTCGGCAGCCGCAAGGGCAACCGCCAAACACTGAAAACAGGGGTCCCCGGCGAATGGTCACCCGACAGCCGCTACCTGGCGCTCACTGAGAATGACACGGTGACCGTCGTTGATCTGGAATCGGCAAGTCGCATCAGGATCGACGACATCCTCAACTGGGAACAGCCGATGAAGGTATGGGGGTGGGCCTCCGACCAGGTCCTCTATTTCCAATGCAGCAGCAACCTGTTCGCCTGGGATACACGGACACGAACAGCGGATCTCGTCGCTGCCCTGCCGCTTTTCGATGGCACTCGCGCCGCCGTCCATGTTGCCAACACCCCGGCGACCCTGCTGTGGCCTGATGATCCGGTCGCAGCCGGCTACTCCCTGGCGCTGGCAATCCCGACCGCAGACCACGACTGGGGCATCGCGGCGCGGATGGATCCCGGCAGTCCCTGGCAGTATCACGGCAGCTATCGCGTCAGTCCCGGCCGGCATCACATTGCCCTTGTCGCGGCTCTCGACACAACCATGGACAGAGCCGCAGTTGACGGTGGCCTGGAACTGTGGATCCTCGGATTGGACGGAACTGCCGAACGGGTACCGCTGGCCGGGAGAAATCTGCGCGTTTCCGCCTGGTCACCGGATGGTGACCTTGTCATGTGCACGCCCTGGGACAGTTTGGGTGATCGATTGTGGATCTACAGTCTGCAGGCAGGCGAGCAACGTTCAATTCGGCTGCCATTCGCGCGGCAGCGAAATTTCCAACTCGACGTGCTTTCCTGGGCGCCCGACGCGCGGCGGGTAATCTTGATCGAGCACGGCGATGGCCAGCCAAGACACTGGCTTTTGCCACTCGGCGACAATGCCGCAGCCCACGACATTACGCGTGCGGGCATGACCCCAGGTTTCGACGACCGGAATTTGGTGGTTTACCGTGACCGCTGGTACGAGGATCGGTGAAACAGCCGATTGTAAAATAGCTATATGTTTCGAATGTCCTGATGTCGCCGTTATGCCCCGGTCGAGGCGTTGAGGCCGCAATGTCCCAGCCGTTTCCGCCCGACATATTTGCGATGCGGCCGTCGCAAGAGTATGATTGCCACTTCATTCACCATCCCCAACAAAGAAACGACTGATGCAGCGCACCCGCTCCGAGCAACTCTACGCCCAGGCCAAAACAACCATGCCCGGCGGCGTCAACTCGCCCGTGCGCGCCTTCAACAGTGTCGGCGGTCAGCCGCTGTTCATCGAGCGTGGCAGCGGGCCGTACCTCTACGATGCCGACGGCAACCGCTACATCGACTATGTCATGAGCTGGGGGCCGCTCATTCTCGGGCACGCCCACCGGGAAGTCACCGCCGCACTCAAGAACGCGATCGATCGGGGCACCAGCTACGGCGCCCCGACCAAGCGCGAGATCGACCTGGCCGAACTGGTCTGCGAGATGGTGCCGTCAATCGATACTGTCCGTTTCGTCAACTCGGGCACCGAGGCGACCATGGGGGTCATCCGCCTGGCGCGCGCCGCCACCGGCCGTGACCAGATAATCAAATTCAGCGGCTGCTATCACGGCCATCCCGATGCCCTCCTGGTCAAGGCCGGGTCCGGCGTCGCCACCCTTGGCCTGCCCGACAGCCCGGGCGTCCCCGAGGGCGCCACCCGCGACACGCTGATCGCTGACTACAACGACCTCGATTCCGTCCGCACACTGTTCGATGCGAATCCCGGCACCATTGCCGGTGTCATCCTCGAACCGGTTGCCGGCAATATGGGCGTGGTGCCACCGGCCGACGGTTTTCTGCACGGCCTGCGCCAGCTCACCAGCGCCCATGGCGCGCTGCTCATCTTCGACGAGGTCATGACCGGGTTCCGCGTCGATCGCGGCGGTGCCCAGGCGCTGTACGGCGTGACGCCGGACCTGACAACGCTGGGCAAGATCATCGGCGGCGGCCTGCCCGTCGGGGCGTACGGCGGGCGATCCGACCTGATGTCCCTGGTGGCGCCGGCCGGTCCAATGTACCAGGCCGGTACGCTGAGCGGCAATCCCCTGGCGATGACCGCCGGGCTCACGACCTTGCAGATCCTGCAGCGCCCGGGTGTGTTGGAAAAGATCATCGGCCAGGCCGAACGTCTGTGCCGCGGCATCGGGGAGGCCGCCGCCGCCGCCGGGCGGACGATTTATCAGACCAGGGTCGGCACGATGTTCTGCACATATTTCACGGCGGCCCAGGTCACTGACTGGGAAAGTGCCAGTGCGGCGAACACCGAGGCGTTCGCAAAGTTCTTCAACGCCATGCTGACACGCGGCGTTTACCTTGCCCCCTCACAATACGAAGCCGGCTTCACCAGCCTGATGCACACCAACGAAATCATCGACCAAACGATTGAAGCCGCCGTGGAAGCGTTCAGGGAATAATCTTATTTCGTCGCCAATCTTAATGTATTCAACTAATTCGGTTGCCCTGATTCCGTTACCTGCCTTTCCCCTTCTTCCGACTCATCGCACATCCTCAATCTCATCCACCTCGATCAGCGGTCGCGGCCAGCCCCTGACCCAATGCTGCGTCCCGTCGATCGTGACCGGCCGCCACTCCCATTTCTTGAAGTCGATCTCTTCCGCCTTCAGATAGGACAGCGGGTAATACGTCTCATTGAGATGCACCGCCAGCGCGTGCGCCCACGGCGACTCTTCGGTGCCAAGCGGTACGATCACGCCGGACTTGCTCACCTTCTTGGCGTCGCCGAAGTACGTCAACGGCCCGTCCTGCGGTTTCGGCTGAATCCGATGGATGGTGACATCCTTCGGCGCCGGCAGCGGCCGCTCCTCAACGACGGCCGGCTCCGGTTCGGGCTCCGGTTCGGGTTCCGGCTCCGGCTCCGGTAAAGCGACATAGTTGCGGTGGACCCAGGCCACGCTGTCCGCCGGCGGCTCGATTCGCCGCCACTTGTCGCGGCTCTCGACCACGGTCACCTGCGTCGCCGCCGACAAACCGGCGTAACTGGCATACAGCGTCCCCGGCCCGGCATAGACTCGCGTGGCGGCGGTCGTGGCACCGTTGCCGTCGAGACGCGCCGCCGGTACCCAGGCGCTTCCTTGTGGTGGGCACAGGATGCCATACCAGTCGTCGAGCTCGCGGACAACCGTCACGAACGCACCGCGTTGGAGCTCACACAAAACCTGGTAGTTGGTGCCGGGCTTCGGTCGCACATTCAAACGGTTGGCAGTGACCGTACCAATGACCGGATCAGCGGCCAGCGCCAGTGGCAGCAAGAGGCAACAGAGAACAAGCGAAAATTTCATCCCGCATAATATGCCGTTCAAGCCAAATGGCAAGCCCTGGAAACACAGGTATCCCGCCGGCTCATGAAAGAAGCCTCCCAGGCAGCCAATTTTTGTTCCACACTCCTATTTGCAGCCGGGCCAACCAAGGATATTTTAGTTGTTAGATCGTGTATTGGGGTTGTAGCTCAACTGGTTAGGGCACCACACTGTCACTGTGGAGGTTGCGAGTTCGAGTCTCGTCAACCCCGCCAATTCACAACGCCTGGAACCTTGGCACACCTTGGTTTCAGGCGTTTTTGGTATCTGGGCAAGACCCACATGCCCGGCAACAGCATGGTCAATTCGTCAGCAGCTCTTTGGCGCCGATGGCAATGCCGATGATCGGCAGCAGCAATCCGGCCAGTAGTAAGAGCATGGCACCGGCGCGGCGGTGCTCCTTGCGGCAGCAGCCGGCAAGGCCGGCGGAGAATACCGCGACGCATAGAGCGACCGAGGCCAGCAGCGCCCATAACAGTACGATCCGGCTCGCCGGCTCCAGGTGTGCTCCGAACACGGCGGTAACGATCAGTCCGGTGAACAGCACCAGTCCGCCAATGCCGATGTAGCGGAGGATGCGAAACCCCGTCTCCGTCTCTGCCGCGGCCATGCCGCAGGCGAACCCGGCCGCGACAACCGCGGCGATAACGACGAGCGCCATGAGCGTGTTGTAATGCATGAAAGGCGGAATGGTTGGAAGGCTGGCGCAGCGATGGAAAGATTCAATCCCCGGCGGCCACGCCTGTCTTGATCGTGTGAACGGCATTGCCCACACATGTCACGGTAATCGCCCCCTCCGTATTTTACCAGAAGGGAAAAAGCAACGGCCGGGTCGTGCGGGCGCGACAATCACAGGCAGTAAAAACCATCTATCAGGTTAGTTTACCAACGAGCGGCAACCTGACTTTCCACCCGTCGTAGAGCAACTCATTGCAGGTCTGATGCAACCGTTTTCGTACTTCAACCGCACCGACGCCCGGCTAACCGCATGAACTACGAAACCGCCATGAAACGGATGATCGAGCGGGTGCACCAGCTCGGCATGACCAACCCCACGATCCTTGGTGCGATGGGGAGGGTGCCACGGCATCTGTTTCCTCCAGCACCCTACAGCAGCATCGACAACTACCAGGACACGCCCTGCGACATCGGCCACGGCCAGACGATCTCGCAACCGTTCATCGTGGCGCACATGATCAATTGCCTGGCGCTCACCCCCGGCGCCAAGGTCCTGGAAATTGGCGCCGGCTGCGGCTACCAGGCGGCTCTCCTCGCCGAATTGGGGATGCATGTTTTTGCGGTCGAGATCCTGCCCGGGCTGGCGACGCACGCCACCGAGGTGTTACGGGCAAATGGCTATGACCGCGTCCAGGTCTCCTGCCACGACGGGCGGCAGGGCTGGCCGGAGCATGCGCCCTACGATGGGATCATCGCGGCATGTGCACCCGCGGAAACACCGCCCGGGCTGCGGGCTCAGCTGGCCGGCGGCGGCCGCATGATCCTGCCGGTCGGCGACCATGAGCAACGGCTGGAGATCCATGAACGAAACGGCGATGATTTCATCGTGTCCTTTGCCGGCAGCGTGCGGTTTGTGCCGATGGTTGGCGGCTGAGCAGTGAAAGACCGGGGATCTTCCCATTGAACCGTTCTGTATGTGTCGCGCCTTCCACCCATGGATGATAAGGCCGGTCTAGCAGAGCCTGCTTGTTGATTGAGAGCGGGCAGGATGGCCGCGTTCCCGGGAATATCTACGCTCCCCTCAGCAGCGACCACACCAGGCGCCGATAGGAATCGATATCGACCATCTGGCGCGACAGCATACGATAGGTCCCCATATTCAAGACCTGTGCGCGGCCGAAGGCGTGATCGATCGCGCCAACCGCATAATCAACATCTACAGGCAGCACCTCGAGACGGGTGCGGTGGCGCGCTGCAGCGTGCCATCTGGCAGCGGCAATGACCAGTGGAAAGGTCAGCAACAAAAGCTGCATGCCGAAATAGATGCCGGCATTGAAATTGGCGCGGCCGAAAAACTGGTAGGTCTGCAGGCGCACCTTGATCATGTCCAGGTACAGCGACCAGTCCACCTCCTCGAGATTGACGATCGGCATCTCGAACAAGTCGCGGCTGTGCAGCGCCATGTCGGGATGCTCCTCGCCGAGCTCGTGCAGATTGCCGGACTTGAGGATCAGCCGCATGATCGCCCCGGCCCGCCGCGCCCGACTCCGGAGGCCCTGCCCCACCAATGATTCGTCACGTCGCATGTAGGCGGTGAACAACACCATGAACCGCCAGCGCTCAACGTTGTTGACATGCTTCGGCGGCGACATTTCGAGACTGTCGGCAACCGCCCGCCGAAGGAAGGATTCGAGAAACTGTTCGGATTGACATCGTTCAAGAAATCCGTTCCGAGCTGTTCAAGACGATAGACTGCGATGCTCGCAGCAGTCACCGCGGCGGGACAGTCCAGGGCCGGGCTGTCAATCACCAGCTTGTAAACGCCGGCGACAATTTTGCGGATCGCGTCAACATCGAGACCTTCGCGGTCGTAACAGTCGAACCCGTCACCGATACACAGCTCCTCGATGTACCGGCCTATCTGCCGCTTCGACTGGCTCAGCGGCTGCCCCGTGCCGGCCCGCACAGCAGGACAGTCGTAGCGCGCCATGACGGACTGTTCGCCGTCCAGCGCGGCAACGATATTGAACGGGTAAACACGGCAGCCGAGCGGCTTGATGATCTCGCTGTGGCGCGCATGAATCATGCAGTTGCCGGCGGCGCGATCGAAGTAGATGCAGGTGCCGTCGCTGCGGTGGGCGACGTACTCCTTCTTATTCACCGTCGCGATGAACTTTTCCGGGACCCCGTCTTCCCGGCGCCACTGCAGTTTCGACAGCCGCCGCTTGTCATCAGGCAGCAACGCCACATACCAGTCGCGGCAGCAACGACCGCAGTCGGTGCAGCGGAAATGCTGATTCGCAACGGTCAGCTTGTCTTCGGGTGTTCGGGCCATGCGTTGAACTTACCAGCATTGACGGTTTTTGTCTTTCACTTTCTGACGTTAGATTAAGCAGCTTATGAAAACCTCCTCCACATGGCTGCGTGACTATATCGACATCGACTGGGACGCCCGGCAACTCGCCGAAGAGTTGACCATGGTCGGCCTCGAGGTCGAGGGCATCGAGGAGAAGGGTGCATTGCCCGACTCCGTTGTCGTCGCCCGTATCGAGTCGCGTGAGCAACATCCGGATGCCGACCGGCTCAGCCTTTGCAAAGTCGACGACGGCAGCGGCGAGCTTCTCGATGTTGTCTGCGGCGCCCCGAACTGTGACACCGGGAAGCTTGCCGTACTGGCCCGGGTCGGCACGCTGCTGCCCAACGGTGTCAAGTTGAAGAAATCGAAAATTCGCGGCCAGGTGTCGATGGGCATGCTGTGCGCTCAGGACGAGCTCGGACTCGGCGACGATCACGACGGGATCATCATCATCGACGGCGAGGCGGCGATCGGCACAGCGTATCGCGAAGTTATCGGTACGGACACGGTCATCGACTGGGAAGTGACACCCAATCGACCGGACTGGCTGTCGCACATCGGCATCGCCCGTGAGATCGGCGCGGTCACTGGCGCCGAGCTTCGAATGCCCGCCGTCGATACCGCTGCGGCAGCGGGCACCGATATCGCCGGCGAATTCAAAGTCACGGTTGCCGATGCGGACCTGTGCCCGCGCTACACCGCCCGGCTCATCAAGGACGTGACCGTCGGTGCGAGCCCCGACTGGATGCAGGCATACCTGCGCGCTGTCGGCCTGCGCCCGATCAACAACATCGTCGACATCACCAACTTCGTGCTGTTCGAATGCGGGCAGCCGCTGCACGCCTTCGACTGCGACCGACTCAACGGCGATGAACTGATCATCCGCCGCGCCGGCGACGGCGAGGTCATCACGACCCTGGACGACAGCAAGCACAAACTGACGACCGCCAATCTGCTGATCGCCGATGCGGCCGGAGCCGTCGCCCTGGCCGGGGTCATGGGCGGGCAGAACAGCGAGATCAACGACGACACCACGGGCGTGCTCCTGGAGAGCGCCGCCTTCGACCCGGGCAATATCCGTGCAACCTCACGCCAGCTGGAGCTGTCGACCGATTCCTCCTATCGCTTCGAACGCGGTGTCGACGTGGAGATGGTCGACTACGCGAGCCGGCGCGCCGCGCAACTCATCTGCGAGTACGCCGGCGGCACGTTGATCGAGGACGTCATCGATGTGCGCCAGGTGCCGTACTCGCCGCCGCAACTGTCCTGCCGTTACAGCCAGATCGGGCGACTGCTCGGCGTCAGCCTGTCCCCCCAGGAAACACAGCAGATTTTCACGCGCCTCGGGCTGACGGTCGAAGACAGTGGCACCGACGGCTGCACCGTGACTGTTCCCTCGTTCCGTCTCGATTTGCTGCGGGAAGTCGATCTGATCGAAGAGGTGGCGCGGATCTATGGACTCACCAACATTCCGACTGCGACGCCAGCCGCACGCATCGGTGGTGAGCGCGTCGAAGACGCCTACTATGCTCTCGAACTGGTACGCAACGAACTGCTGATGCTCGGTCTCTACGAGTGTCTCACCTACAGCACCGTGGCCGTCGACGTGGTGACCGCGAAATCCGCCTACGACCCGGACTGCATGCTGCATCTGAAGAATCCGTTGAGCAGCGAGATGGGGGTCATGCGCCCTTCCCTGCTGCAGGCGATCCTGGACACCGTGGGCCACAACATCGCGCACGGGAATACACATCTCGCATTGTTCGAGCTCGGCCGCACCTATCGCGGCATGCCCGACGATCCTGAGGAGCGCAACGAGGCGGCGATCGCACTGACCGGCCTGAAGAATCCGGAACGATTCTCGAGCGAACGCCAAGTCACCTACGATATTTTCGACTTGCGCGGGCTGCTCGAGGACTGGCTGCAGGTCCGCCGGATCTCCGACTACACCATACGGCCGACGACTCATTTCGCCTTCGACGCCGGTGCCGAAGTCGTAGTCAACGACACTGTCCTGGCAGTGTTCGGGCAGGTCGCGCACGCGCAGGTCGAGGAGATGCGCATCACGATGCCGCTGTTTGTGGCGCTGGTGAACGTCGACAACGTACTGGCGATTCAGGGGGCTCCCTCGAAGTATGCGCCGCTGGCACCCTTCCCTGCCACCAGCCGTGATGTCGCCTTCATCGCAGACGAATCGCTGGGACACCAGCAAGTCATCGACCTGGTCAACGGCATTGGCGTAAAGATACTGGAGAAGGTCGAGCTCTTCGA
>JASLZG010000205.1 GCA_030754995.1 Lentisphaeria bacterium
GATCCAGTCGAGCTCACGCTTCAGGAACAGCTGCCGCTTATGGTCCTCGACCTGCGCCGCGGCATGCCGTGCCGCGCGGGTCTCCAGGTACTCGGTGTAGTTTCCCTGGTAACCGTAGGACTGGCCACCGTCGAGATCGATGATCCGCGTTGCCAGCCGATCCAGAAAGAACCGGTCGTGCGTCACGAAGATGCAGGTGCCCCGGTAACCGTGGAGGAATTGCTCGAGCCACTCGATCGTCGGCGTGTCGAGATGATTCGTCGGCTCGTCGAGCAGCAGCAGTTCGGGATGCGCGACCAGGGCACGGCACAGGGCCACCCGCCGGCGTTCGCCGCCGGACAGCGTACCGACCAGCCGGTCACCGGCCGGTACCGCCAGCGCCGACCTCACCTGCTCGACGCGCGTCTGCAGGTTCCACGCGTCGGCCGCGGTGATCTGCGCCTCGATCGCCACGGCCCGGCCCGACAGCGGCGGCAACTGCTCGAACTCATCGAGCAGCGCCCTAAGATGAGCGATGCCATCGGCGATATTCTCCGCGATGGTGCGTTCATCTTCCAGCTCGAAAGCCTGCGGCAGAAAGCCCATCAGCAAATCGCGCCGCGGCATGACACTTCCTTTCGTCGGCAACATCTGCCCGATCAACAGCTTCAGCAGCGTCGATTTGCCGGCGCCATTGCGGCCGACCAGCCCGACGCGGTCGCCGGCGTGAATCGTCAACGACACGCCGCTCAGAATGTCCTGCGAACCGATGCCGTATTCGACGTCGGCGGCAGTGAGGACGACCTCGGTAGCCGCGGCTGCCATCAGCAGCAACGACCGTGCAATGGATGGGCGGTAGCCATGGCCCGCTAATTTACGGGACGTTAAAGAAGTAACAACCGGCTCACGGCGGCGGCATGCGCCGAGCAACGGACCACCTGCCGCAGTCGCAACAGAGGTAGAAGCGCCTCGACCTCCGGCATGATATAGTCTAAACATGGTACGGGCTCGTTTTTCTGCTGTTCTGTTGTGCGCCGCGATTGTCGTATTCGGCCGGGGATTGGCGTATCCATTCCTGGGCGATTGGGATGACGGCGAGTACGTGCTCGGTGCAATCGACCGATTGTCCCCCGCAATCGACAACGTGGTGTACTGGTTCACCCATTTTCATGCCCACAACTACCACCCGCTGACGATGCTCTCGTACATGGTGGACTACCGCCTGTGGGGAACCAATCCGGTCGGCTACCACCTGCAAAGTCTCCTTTGGCATGTGGTCGCGGCGACGGCCCTCTACTCGGTCTTTCTGCGTTTGAGAATTGCCCCGGAGATTGCGGCCATCGCCGTTCTGGTCTTCGCCGTGCACCCGCAACGGGTCGAGTCGGTCGTCTGGATCTCGGAACGCAAAGAGGTGATGGGCGCGGCGTTCTACCTGCTGGCGTTCGATCGCTACCTGGCCGGGCGGCAAGCCGGCAAGACGATGCACATCCTGCCTTATGTCCTTTGGATTGCGGCGCTGCTCAGTAAGGCAATGGCGATCACGCTGCCGGCCGTTCTCGTGCTCTACGAGCTGCATCGCGGCAGCCGCCCCGGCGAAATAGTTCGACGCTGCTGGCCATATTGGCTGCCGGTCCCGATCATGGCGGCGGTTACCGTCGCGGCACAGGGCACGGCGATCGCCACGGTATTCAGCTGGTCGCGCCGATTGACGGTCGTGCCGCACAACCTCATGTGGTACTTCGAAACCTTCGTCGCACCGATTCGCCTGTCCCCCCTGTACCCGCGCGTTGAACTCTCGACTGTGCTGCTGATCAAGGCGTCTGTGATCGGCTGCCTGCTGATCGGCGGTCTCGTGTACCTGGCGCGCCGGCACCGCACCCTGCTGGTTCGAACAGTCCTGCCGCTTGTTCTGGCTTATCTGTGTATCGGGGCGCCGGTGATCGGCGTCTTTTCACTCGGCGCGATCGATCATGCGGATCGATACAGCTACCTGATATCCACCGTAGTTCTCCTGGCAATTGCCGGGGCCTGCACGGCGATTCGCAAGATGGATGTCACCACCGGCGACGCGACACGCCTGCGGACGATGGTCTGCTCACCACGGGGCCGGCGCACCGCCGCCGTGTTGTGCACAACTTATGTTGCGGCGCT
This sequence comes from Lentisphaeria bacterium, assembly GCA_030754995.1. Classification (GTDB taxonomy): domain Bacteria; phylum Verrucomicrobiota; class Lentisphaeria; order JABSQK01; family CAJWLW01; genus CAJWLW01. The sequence continues at coordinate 2,131 of JASLZG010000205.1, forward strand.
GGCCATCGTGGCGCTGCTGTATGTACCGACGTTTCGCAGCACCCATGACCTGTGGCTCACAGCGGCACTGGACCCGCGGCCGAATCCATATGCGCTCGGTGCACTGGCGGAGCAGGAACTGATGCGCAGGAACTATCAGCAGGTCGTGCAGCTTGCCGACGAGCTCGAATCAGCAGACAGCAGGGCACTTACCAAGGCCCACAAAGCCGCAAACTACCTGAAGGCGGAATATCTGCGGGCATCCGTCCTGCTGCGGCGGCGGCATTTTGCGGCGGCCGCGGGACGATTCGAAGCATTGCAGCCGCATCTCGACACGCCGTCGACCGCGACGCTTTTTCGCGGCAACCATGTCCGCGCGAAGCTGGGCGAATGCTATCGGGAACTGGACAGGTTCGCCGAGGCAACCGCGTTGTACGATGAAATCCTGCGCACGGCCCCGTCGGCCGATGACTTTCTGAATCGCGGCGTCTGTTATTTCAATATGCAGCAATACGAAGCGGCGGCGGCAGACTTTCAATCGGCGCTGGCACTCGACCCGGATCACGCCCGGGCGGCCGGGTTGCATGAGGCAGCGGCCGGGCGTCTGGACAAATCTCCCTGACAATACCACGATGCCCCCATGGTACTGTCACTTCAGCGTCCAGTGGATGGACATGATGCCACCGGCATCTTCGACATACGCCAGATGCACGTACTTGTCGTTCTGGCGAACGTACTTCTTGTTGAGGTACCAGACCGTCACCATCTCCCCGGGTGTCAGTTCCGTCGTCACGGGATAGCCGAAATCATGCTCGACCGGCAGGTCGTGCAGCGTCATCATATTCTCGTAGTCCCATGTCTCCCCTTCATCATACGAGATCATCGCCCGGATGCTCGGGGGCCGGTCGCGATAGCTGTACGAACAAAGGATTGCGCCGGAGCTGAGCTTCAGCAGATGCGGCGGATAACCCCACACAGGAAGCTTCCTCGCGACCGACCAGGTACGTCCAAAATCGTTCGAGTTCGACTGATACATATACTGGTCTTCCCAGGGACAGCCCTCGGCCCGGAACAGTGCGACCAGGCGCCCGGGGCTGGTCTCGACGAGGTGGTTCTCGATCAGCCAGGTCTCCCCCGGCAAATCTGCTGCGCGCGGTATTTCTCCGACCGTTTCCCAGGTGTCTCCCTGGTCACTCGATTCCCACACCAGGATCGGTTCAGCCATCTCGACCAGACCTGTACCAATGTAGATCAGACGTCCGTCGGCCAGCGCCGCGGGCCCGGAATGCTGGCCGGTGGGCGTGTCAACAGGCGGTCCCCAGGTCCGACCGCCATCTTCCGAGCGCATCAACCAGGGGCGCGGCAGGCCTTCCTCCGTCAGCCCCATGCGTTCGACGATACCTTGCCATTGGGACAACCGCCAACCGGGAATCGTCCTGCCGGCGGTAAACTCACCGGACACGACATTCGGCACCCAGTCGGTGCTGCTGAAGGAGGTCAGAACAATCGTCCCGTCCGGCATGGTGCGGAGGCTGGCGTCGCGGTCGTCCGTCTCGCTGTTGTACACCTCCTGCGGCAGGCTCCACGTCCTGCCGCCATCAGCCGAGCGCATCACCACAGTCCGGCTCTGCGGACCGGTGTGGTAGATCCGCTCGGACGCCGAGACGACGATATCGCCGTCAACGGTGCGCGTGATGCCCGGCCAGCCGTACATCTGGTCCGGCCGTGCCGCGACGACGCCGTATTCAATATTGTGTGCCGTAAGTGTCATGATTTTCGCGAGCGGTACAGTATCGCATTTTTTCACCAATGGTCGCCCGTAACCTCATCTACACCGGCTGCACCCAAAGTTCCACTTCGTCGATCACGATCTCGCCGGATGCATCCGGATCAGCCTTGGTCAGCGTGATGGACAGCTGGTTTTCGCCGTAAGCGAGGGCATCGGCGGGCAGCGGGAACCAACGGATGTCCGGGAACGGCCGCTGGTATTTGATATCGGGCTTGCCGAACGGCCCCGGGGCTATAGTCGCGCCATTGAGCTGCACGTCGACGACGTCGTGCAGCGTCAGGCTGCCTCGCAGCATCAAAGTGGCGACCTGTACCTGGTCGTTCTGTTCGAAGGCCTGGAAGCGGAATATGCCGGAGGGCTGCGCGCTTTCCCGGTCGAGCACCAGGCGCTCCGTCAGGGCCGACGTGATCGTATCGGGGTCCCCGGGGGGTTCGAAGATATAGTGCCGATCGCCGCGGGCGGCGCGCGGCAAGTCACGCAGCTCGTAGAAGACCTGCAACGCCTGCGGATAATAGGGCGGCGGATACAGGCCGCCGACGAAATGGTTGTATACAGAGAGGCCGTCGGCACCGCCGCCATAGAAGGTCTGGGCCAGCGCCCGATAATTCGAGCGCGTCATGTTGGTCCGGCCCGCCACGAGGCGCTCGGCCGGGATTTGGTTGCGCCGGCGGGCCTGCCAACTCGTCCATGGCGCCGTGCCCGGATAGAGCATGCAGTTGCTCTTCCTTGTCAGCTCGCTGAAGTCCGCGTAACCGGCGTTGAAATTGCAATACATCGGGTCCATCGGACTGACATAGTCAATGAGGTCTTTGGTAATCCATGTCGGCACGTCGAGACCAAGGGACAAGTTCTCCTGCATCGTGGCGTACACCCTGGCCCCCAGCAACAGCTTCCTTCCCCGGGCCCGGCCCACCTCGTCCAGCATGTCGCGCAAACGCTGCACAAGCTCAGTCAGGCAAGGCGCTCGATCAGTTCCCTGAGATGGGGGAAAGTACATCGGCTCCCGAAAGGTCATCTCTATACCGTCGACATCGAAACTGTCGACAACCATTTCCATCACCTCGAAGATGAACTGGCGCACCCCGTCGAATGAAAAGTCGAGCATCCGCTGGTCATCTTTTTCGAGAGTCGGGTCCGGCAGGAGCCACTCGGGGTGTGCATCCATGAAGGCGGCCCGCCTGGGGTAATGCTCGCCGGAGTGATTGTCGTTCATGCGAAAACCGGCGATGAATGTCATGCCCCGCTCATGACTGCGGTCGAGCAGCACCTGCAGCGGCTGCTCGCCGGCATCGAGCATGGTGAGGGACTTCGCGTGCTGCGGCCGCTGGTCGTATGGCATCTGTTCCGACCGCCAGTAGACCGTAAACCCCTGGTTGAAGCAATCCTGCTGGAAAATATCCACGCCGCTGTCGGCGAGCATGTCCACCCACCGGCGCAGCGAATCAGCCGTCACCGGATCGGGCAGGAAGTTGGCAACGATGCTGGATGGATCGCTGACGTACAGGATGCGATGCTCGCCGCGCGGGGTCAACGGGGAGTCGGATGCTGGATTTTGCATGGCGTCCGGGGGTTGCTCTTGTTGTTGCGCTGTCATCGCCTCGTCCGGCGCTGCCAACGTGGCCAGTCTATCGCCTCGCGATCGATCGCGCCGGCTTCGAAGAGTTCGTACAGGTGTACCCCGTACGGCTCGAAGGCGTCTTCGATGACGCCGCCCTTGACGTCGATCAGGCGGTTCTCCAAACGTACCGCAGCTTGCGGTGCCAGGCCGCTTTCGGGAACCGGGACGGTGAACCGGGCGGTGACCGGTTCATTGAAACCGTTGACGGCGATCAGGAAATAACCGGCCTCGGTTTGCCGCAGCGACAGGTGCAATGCGGTGTAGCCGAGGGCGCCGGGCTCCTTCGAGCCTTCGATGATTTCAGTTTGGGTTTCACCGGCCTGGGGTGCCACGAGATAAGGGGTCAGGAGGTGCAGTTCCGAGGTCAGGTCAGCCCACTGCGCCCAGTACCCTGGTGAGTCGGTAACCCACCATTGGCCGTAGTGGAAGGCTTTATAGATGATCCCGTCGATGCCGTGGGCAATGGCCATGTAAGTCATGCAACGGACCTCGGCCATGGTCGGGTTACGCCCCCCGAGCGCCATCATCTGCACCTCCATCCAGCTCGGCTTGCCGCCGGCGCCCTCGACAACGTTATCGGAGTATCGCGCAACGAAGGCCAGGGGATTGTTGGGGACCGGACGAATCATGTCGTTGTGGATGTCCGTGACCACAGTGTAGCGTTGATGGTCGTTGAGATTTCCGTACGCCAGTTCAACGTGTATCGGGTGGTGTGGATCGAGACGCCTGATCATCTCGTACAACGGCTCGAACGTGGCGGGCGGCATCCGGTAGGGCGGCTCGATGTCCGGCGTCGCCGGTCTCGGGCCGGTGAGCAGGTTCGGCTCATGCTCCAATCCCCAGGCCAGCAGTCCGGGAGCGTCACGACAGGCCAGGATGATCCGCTCCACCGTCTCCATGTTCGCCCACACGCTGTTGGTGAGTAAAGCCACGGAGTACATGCCATTCGCATAAGCTTCATCGATGTCGTAACGGTACGACTCGGGGATTTCCTTCAGGCCATGGGTGGTGACCGTGTTGAAGCCCTGGGCGCCCGCCTCGGGCAGCGAATAGTGCCAGTGTGCGGCATGGTCGATACCGATCGGAAAAAACGGCTTGCCGTTGACGAAGATCCGGTCGCCGCGAATCTCGACGCGTTCTATGGGCGGCGGTGGTTCGGCCTGCAGCAGTAACGCGCCCAGGGCCATGATCCCGATGACAAGGGCCGGAAGAAATTTCATCCCGATCGCTCCGACTGTTCGGCTTTAGTCTCGAACCCGAATCTATTGATTCAAACTTATGCCAGGTAGACGCAGCGTAAAAGCCTTGAAACACCCGGCCGACAAGCACAGAAGTTCGTGGTACTATTCTCGCTCCACCGTGATCTCAACACCTCTCAGGCAATTCGCCTTGTCTCCGGAGGCATCGTCGATACCCAACGCGTCATGGGCAAACAAGAGCTTGCCGGGCGCGATCTCCAGCATGCAGGTGTAGCCGGTGAGTCCGCTCCAGGACACCATTATCGACTTTTCCCAGTTGTCCCCGGTGCCTGTCGGGTCAAACATGATGCTGTTGCCCGGCCGCCCGAAGCTGCAGGCAAGCACACCGTTGCTCATCAACAGCATGTCCGGGTTGACACTGGCAATGCCGACATTGGCTGGACCCTCTATCACGCTCTGCGCTGCCGGGTCCAGGTCGGGGTCGAGGATGATTGGCTCCGACCACGTCTTGCCGTGGTCGCTCGAGCGAGTCTGGCGCAACGAATGAAAACTGCCGACACGGGTCACGCACAGGATGTCACCGGCAGTGGTCCATGACAGGATACCCTCGTTGAATCCTTCGTAATATTCGCCCAGGTCGGGATTTGGATCGTAGCCGATCGTCGCGAGATAGTCGAAGGTCAACCCCCGGTCCCGCGAGATCGCTGCCACGGACCGATATTTCGTGTCGCCCTCCCACCAGCCGTACATATACGCCAGAAGACTGCCGTCCGGCAATTCGAGGATCGAACGCCAGAAAACCATCGCGATGTAGTGCTTATACTTCGGGTCGGGCGGTGGGATAGGCTCACGATTGGCCCGCGGCATATTGACAGTAACGTCGATCGGTCCCTCGAAGGTCTTGCCGCCGTCACCCGAGCGGAACATGCTGCCTTTCGACTGCTTCGAGTCCGGCGTGACGGGAAATGCATAGCCGTTGTATGCCAGAACCGTGCCGTCGCGGAGCTGCACGACGGCCTCTTCACGGACGACGCGTGGCGGATCAGGCGTCCAGGTCTTGCCATTGTCCACGGACCGCAGGCAGGCGCGTCGGGCCGGGCATATGTCGTGGTCCAGGTGGTAGTCGAGCAGCAGCGTCCCGTCCTGCAGCTTCCAGAGGTCGGGGTAGATGTGTTCGCCTTCTCCCGTCACCGAGTTCGAGATCGTCCAGGGCTCACCAATCGTGATCTTCATGGCCGCACCCGCCGCTGCCACTGGGGCCAGTCCAGAGGCATTCGCTTGGTCCCGTTGACCACGGGAAAAGGCAACTCATAGAGATGCACAGCATACGGTGCGAAGGCATCTTCCATGACACCGTCGGTGACCTCGACCAGGCGATTCTCGAAACGCACCGCAGCGCGTGGCGCCAAGCCACCCTCGGGGACTGGAAACGTGAACCGTCCTTTGACCGGCGCGTCAAAGCCGTTGACAGCAATCAGGAAGTAGCTGTTGGCGGTTTTCCGCAGCGAGAGGTGCAGCGCCGTGTAACCGAAATTCGAGGAGGCCGCAGACCCTTCGATAATCTCCGCCTGCAGCTTGTCGGGCGACTCCGCCGCCGTCAGGTAGGGTGTCAGTGTGCGCAGCTCCGCCGTCAGGTCCGCAAATTGTGCCCAGTACGCCGGGGCCCGTTCGTTGACCGACCAGGCGCCGGAGTGGAAGCTGAAATGGATAATACCGCTGATGCCGTGCGTCACCGCCATGTAGGTCATGCAACGAACCTCTTCCATAGTCGGGGCGCGGTCTTTGCCATCGAGCGGCGTCGCGCTTTGCGGCGATATCTGCACGTACATCCAGCCGGGCTTTCCGGCGGCGCCCTGCACGACGCTGTCGGAATTGACAGCGACATGTGTCAGGGGATAATCGGGAAGCGGGTAGACGTCGTCGGAGTGGATGTCCGCAACGTCTCGGTAGTCCTGATGGTCCTTGACACTGCCGTATGCCAGGTTGAGCCATACAGGGTGGCCCGGGTCAAGCCGCTTGATCAGGTCGTACACCGGCTTGAACTGCTCCGGCGGTATCGTGTAGGGTCGCTCCATGTGTGGCAAATCTGCAGGTTCAGGGAGGCGCATATTCGGTTCATCCTGCAGCTCCCACGCCAGCAACCCCGGGGCATCGCGACAGGCCAGGATGACTTGCTCGACCTTTTCGAGGTCACGCCAGTTGCCATTGGTGAGTGAAGCCAATGAGTACATGCCGTTGGCAAACGCGTCGTCAATATCGAGCCTGTACGACTCCGGATCATCCA
>JASLZG010000206.1 GCA_030754995.1 Lentisphaeria bacterium
CACCTGGAAGGCCAAGGAATACGGTATCTCGTCGCGTTTTATCGAGCTTGCGGGCGAGGTCAATACGTCTATGCCGCAGTACGTCGTGCAGCGGACGATGATGGCGCTCAACGATCACCGGAAGGCGCTCAACGGCAGCCGCCTGCTGCTCGTCGGGCTGGCCTACAAGAGAAATGTCGACGATTGCCGCGAAAGCCCGGCGTTCGCGGTCTGGCAGGCCTTCGTCGACCATGGGGCGCAGGTGGACTATTTCGACCCATACTGCGACGTGGTAAAGCCGACGCGCGAATATTCACGCTTTGCCGGTATTCGCTGCCAGGCTCTCGAGGACATTGCGGGCAACGGCTATGATGCTGCAATCATCACTACCGCGCACGACAATGTCGACCATGATGCCCTGGCGCAACAGGTGCCGCTGGTGATCGACACCCGCAACGCCTGCCGTAAAGCCGACAACGTCTATCAATCCTGACCCGATTGCGCCATGGATACTCCTATCCTCGTCACCGGTACTGCGGGATTCATCGGTTTCAGCGTCGCCTGTCGCCTGCTTGATGAGGGGCACCGTGTGGTCGGCTATGACTCCGTCAACGACTATTACCCGGCTGCCGTCAAGCGCGCCCGGCTGGAGGAGCTGGCGGGTCGCGGCGATGCCTATATCAATGTCGAGGCCGACCTCTGCGACCTTGCCGCCATGCGCGAGCTGTTCGACAACCACCAGCCGCGACAGGTTTGCCACCTGGCGGCCCAGGCCGGCGTCCCCTTCAGCATGCGCGATCCGTTCTCTTACCAACGCTCCAATCTCGAAGGCTTTATGAATATCCTCGAGTGCTGCCGGCACGGTGGAGTGGGGCGGCTGGTTTATGCCTCGAGCTCGAGCGTCTACGGCGACAGCACCGAGTTTCCGCTGTCCGAATCGCTGCGGGTGGACAGGCCGATCAGCCTGTACGCCGCGACGAAGAAGGCCAATGAGCTGATGGCGCACAGCTACACTCATCTGTATGGCCTGCAGACGATCGGTCTGCGCTTCTTTACGGTCTACGGCCCATGGGGCCGTCCGGACATGGCGCTGTGGATATTTGCCGAGAAAATCACCAACGGCGAGCCCATTTCGGTATTCAACAATGGCCGGCTGAAGCGTGATTTCACGTACATCGACGATATCGTGGCCGGTGTCGTCAAGGCTGTTCTCTGCCCTGGCCTCGAGCCCTATGAGATTTTCAATTTAGGCAAGAGCCAGGTTGAGAAAGTGGTGGACATGATCAAGATTATCGAAGCATCACTGGGCTGCGCGGCGACGATTGAGTATCTGCCAGCCCAGCCGGGCGATGTGAAGGAGACCTGGTCTGATATCTCCGGCGCCGCGGCCAGGCTCGATTACAAGCCGCAGACCCCGATTGCGGAAGGGATTCCGCGGTTCTGCGACTGGTACAATCAACACCCGGAGCTGGCGGCAATTGTCGCCGACTGGCGCCGGCAGCAGTAGGTGCAATGCCCGTTTACCTGATCACCGGCAACGATGGCCCGACAATCGCCGAGGCGGCCAAGAAACTGGTTCAGCAAATTGGCGACGACGACCCCTTCGCTCTCGAAGTTTACGAGGAGGACGAAGAAAAGACGGCGGCACAGGTGGTTGCCGAAGTCATCGCCTCGATCATGACCCCTTCGATGTTCGGCGGTGCCAAGACCGTGTGGCTTCGCAACTTCGAGGCGTTGACGGAGACCCCCCTGCCGGAAGCGCTGACCGGCAACGTCAAGCGCCTGGCGGAGATCATCAGCGACGAATTCCCGCCAGACGTGACCCTGGTGATCGGCGGTCTCGACATCGCCCAGAAGCAGCTGTTGGCGGCGTGCAAGGACGTCGGCAAGGTGGAGATCCACAAGCGCCCGGAGATCACCAACCGCAACTGGCGCCGCGAGGTCGCGCATCTTATCGGCCAGGCCTGCGGCAAGCGCGGCATGGTGCTGGCGCCCGAGTCCATTGACTACCTGCTCGAAGTCATCGGCGTACAGACGGGGCGGGTGCCGGGTGAGATCGAGAAAATCTTCTGCTACGCCGGCGCCAGCCCGACGCCGGCGCAGGTGCAGGACGTCTGCACCGGCAACCGCGAGGCGGTCTATTATGCGCTTTCCAACGCTTTCGGCGACCGCGACCTGCAGGCTGCCTACGACGCCATCACGCAGCTCATGGCGAACCACAAGAACCCGGAAAGCTGCGCTATCGGCCTGATCCGCCAGGCGGCCAAGTTCTTCCATCAGCTGCTCGAGGCCAAACTGCTTTGTGCCACACTCAAAGTGCGGCGTCCGCAACAACTGGCCGGTGCCATCGGAAAGATGGCACCGGAACACAAGACACGGTTCAAGCACTACGGTCTGCGCGACAAGAGCGATTGGCTGATCAACAAGACCGCCGGCCAGGCGGCGCGCTACAGTGGCCCGGAACTGGTCGGCGCCGTCGCCATCCTGGCCGAAGCCGACCGCTACAATGTCTCCTCGTCGTTGCCCCGGCGGCTGGTTCTCGAAGCTTTGGCGGCCCGCGTCATCAGCCCGGCCCGGTGAGGTGGCGCGCGGTCATCACGTTGGTGGCAAGCCTCGGGCTTGCTTTGCGGGCAATTGCCGGCGATGTCCGGATCAGCGGCTTTGATGCCGGCGAACAGAAGCGCCTGCTTGGCATCTCCGCCGCTGCCGCCCGCGAGGTCCGCAGCGTCATAGGCGGCGCTGCCGAGCTGCCGGCGATGACGGTGTGCCGGCGTGGTGCCGACTGCGCGCCGCGCAGTGGCGGCAGCGTCTTTGTCCTCGATCCAAACGACGGCCGGCTTGCCGGGCCGCAGCTCATTCTTGCTCATCTGCAGCGTTACGCCATCGCCCACGGCGGCCGCGGCCGGAAGGTATACTGTCCCGAATGGCTGGTTGCCGGGCTCTATCACCGCATGCTGGAGCAGCGGATGCCGCCGTTCAGCCGCAATCGCGTCTTTGCCGCCACCAAGGTACTGGTCGAGGCGCGCCAACTGCCGCGGCTGCGCAATCTGCTCGACAATCCGGTTGCGGTGTCCGATCCTATCGTCTACGAACTGTATGCCGAATCCTGTGCGCTGTTGATCAAGATGCTGCGCCAGCACGACCGCCGGATTCTTGGCGACATGATCGGCCACCGCCGCCAAGGCCCCGACAGCGCCATGCTCTTTGCCCGGCTCGCCAGCTTCGAGGGTGACGAGGGCGCCATTCAGGACTGGTACGAGCTGCAGGCGGAGAAACTGGTTGTCAACATCGTCCAGCCCCTCAGCCTGGCGGCTGCCAAGGCACGGCGGCGCGAGCTTGAGACCGTCCCCATGGTCATGCCGGACGCCGGCGGCGATTTCGGGGTGACCCGGGTGCCGCTCGATGAAGTGCACTACCACTTCCAGACCTACGACCACAACCCGGACAATGTCAACGAGCTATTGTCGAGATTCGTCGAGTTCCGCTGGCGTTGCCCGTTGTTACTGCGTGCTGCCGTCGACGATTATATCGGCAGCCTGAGAACTCTGCGCAATGGCAAGGAGGCGGAATTCGAGACGCAGATCAGGGCCGCTCGCCGGAAATTCGATGCGGCCTGCACGCGTGCTGCGGGGGTCGGCGATTTTCTCGACCGCGTCGGCGCCGCCCACCGTTTGTCGCTGTCGCAGCTCGAGCTGCTTGTCGGCGAAAACGGTGCATCGACCGAGTTGCCGTACGACAAGCCGGTGCGTGCGTTTCTCGACCCACTCGGCGAGGCACCGTGAGATCGATCCCGACAGTGCCACGACAGGGGCTTGCAATTGAGATGATTTGCCGCTACGTTATTTCCGTGTGAGGGCAGGAGAGACACTCTGGACCTATCATACAATGGGATCGCAAGATCTTATTTTTTACTCTGTTGCAGAGTAAGCTCCTCCTGCCCTTCCATTTCCTGCCCCGCACTTGTTGCGGGGCTCTTTTTTTCCCCGATCCGATCATTATTGCCCGATGATTTTACTCGATACGGTATCTGACCCCGGCCGCATGGCCGTATAAGCAAGATTATTCCTACTTTATCCGTCTATCCATTCAATGTCGTGTAGTGGATAAAGCCCGTCGTTCCGGTGCTTTCGGGACAGCCAGCGTGCCTGGGGCCTTGTCCGGGGAGGGGCCTTGTGGGACCGTTTGCCACAGCTCTGAACCGGATTGGCACACATTCTGCAATATTATTGCTTTGTACCTTTTCGCGAAGCCCGTCCACGGCTCTTGAAAAATCTGAATAATAATCCATAACTCACGTATTTACAATCGATTAAGAGATGAAATTGCACATTCAGAGCCGATTTTCCCTGGCCATCGTCTCGTTGGTCCTGTTTTTGCTGCTGTCGCTGGCCGCAACACTCTACTTTGTAGGGCGTGATGGCAATCGCCAGCTGACCGAGTCGGGGCTCCATACGATGACCGAAGAGTTGCAGGTGCAGATGAAGCGCCAGGCCAGCACCACGGTCCATTTGCTGGCGGCAACCATCGCCGGCCCTCTTGCCAGCGGTGATATCGACAAGGTGCGGGAAATCATTGCCACTACCCGCGGGAACCGGAACATCGTCGAGCTGCAGGTGTTCAGCACCGACGGCCGGCTGCTGACGGTTGACGACCAGATGCCGGCAGGCGGCCAGGCGATCGACATGGTCACCTTGTTGGCTGCTGGCCAGGGCATCACCGAAACCAGTGTCGATCGCATTATGCTGACCCGTCCGATCTTACATGAAGGCCGGGTCGAAGGCGCCCTGCGCGTGGCGTTGACGCAGGCCCATATCAGCAACGCCCGGGCCCGCCTGGGCAGTGAACTGTACGACATCGGCAAGGGCGGCCTGCGCCATTCATTGTTGGCGTTGGCTGTCACCATACTGCTGTGGGCGCTGGTGGGCGTCGCGATCACAGGTGCTATTGGGCACCGCCTGATCCGGCCCATCCGCGAGCTGCGCCGGTGCGTCCGCCAGGTCGGCCGCGGCGATTACGATGTCGAGACTTCCTCCGACCACCGTGACGAAATCGGCGAGTTCATGGATGCTTTCCGGGAAATGGGACGCAATCTGCAGAAGAAGACGGTGTCACGCGATTTCGTCAGGAGTATCGTACGCAGCATGACCAACGCGCTGATAGTGCTGAAGCCCGACGGCACGATCCGCACGGTCAACGATATTACCTGCCGGCTGCTGCAATACAGCAGCGACGAGCTGGTTGGCCAGTCGTTCGACCTGCTGATGCCCGAAGGTTCGAGCGTCACCAGCTACATCGGCGATCTGACCGCTCCGGATTCGATCATCAGCAGCGACGAGGTCCTGGTGCGGCGCGATGGCGAACAGGTTCACGTCACCCTCACGGCCTCCTTGATTCATGACACCAGCGGCACACCGGCTGGAATCCTGTGCATTGCCCACGACATTACGGAGCTCACCGCCTCGCAGCGTCAGCTCGAGCTGGCATTGCACGATGCCGAAGCAGCGAACCGCACCAAGAGCCGGTTCCTCAATCGTATGAGCCACGAACTGCGCACCCCGATGAACGGTGTGCTCGGCATGACGGACCTGTTGCTGGCCACATCGCTGGACAATCAGCAGCACCAGTACACCCTCAGTGCGCGCAATGCCGGCCGGCGACTGTTGGCGATGATCGATGACGTGCTTGATTTCTCGAAGATCGAGACCGGTCAGTTCGAATTGCAGGAAGAAGCCTTCGATGTTGCGAACCTGGTGGAGGAAGCTGCCGGCGCCATGGCGGAGCGGGCCCACGGCAAAGGGTTGGAGCTGTCCTGTGACATCGACAACGATGTCCCGGCGGTGTACGGTGACTCGGGCCGGCTGCGGCAGATTCTCACCCACCTGATAGACAACAGCGTGAAGTTTACCGGCAACGGTGAAATCTGCGTCACGGCCGTCGTCGAGGAGCAGTCCGACACGTTGGTGCGGCTGCGATTCACCGTACAGGATACGGGGATTGGCGTGCCGCCGGAAGACCACGAAGCGATTTTCAACCTGTTTTCGCAAGTCGACGAATCAGCCGCTCGCCGGGAAGACGGCAGCGGGCTGGGACTGGCAATCTGTCGTGAGCTTGTCGTCATGATGGGTGGCCGGATTGGTGTCGACAGCGAGTTCGGCAAGGGCGCCTGTTTCTGGTTCACGATTGAGGCGACGCCGGTGCCGCACGCGCCAACAGCCCTGTTGCGCGATGCCGAGCTGGCCGAAATCTCGGTGCTCGGCATCGACGGCAACCGTACCAGCCAGCGTGTCCTCGAACGCTATGTCACGGGCATCGGGGCCACCTACTGTCCCGCCACCAGCCTCGATGCGGCGGCCGCCATGCTCGGACGCCAGGCGTTCAACGTCATCTTTATCGATCAGCGGCTGTTGCTGCAGCAGCCCGATCAGCTCGTCGCCCTGACTGCCAGCGGTGCACGGGCTGTCCTGTTGATCTCCGGTGAACTGTCGGCGGAATTTGTCGGCAAGTGCTTGTCATTGCAGAAACCGATTGGCCGCGCGGCGCTGCGCGCCTCTCTGCTGCGTGACGATATCGACCGGGGGGCTGCGGACGAAGTAACTTTTGTCTTCGAGGAGCAGTTTGCGGCGGAGATTCTAATTGTCGAGGACAACCGCATCAATCAGGAATTCGCCAAGACCCTGCTGGAGTTGCACGGCTGCACGGTTACCGTCGTGGACAACGGCCTGCAGGCGCTCGAGGCGCAGCGATGCAAGAAGTTCGACATCATTTTCATGGACTGCCAGATGCCGGAGATGGACGGTTACGAGGCGACCCGCCGCATTCGCGAGGAAGAATCCAGATTGATCAACGGCACGCGCCGCCACGTCCCGATCATCGCCGTCACTGCCAATGCGATGAGCGGTGATCGCGAGAATTGTCTTGCTGCCGGGATGGATGATTATCTGGCTAAACCGTTCACCCGGCAGGAGCTTGTCTACATGCTGACGCACTGGCTTGGTGGGGAGCGTACGGGCGAAGCGCCGCTGCCGCCCAGCGTCAACCGCGAGATTTCGACCCGCGACGAGCTGATCGACATGTCCGTTCTCAATGACCTGCGGATGCTCGAACGCACAGGTGCGGAGAGTGTATTTCACGATGTCGTATCGATGTACCTGCAGGATTCTGCCGGCTTTATCGAGTCACTCAATGCAGCGGTAAGTACGCAGAATGCCGCCGATCTGCGCGAAGCTGCACACGCGCTGAAATCGTGCAGCGGCAATGTCGGTGCCATGGGGATCATGAGCCTGAGTGCGGCACTCGAGGCCCAGGCCCTGTCGAATTCTCTCACCGGCGCCCCGGACATGATGCATGAGCTCGAGGCCATGTACAACGACGTCTGCGTCGCCCTCGCCAGCGAGCTGCAGGACACCCGCTGAGGTTGCCGGGGGACGTCCCCCGGGCGGAAGCACCTGCCCCGGCTTGCTACAGCAGGTCCTGGATCGGCTTGATCATCACCTCATAAAACATCGAAAAAATCATCATTGCGACGCCAATCACTACCGCCAGATACAGCACCAGCGGCACAATGATTGCCAGCCGGGAGATGCTGGTCACCGCGTCGTGCTGCGCATGGTCGCCGACTTTCCGCAGCATCTCGTCGAGATGCCCGGTCTCGACGCCGGTGAAAATCATGCCCTGCATCATCGCTGAAAAGACGCCTGTCGCCGCCAGCGCCACGGCCACGTCATCACCCCCGTCCAGGTAGGCGTTGGCCAGCTGCAGCCGTTTGCCGGCCCAGGCGTTGCCGGTGCTTTCCGCTGCCAGCGAGACGCTTTCGCGCATGCCGACCCCGGCCGTGTACAGCAGTTCCAGGGTGTGGACGAACCGCGCGATGGCGATGTTCGCAACGAGCCGGCCGATGAGTGGCAGGTTGGCCACTGCCGTGTCCATCAACACACAGAACGCATCGGTCCGGCGCAGGGCGCGGATGCCGAACCAGAAGAACCAGATTGTCGCGTACAGCGGCAGCAGCGCGGTCAAGAGATAACGCACCGCCGCCTCGGTGCCGCCGCCGGGGACCAGCCATTTGACGAATGCTGGAATCACGATCGCGGCATGCAGCAGGAGCAGCGGGTAGATCATCCGCGTAATGAATGCCGTGCGCACCTGGCGGGCGCGCTCGAGCGACTCGGCAAGGCGCCGCATGATCGTGATCGTGCTGCCGCTGCGTTCACCGATCTCGAGCAGTCGCAAATCCATCGGCCGGAAGATCGTCGGCTGCGTCGCGGCTGCCTCGGTGAGCGTGGAGCCGCGATCGATACTGTCCTGCATCGCCGCCAGCGCCCGGTGCGTGCTGCCGGTGTACTGCCCCGCGAGAACGGTCAGGCACCGTACCGGCGCCATACCGGTATCCAGCATCGCCGCGAATTTCTGATACAACTCCGCCAGTGCCCGGTCGGACATGGTCATTTCTCTTTGATTTGCTGGAACAGTATCGCAGCAGCGACTTTTCTCACATGGGACACGGCTGCTCAGCTGCGAAAGCGATGTCATACCATGATTGTAAAACCGGCATGGTGGATAGACGTTTTCAATGTTGCTTTTGGCAACTGCGGCGAAGCGTAATATATCATGTATTGGCAATGTTTGGAAACACCGCGTTTGGTTAAAAACGGGAGAAATGCGGGTATATTCAACCAAGGCGAGCCAGAACTCGGGATTTGAGACACTGCCGGCATTCATGCGCCAGTAATCGGCGCCGGAAGTGGTGTGTCGCAACGCAACAGCGGCGGGGCAAGATGATCATAGCTGTCAGCAATCAGAAAGGGGGTGTGGCGAAGACCACGACATGCCTGGCACTGGGTGCCACCCTGGCTGGCATCGGCAAGCGGGTGCTGATCATTGATTGCGATGCCCAGGCGAACTTGACCATGGGGCTCGGTGTCGACCTCAACGACGTGCAGCAGTCGCATTCCCAGCTTTACCTCGACCCG
>JASLZG010000207.1 GCA_030754995.1 Lentisphaeria bacterium
GAACACGTTTCGCCTGCATGAAGCAAACTGGTGCAAGCGTCCATCCGCGCGCGCGGCAACACGGATGGGCAAGCACCGCTTATGTTCCTCGTGGAACAGCCGGCTTGGCCGTTCATTTGATGCCGATGGCGCTGCCGCCCGGGTGAGTGGCGGCCCCGGCAATGGTCGCGTCCGGTTGCCGGTGGTGTGTCTATTGGCCCAGCATGAGTTGCCAACTGTCCTCACTGATCTCGCTGGAGGTCAGTTCGCCAAGCTCGCCGAGCTCATCCAGTAACCGTTGCGCCTGCTCCTCCGTGGTGCAGCCGACCGTCCATTTCTCCTCGCCGTTCTGCAGTGCTTCCATGCCGATCTTGAAGCATTGATTTTCCTGCACGACACGGGAGTTGAAGTTTTCGGGGGCACAGGCAGCTTGCCAGCGCAGAAACGCCTGGTTGCCGGTCTGCTCGAGCAGTTCGAATCCCTCGAAGCCGGGGGCGGTGGCGAGGTATTCGAGGACGGCCTTGAGTTCGTCGGAGTCGTGCGGGCGGATGGCGACGAATTGTTCGGCGGAAGTTTCGTCGAGATCGAAACCGCCGAGACTGACAATTTGCAGGTTCGGGAATGACTGGGACAAGCTATTGATCGGGCTGTCCTGACCGACGATGGAAAACTCTACTTTGTACATATCAGGCCTCCTGAATCAGTGAATGGGTGGCGGCACTGTCAATGTAACCGAACCTGACCGGCTGTCCATTGTGCAACAACGCGGAAAATGGGCGTTGACGATGTATGGTGCCAGGGGGTCGCTGTACCGCCTGATCGCGGACCGGGCCTTGGTGGCGGGGCGCCTTAACAGAGGGGAGAGGATGCAATGAGTGACCGTAAGCAACAGTCATTTTTCGTTGCCACAGACGGCGATGACTCCTGGTCAGGGCAACTGGACGCACCGAATGGCGCAAAGACGGACGGACCGTTCGCCTCCCTGGAGCGGGCCCGGAACGCGATCCGCCAGCTGCGGCGGGATTCCGAGCTGCCGGCAGCGGTTGCCGTGATGGTACGCGGTGGCAGGCATTACCTCAGGCGAACGCTGGTGCTCGGCCCCGAGGACAGCGGCACGATGGAATGCCCGATCACCTACGCCGCGTATCCCGGGGAGAAGCCGATTCTCAGCGGCGGCAGAAAAATTGACGGGTGGGAGCCGTACGACGGGGAGATCCTGCAATGTGATCTGCCGGAGTTCAGCGGCGGGCGCCGGCGGTTCAGGCAGCTTTTCTGCAACGGTAAACGCCAGACCAGGGCGCGCTACCCGAAGTTCGACCCGGGGAATCCTGCCTGCGGCGGCTGGCTGCTGACCGAGAGCATTGAGGATGTGGAGAATCCGCCGTCGACCCCGGCAACACCAGAGGTGGATACGGCGCGAACATTTCAGTACAAGGCCGGGGCTTTGCCGCGGCATTGGGCCAGGCCGCAGGAGGCGGAAGTTCATCTGGTGACGATGAACGGGGTAAGCAACACGGTTGCAGTGGACCGCATCGACGAGGCGACCAGGCGCATCACCCTGGCCAACAGCGTGAAGGACTATTGCCGCCAGGCCTACGACAGGGATCGGGCGAATATCCGCTGGCATAGTGCCTTCTACATAGAAAACGTCCTGGAAGAGCTCGACCAGCCGGGCGACTGGTGCCTGGACAGTGAGCATGGCGTGCTTTACTTCTGGCCACCGGTCGACGGGACTGGATCGATCGAGACGTCGGACGTTGTCGTGCCGATGCTCGACTGCCTGATTGATTTGCGCGTACCTGCCGGGCAGCAGATCGCATGGATCACTATTTCCGGCTTCACCTTTACCGAGACGACCGGTGGCGACAACATGCACCCGGAAGGCACCGAGGGCTGCGGTGCGATGTCGCCGGGCGCCGGCGGCGGCCGGACGTACTGCGGTGAAACGGTGCATATGCGGGGCGCCACCCGGTGTTGCCTGACGAACAACCATTTCGCCGCGGTCGGCGGCAACGCCATCTATCTCGACGGCCAGAACGTTCGGAACCTGGTCGCCCACAACGAGATCAGTGGTGCCGGTGCCAACGGCATCTGCCTGGCGGGCATCAGGTATTTCCAGCTCGGGCGGCATTATCCGCTGTACAATCGGATCGAGTCGAACCACATCCACCATTGCGGGGTGTTCGACAAGTATGCCGCCGGCGTATTTCTCGGCCTCAGCGACAGTAATGTGGTCTGCCATAACCTGATCGAGCAGCTGCCGCACCACGGCATCAATCTGGGAAACAGCCAGTACGGGCGCAACATCATCGAGTACAACGAGGTGCGGGACATCTGCCGGCAGACGTCCGACAACGGCGCCATCAACGCCTGGGGCGAGGACCCGGGCGGGCATGTCCAAAAGGACGCCGACCGCGCCGGGCACATCATCCGTTACAACCTGATCGTCGACGTGCACGGCTGGGAAGTAAGGGGCGATGACAGCCTCGGGGCGCCCGTGTGCCCGGCAGACTCCTCGGGGATTTACCTGGACAACTTCACCAGTAATTGCCTGGTACAAGGCAACATCATTGTACGCAGCGGCAGCGTCGGAATCTATGTCCAGGGCGGCAAGAACAACATCATGGAGAACAACATCGTCGTTGATGCGTTGTGTTTGTCGCATCTCGGTGGTTGGTGGCAATCGCAGATGGGTGAACCGAGTTTCATGACCGGCAATCGTTTCTACCGGAATATTTTTTACCGTGCCCGCGGTGTTCCGTCGATAATGTATCGGCATATCGGGTACAAGGAGGAACCGCTGTCGGACGCTCTTGGCGATTCCGATTACAACCTGTTTTTCAGCGAGGAAGGGGCTGAATTTGCGATCACCGAGAGTTCGAGTTTTCTCTTTCCGGGCCTGCCGTACGAGTGGCCCGGCATGAAAATTGTACCGTTGCTGGAGTGGAAGAAAGCGGGGTTCGACACGCATTCGATGTTTGCCGATCCATTGTTCATCGACCCGGCGCACGACGATTTCCGGTTGGCGCCCGAATCACCGGCGATCGCATTGGGGTTCGAACCGTTCGACTTGACGAAGATCGGCTTGCTCAGCTAGGCTGGCGCGTGCCCAGCGGGCGGCCGGGTGCGCCAGGCCGCAAAGGTGCCGGTCAGGGGAGGGGGACCCGCAGTGGCCTCGAGCTGTTGCCGGCGCGGTCGTGGACGCGCAGCTCGAGCCAGCCGGGTTCGTCACGCGGCAGGTCGAGCTGCGCCGGCTGGACCGTCAGCTTCCGACTCTGCCCCCGGCGCACAACCTTGCCGCTGTTCGTGACGAACTGCCAGTGCAGCTTGCCGATGCCGCTGGCGTCGTAGGCGTCGAGCTGGACGGTGGCATTCGGCGGCCAGTCGGCCAGGACGCAGAGGTCCTGCACATGCAGTTCGGCGTTTTTATTTTCGTGGTCCCGCCGGATCTCGACCTGGTTTATCCGGACGTCGTCGGCCTTGTCGCCGGCGGCTTGCCGGACCGCGGCTGCGACGTTGATGATCAACGGGCGCCATTCGCCGGCGGCCCACTGGATCGGGGTGTCGTGTTTGAGCACGTGCGGATGCTCATCGTTGCCGCTGACCGGGATCACCACGTGTTCACCGGTGGTCGACAATCGCAGGCGCACCGAGAAGTCGCCGCCTTCCTGCAGTTGCGGCTGCCGCAGGCGCAGCGCCAGGTACGGGTGTGCATTGACATCCCAGCGGAGTACCTGCCAGATGTGGCCGTTTTTGCCGTGGCTGCGACTCATGAGATACGGCGCTTCGCCCAGCTCATGGACCATGTTGATGACATTGCCCCTGGCGCCTTCAAAGGTCGGCTCGAGCCTGCCGCGACCCTCCCATTCACAGCGCCAGAACAGGTTGTCGGGCATTTGCGCCGGCAGCCATGCCGGGCCGGTTTTGTCATTGGCGTAATTGATCGGGATTGAGTAATCGCGAGCTGCCGTCCGGTTGCCGGCGCCGTCCTCGATGTTGTCGATCGTAAAGGTGAGCGTGGAACCGGCCGTTGCCTGGTTGAGCTGGCGTCGCAGGATGTACGGGTAATTCAGCCGCAGTATCTCCTGGTTGCTTTGGTGGATGAATTCGCTGAGGTGCGGTTCAATTTCAATCGGCTTGCCATCGACGCGAAACCGCAGGTTCTCCAGCGCCAGGGGGGCGCCGCCCGCAGTCGCCAGGCTGATGCGCAGCACGGTGCCGTTGCCGGCCGGGTGGTCTGACGGTTCGATTTTTATTTTGCTCGAGGTGATTGGTGTGTTATCCAGGATGAACGGAACGTCGGTGACACTTGATTGGCGGCCGTGCACATTGACCGCCTTCAGGAGCAGATGCCCGATGCCGTTGAAGTGGCGGAACTGCGGCGTGTGCAATTCACCGTTCGTGATCCCGGACCATTCGATGGCCTGTCTCTGCCCATCGTCGAGCTGGTCATACGGTGTCTTGTTCGGGTGCACCGCGACGTGGACCTCGTCGATGTCGGCAAAGTCGAAGTAGTGTGGCGTGAATGCCAGGGCGGCGGGCGATGCGACGGCCGGGCCGAAGACGATATCGTCAATGTTCCAGTCGCTGAAGCGTCCGGTCTGATTGGTTGGATGCAGCGATTGAAAACGAAGGTTTTCCGGAAAGAAATGCGTTTTCAGATAGGCCTGATCCCGCAGCCCGTCAGCCGCCATTCCCATCCAGACTTTCCAGTGGCCGCTGCGGTCGAGAGGCGTGGCGTAACGAACCTTGACGGCCTTCCCGTAATTGTCCTCGCCAAGCCGGACATCAGATTTTTCCCGCAGGCGCAAAGTGATGTTGGTCATGGCATCGGCCCGATACCGGAATTGCATGATCGGATACCTGGCAAGGCTGAACGGCGCCGTCAAATCGAGGGTGAGCCGGTGATCCGGCTTCGAGTTGTAGCATTGCAGGAATGTGTCCTGTATCGAGTGGCCGTGGACCAGGCGCGTCTGTGCCTGGGGCGTGCCCCTGGGCGCATTGGACTCGAAGGTTTCCAGCAGCGCGGTCAGCCCGTTGACCCCGAGCAGGACCGGCCGTGTCGGGGTTTCGGCATCAGCCCATTTGAGGGCCGTCGTGTTCGACTGCGCGGCGCCGCCGTGGGCCCCTGGCAAGAGGCTGGTTTCAACGACGACGTCGCCGGCGGCGGCCAGCAGCTTGCCGACGCGCGGCAGCATGGCGGTGTAGGTGCCAACGCCGGCAGGAACGAGATCGAGCTGGACGCCGTTGGCTTGCAGGTGCAGGTCGCTGAATCGGCGATTGCGGTAGCCGGCGGTGTGCTGCAGGCGAATTCGACCGGCGACGTTCTTGTCCCAGGAGCAGTCGATCTCCAGCTGCTCCGGTTCATCGATCCATGACAGTCGCAACGTCGTGACGGCGTCACCGGGGGTGACCGTTCGCAGCCAGGCAGTGGTCAGCCCCTTGCTGTCGAGCCGGTCGATGGCAGAGTTGATTTCCGATATGTCGCGACTGCGGGCGAGGGTGGTGCTGTGAGCCTGGCGCAGCAAAACGTACGAGGTTTTCCTGGCCGCCGATGAATCTGCTGCCGACTCAGTTTCAGTCAATCTCGGCTTGCGATAACGAATCGGCGTGAGCTGGGCGACGGCATAGGCGGCGCCGGGCCGGTTGCCGCTGAGTCCCTGCAGTACGAAGCTCGGTTGCAGATTGCCGAAGCCGTCGAGGCGCACCATCATGTTTTTCTGATCGACGCTCGATCGAATCTCATCGGGAGGCAGCCAGGCGAAAACCTCGGTCCAGCGCCCGCGTTCGTGCCAGTTGCTGCGACGCCTTTGGGTACCGGCCACTGCGGTTTCGCCGTACATGGTGGTTGGGCCCTTGCCGAAGTCGGTGCCGCTGATGCGGTGAAAAAACCGCCTTTCCGGCACGAACTCTCCGGTCCCGTTTCGACGGCCGATCGAGTAGTGGAAATTGAACTCGGCGTCATCGGTACGTTTAATGAGGAATGACCAGCCGGCGAACACCGCGAGGGGTTCCAGGGGCAGGTCCGGCCGGGCATGCATGGCCCCGGCGCCGAGGCGATTGGTAAAGACGAAATACGGCCCGTCCCACTTGCGCGTGTACCAGGCAATCTTGCCGTAGGCCACCGGATCTTCCGCCGTCCAGAGACGCGGCAGCATGGACATGGCCGGGTGACCACCTTCCTTGAGCCGCCAGTACTGGTCCTCGCGGCTGAGCGGCGTTGCCGATTTCGGCGCGATCGGGGCGTTGTGTTTGCGGAACTGCCTGGGCATCGGGCGGATGTCCTCGGCGGCGATCTTGACCCGGGCAACGACGATGGAATTGAGAAAGGTCCACAGCCCCATCATACCTTCGCCGAGCGGCTTGTCGTCCGTCTGCTCGAACACCAGCTCGTTGTCAAACCATAACTCGATTTTTTTGCCGATGCGCCGCAGCTTGAGATAGTACCAGGCACCGTGGACACCACGGTCGTGCTTGATCCGGGGATCGGGGTTCAACTGCCGCAGGCCGTCGCGGGTGCGGGGAACCAGGTATTTTTCCGAGCGGGCATATTCCTCGCCGTTTCGAAACAGTTTGCTGTAGAGCTGGGAGTGATCGAAATCCCAACCGGTGCAGGTAACGGTATAGCCGTGACTCGCCGAGACGGTGTTGCTCAACATCGAGATGTTGATGTCGCCGCAACGACTGTAAAAACCCTCGCGCACCCCGGCGTACACCTCGACGCAGAAGTCGCCGCCGTAGCGGAACTTTGTCCACATGGCACCGAAACTGTCGGCGGCTTGGCCGTTCATATGCGACCAGGTCGGGTTGCACTGGAACCGGTTGGTCACCTGCCAGTCGCCGCCATTGACCAGCCAGTCGCTGGGGGCGCGGTTGAACATGTAGTCGGTCACCTGGTAGCGGTAGACCCGGCTGTCGGTCAGGTCCTTGTTGGCGTAGCCTTCCAGGCGCATGCGCCTGCCCTTCAACGGCCGATCGAGCTGGGCGCGGCAGACCACCGTGTTGTTGTATGTGACCCATGCCGTATAGCCTTCATAGTGCATCGTGATCAGTGGCGGCATCTGCTCCTGGCGTTTCTGCGGCACCAGCGGAACCGCATCGATCTTGCCGGCGGCGAGCTCGACGCCGAGCATCTCGCGGTCGCCCGGGCGGCTCAGCCGGACATTGCCGTTCTCCAGCTCGAGCACCAGGGGCCCCACTTCGCGATCTTCCAGAATGCCCATGAACAATTTGCCGGCGGCGACGACCGGCAGGGTGACCTCGAAGCGGCCGAAGAAATCGCTCTTGTGCCAGGCCGTGTTGCCCTTCGGATCGAGGATCCAGTCGCCTTCCGGCGACGACCAGTGGCGCATGTAGGGGTCGTCCGCGAACCGGCGGTTCTTCTCAAAGTGGTTGCGGTACAGCTGGCGCTCGAAGACGTACTGCATGGCGGTGACGAAGGTTCGCGTGTTCGGGCCGACAAATACCCCGGAAGCGCCGTCCAGGCGGCGGTCGTTGTGATGGACCAGCACGAGGTCGCCGTCGCGGTAAAAACGCACTTCGCGGCCGTCGCTGGCGTCGACCATGAGGTTGACCATCGGCGGCTTGCCGCCTCGCTCGATGGGCTTCAATGGTTTCTGCCAGGTTTGCAGCGGCTTGGCAACCTCGTCAAGCACCTCGTAGGCCCCGAAGATTTCGGCGTTTGCAGACTGCTCATAGGTGAAACGATAGTGCGGGGCGTTGCCGCCGGTGTAGCCGGCCAGCAACCCGACGCTGTAGCCGCCCGTGGTCGGCTTGAAGTTGGCGCTGAAGACATGCGGCCGGTCCGCCGTGCCACCCAGCACCAGCCACTGGGGATGGCGCGAAACGGCCGGCAACAGCCCGCCCGGGCCTTCGACAGCCTTGCGCCGCTGCGGGAAAAAATCGCCATGTTCGAGGACGGTATAAAGGCGGATTTCACGGGAGTTGCGCAGATCGAGCCCGCCGAGGCTATGGACCTCGAAGTCGTCGAACCGCACTTCGGTGGGGGCGTTGGCAAACAGCCCGTAGCGTCCGCCCGCCGGCAGGAGGTGCGGCAGGTCAATGACCTTGACCCGGTCCAGGTAGCAAACGATGCGGTCCTGCCGGGCTTCGACCTTCGGCATGACCCATTGATTCGGCGTCAGGTCCATGGCGACGGTATGGAGCCGCCGGCGCTCGTCGCTGCCTTGCCGGCGCCACAGCGTGAGAATTGTCTCGTCGCTGCCGCGGGCCGGCGTCGACATTGTGAAAGCGTAGTATTCGTCCGGCCCCTGGTAGTGGAAGACCAAGCCGCTTTCTGTCCCCGGCACGAATTCGACGGCGGCACTGACGGCGTAGTCGTCGTGGAAGTTTTCGCCGTCGATGACCACGGCGTTGTCCCCCTTGCCGGAGAGGCTGTAGAAATTGGCGCTGAGTTTCTCCTGTGGCGGATAGTCTTCGGCGCGCTTGTTGTCACCTGCCGCCAGCACCCGGTCACGTACGGAGCGTAACGCCCAGGTGCCGGATACCCGATCGAACGGCCCGAGATTGGCGCCTTTTGTCCGGCGGTAGTTTGCAATACAGGCTTGGTCGTCGGCTGACAGCGAACTTATTTCCGGGCTGATCCTGCCGGCGGTGCCGATGCCCTCGAGCACGGCGCTGTCACCTTCGACCCCGATGAGTTCGCCGACGAATTTTCCGGTGTCGACGATGTCCCATTCGCGGATGAGGGCGTTCATGAAATCGGCGTGGACTCCGACGCGGCCGGTTTTCTGGAAGTACGGTTCTTTCTTGTCCTCCGGCAGCTGCCGGGCCGGCAGTGATACAGTGAACGGTGGCGGCAGCACGACGGGCAGCAATGCGATGCGGCGGTTGTCGACGTAGATGCTCCAGGACGCCGGCCGCAGCTTCAGGACAATGTCGACGTCGCGCTCGTGGGCCGGCATGCCGGCGATGGCGATCCGGGCAGGATGGATCTTG
>JASLZG010000208.1 GCA_030754995.1 Lentisphaeria bacterium
GCGGCGAAGGCTGAACATAGTTTTCATGTTATGGCGTCCGCAGCATCAGGTTACGCGGGTGCGCACATGCCGGTAATCTGAACTTTGTGGGAACGGTTTACAAACTGCTTGACGGCGACGGGCGTACGACATGAAAAGGGAAGGGGACCTTCTGAATTGGGAGCTCCTCATCGCGCCTGACAAAACCCCACTCTTTTGCCCTGCATCCCACCGCAGCAGCGGATTGTAACGTTACAATACCTTACTATTTTAACGTTTCTTATGCAGTGTACGGGAGGCGTTCATGGACATCAGGATCGGGATTGTCGGGGCCGGCAACCGCGGTTGCCACAGTTTTGGAAGGATCATCTCGGAGCGCGAGGACACGTGTGTAGTCGCCTTTGCCGATCCCAATGCGAAGCGGGCGCAGGGGGCGGCCGAGCTGCTGGGTATCGAGGCAAACATCTACACGGATACCGAGAGCATGCTGGCGGTCGAGACGCTCGACGGCGTGGTGATCGCCAGCCCGGATCACACCCATGAGGCGTGTGCCCTGGCAGCGATCGCCAGCGGCCTGCATATCCTCATCGACAAACCGCTGGCGAGCACGACGTCCGGCTGCCTCAATATTATCCGGGCCGCCCGCGAGCGCGGTGTCGAGCTGTTTGTCGGCTTCAACATGCGGCACGCGCCGCTGCTGCGCCGGATCAAAGAAGTCATCGAAGCCGGCGACATCGGCAACCTGATGCTGATCGAGACCCGCGAATTTTATGACGGCGGCCGCAGCTACATGTGCCGCTGGAATCGGCGCTACGAGTGGTCCGGCGGCCTGTGGGTGCATAAGGGCAGCCACGACTTCGACCTGCTCAACTGGTTCAACGCCGGTGGCGAGCCGGTACGCGTCAGTGCCTTTGCCGGCGTCAACGCTCTGCGGCCGGACGCCGTGCCGTTCGACCTCGAGCCCGGCAAGCCCCTCGGCCCCAACTGTACGGTCTGCGCCTATCGGGAGAAATGCCCGGACATGTACGAGGTCGAGCCCCGGCTGTTCTCGGAAGAGACCGCCGCCGCCGACGGCTATTACAAGGATCTCTGCATGTACACTTCCGACAAGGACACCCACGACAACGGCATCGCGATCGTCGAATATGACAACAACGTGCGCGCCAGCCTTCTGCAATGCTTCGTGGCCAATTTCAGTGACCGGCTGTACACGATCACCGGCGACCGCGGTACGATCATGGCGGCGCTCAAGACGCCGACCCAGATCGAGGTGCGGCCGCGCTGGGGCGAGGAAAACCGCATCATCAAGGTGCCGCCGGCCGGCGGCGGCGGTCATGGCGGCGCCGACCCGCGGCTGGTAGATTGCTTTGTGGACAGCATTCGCAGCGGCGCATCATATGGGTCCAATCTGGCGGACGGTATCCGTGCCGTCGCCATCGGCGAAGCCGCGGAGCGCTCGTGGCGCGAGCATCGCATGGTCGAGATATCGGAGCTTGTCGATCTCCGCGATGCGGGCTCCGTCTGAAGTTGGATTATAAGGATAGACATGACAACCAAAAACAGTGGCCAACAGTTCAGTGGCCATTACATCTCCGGTACCCACTGGGACCGGGAATGGTATCGACCCTTTCAGGAGTATCGACTGCTGCTCGTGCGGCTGATCGACGAGCTCCTGGAGTTGATGGAAACCAGCGACGAGTTCAAATACTTCCAGCTCGACGGACAAACATGCGTGCTCCAGGACTACCTGGAAATCCGACTGGAAAACCGTGAACGGCTGGCACGTCTGATACGCGACGGACGCATTCTGATCGGTCCCTGGTTCACCATGCCGGACCTCTTTTGCCCCGACGACGAGTCGCTGGTGCGCAATCTGCTCCTGGGGCGACGCATCTGCCGTGAGTGGGGTGTCGACCCGATGCCGGTGGGATTCACCTGTGACATGTTCGGACACCCCTCGCAAATGCCCCAGATCTGTGCGGGCTTCGGCCTGCACGATGTCGTACTCGGGCGCGGCACGAATGAGCACGATACCGACATGTACTTCTCCTGGGAGGCCCCTGACGGCACCGCTGTGCTGGTGTACAAGCTGCAGGATAAGATGGGCTACGCGGCGTTTTCCCTGGCGCGCGGCATTCTCGAGGACATGGCCGAGGCCGGCACCGAACTGCTTAAGGACCGCGAGGCTTTTCTGGCGGAGCTCGAGGCCGCGAAGGGCGATCCGGAGCGCGTGCGCCAGGTGCGGGAAAAGACCGGTGCAACGGAGCTCGCCCGCTATATCAACTTTGAAATCGGGCGCGCCAATCTGCCGGTGATCGCCCTCATGGATTCCATGGACCACGTCCCGCCGGCCCAAAACGTCGGCGGCTATCTGCGGCTCATTCGCGAGAACTGCCGGGACATCACGCCGGCGCACTCGACGCTCCCCATGTTTTTTGCGGACGTCCGATCGCACCTGGACGAGGCGTCGCTGCAGGTCCGGCGTGGTGAGCTGCGCGACCCCAGCCGCGAGCCATGCGCCTATCTCTCTCTCATCCCGAATTGCGTCTCCGCGCGTGTGGGTCTCAAGCTGCAAGGCGATGCCGCCGCAGCGCTCCTCGAGCGCTGGGCCGAACCGCTTGTGGCGCTGACGGAGTCAGATGGGGCCGAACCTGACGGGGGATCCTTGCAGGACTACCTGCGCGTGGCCTGGACACAGGTCCTGGCCAATCATGCGCACGACTCCGTTTGCGGCTGTTCCATCGACCAGGTGCACCGCGACATGCGCGCCCGCTACGATCAGGCCCGTGTCCTGGCCGAGCAGCTGCGGCACCAGGCCGTCGCCCGCCTGACCGCGGACTGCCGCGAACTGGCGCAGGCGAAGCACGAGTTCACGCTGGCCTTGACCAATCCCCTGCCGTTCGAACGCGATGAGACCATTTGTTTCGATATCGACTTTCCGCCCGACTACCCTGCCACCTTCCAGGAAGGATTCCGCACCCAGACGCTGAACGCGTTCCGGCTGCAGGACGCCGAGGGCAATCCGATTCCGTACCAGCGACTGTCCTTCGTCCCGGTCATGAACGAGCGCTCGCACCTGGCCAAATACTGTTTTATCAGCAATGGCACGTTTTCGCGCTACACCGTGGCGGCCCGCGTCAAGGTGCCGGCTTGCGGCTTTACATCGCTGTTGGTGAAACCGTCTGAGCGTCCGGTGCGTGCTGCCGGAAGCCTGCGGACGGGGCCCGCGGAGGCCGAGAACGAACATCTGGCGATTGCGCTGGCCCCCAACGGCACGCTGATTTTGACCGACAAGGCTTCCGGCGAAACCTATCGCGACCTCATGCTCTTTGAAGACCGTTCCGAGATCGGCGACGGCTGGTTTCACGGTGACTCACTCAATGACACCCGGATCCTCTCGTCAGCCGTGACCGCCCAGGTTGCCGTTCGCCATGACGGACCGCAGGCGGTCACCTTCCGCGTGACCGTCGACATGATGGTGCCCAGGCGCTACGACTGGCACGCCGAAGCGCCCGGCTGCGAGGCGACCACGTTGACCATTCGATCGGATGTGACCCTGTTGGCCGGGAGCCGCATCGTCGAGGTCGAAACAACAGTGGACAACAGGGCCGAAGACCATCGTCTGCAGTTGTTGTTGCCCACCGATGCATCCGGCGCCGAATCCTATCTGGCGCATACCCCCTACGACCTGTTGCAGCGCCGGATCCGGTTGGATGACGAAACCCATGACTGGCAGGAGATGGAGATCGTCGAAAAACCGTTCCAGAATTTGCAGGCCGTGGGCAGCGGCACGCGCGGGCTCGCCTTCCTGTCTCCGGGCGGCCTGCACGAGGGCGGTGTGCGCGACGACACACGGCGAACCCTCCAGGTGACGCTGCTGCGCAGCTTCCGCAGAACCATCGGCACCGAAGGCGAACGCGACGGCCTCGAGCTGGGGCCCCTGACCGTCCGCTACGCCCTCATGCCATTTGCGGGTGAGCTGCCGGTTGCAGAGGCCTTTCGCGAGATCGCTCGATTGCAGACGGGACTGCTCACGCGCCAGAGCGGCGGGCGCCCGTCCGGCTACCCCGAGATGACAGCCGACGGCCCATCATCGCAAAGCCATCTGCAGCAGGTCGACGGAACGCTCGTGCTGTCGGCTCTGAAACCGGCGGAGTCGGGCACGGGGATCGTGCTTCGCTTCTGGAACCCGACCGACGCAACCGTAAACGAACGGCTTCATTTCCTCCGGCCTGTCGCCGCGGCACACTACTGCGACCTCAAGGAGGACGTGCTCAGCGAGGCCGGCACCGACAAGGCCGCGGGGATCGTCACGGTTGAGGCACGCTGCAGACAGATCGTCACCGTGCGGATAACGTTCGAGGCGTCCGGGTGATGAAGAAACGGCAACCTGCCAGCAGGTTGCCGCAGGCTTGCGGCCATAAGCCGCTCGGGCCGACTCATTTCATTCAAACGATGAATTACTCCTGTAGGAAAGATGCCATGAATGCAAATACTCCCCCTCGTTGTCGACGCGCTGGACTGACTCACCGGTTGATGATTGGCGCCACGCTGATCGCGCTCCTGGCGATCACCACGTCGGTGTTGGCCGGGGACCTCGTGGCTGTAAAGGCCGACAGCCCGCCTACTATCGACGGCAAGCTCGGGGACGCCGTGTGGGAACGAGCGGCTGCGACGGTAGGAGGCTTCGTCCCGGGCAGCGCAAAGCCGGCGGCAAAATGGATGTCGGTCCGGGCGGCGACCGATGACAAGCAGTTGTACCTCGCGATACAATGTCAGGAACCGCATCCAAAGCGGATGCGCGCTGTGGTCAAAGACGGCACTGCGGATGTGTGGAAAGACGATTGCATAGAGCTTTTTGTGCGTACCGGTCCGGATGCCCTGGACTTCAGTCAGTTCATCGTCAACTCGATCGGCGCCCGCGAAGAGTTTCATACCCGCAAAGGCGCGCGAGACGCTTCTCTCGCGAAACGCATCTGGTCGGCTGCTGCCAGCGTCGGCACGGACCGGTGGACCGTGGAACTGGCCATTCCATTCTCGCTGATAAGCCCTGAACCGAAACGCCCGCCATCGTTAGCTGTCAAGATCGGGCGGGAAGATCAGACCGGCGACGAACTCGGCCTGAGCGTGTGGCCGGAGAAAACGGTCTACGGCTGGAAGGGGCGTTTCGGAACGATTCATTTCAAAGACCCAAACGTACTGCGCAATGCAAGCTTTCAGAACGGATTCAGAATCTGGAAAAAGCGATCCAGCGAAAACTTCCCAAAGGTTTTTCGGATCGTCCAGATTGATGGCGAACGCGTCCTCGAGATCCGCCGGCCGCACGATGATCACGCATGGCTCAGCCAGACCGTACAGTTCACGCCAGGGAGGTTCTATCGCCTGGAAGTCTGGGCGAAAGGCAAGGGCGGCGCCCGCGTGTTCAGCAACAGCAAAACCACGCCACGGGTAAACCGCAGCACCGAATTCGCCTTCAAAATACGGCCAACGGAAGAGTGGACCCGCTACGAGGTCGCCGTGCCCGGCAGTTGGGACGGCTGGGGCAACGTTGTCGTCAAGGTCGATCCATCCCATCCGCAAGGCGTGCTGTGGATTCGCGGCATCCGTCTGGTTCACTCACCAGCGCCCATGTTCGCAGGCGACGCTGTCCGCCTGACAATGAACGCGAAAGAGGCGGTTGTGGTGAAGAAACTGCAGGTTGCTGACTGTCGTATGGTACGCGGCTTCATCGGGTCTCCCATCGACGGCTCGGTGATGTCACAGCGATACACGGGCACGATCTGGGAATACGGCTACCCGGGCGGCGGCAGCGGCGTGCACTACCGCTACCGAAACGGCGACGGTCTGCATCTGACGTTCGTCGGCAACCCATCCTTCAATGCGGTGATGCTCCGTGGCGGCGCCGTCACCGACCTTTACCGGAATTCGGACTGGCGGGCCGGTAGTAGTGCCGGCGCATTTCTGGCGTCGTTCCCCCAGGCCGGAACCATGTCAGCGGTACGCTTCGACGAACCTGTCACCGTACGCCAGGCAAGCTTCCATGACACCCGGGATGGCGCCATCGCCGATGTCGGCTTCTATCGGGTAACCACAAGACCGGCTGAGCCAGCTGTCGGCACGCCTCTAATGATGGACTCCGGGCAGATGCAGTTGCCGCTGCCTGAGGGGCGGTTCCATCCTGAAACTCTGCTGACGGCTATGCAGGAACGCTACGCGAAAGACGACCGTCACGCCGTATTGCTGAGCCAAGAACTCGATGATCCTGGGAAAACCATTGCTCTCAAGCGTGGACGTGCGCGGCATTTTATCACCACCCCGTATAGCGAAGAATCCGGACTGGCCGGCATCGCCCTGGATTGTGGGGTCGCCTTCTCGGGCAACAATCCCACGACAATCATGGTCACCGTCCAGGACCCGCTCGATCCGCGTCTCGACGTGGCCAGCGTGCTTGTCCGTGCCACCAAGCCAGGACCTGCACATCTGGTTATCGACATTCCAAACCAGGTTCTCCTGCCGGGATCAAGTGTCTGGATCACGCTGCGCGCCGATCGGGACGTCCAACTGTCAGCACTGGACGACAGTAACACATTGTTCCGCCTGATTCACATGTCGCCTGAGCAGGCGCTGCCCGAAGCGGTACACCGCCGCAAACTCATTCTCAAAACGCTGTTCTGCATTATGTCCGAGCCGCGCCCCTGGGGACGTTATCGCCGCATGTCGCGCGAAAAGTTCTTCGAGTCGCACCGCTTTGCCAAACGCTGTCCGGAATTATTCATGGCGCTCGATCAGTGTCATCTGCTGGCGCCCGATGATCCTATGGTGCGCCAATACCGGGAGTGGGTTTACGCCCATGCCTTGGATAAAGAAGATATTTCAGCTGTCCTGCTACCTGATTCGGGACCCGGTCCGGAATGGGCCGTCAGGGTCAGACAGACGCGAATGGCAACGCGGCGCGTCGTCAAGTGGTGGGTCGACAACCGCATGACGCCCAACGGCGAATTCGGCGGCGGCATCAACGATGACACCGACCTCTACCAGCAGTTCGCAGATATCCCATCCTTCGAGGCCATCGATCTCGCAGTTCCATTGAGGGCTGGCGCTGCACAACTCTCCGAACTGCTCATGGTGCATTCGCTCCGCCGCGGCCTTTGCCGTGACCATCGCGACACCCTGCACGGCTACGAAGAAGGCATCAATCACCTGGCGCTGATGACCCGATGGTTCTACGGCGATCCGGTACATTTCGAGCGCTGCATGGAATCCGCCAAGAACGTTGCCAAGCTGACAACCCTCCTCGCTGACGGCCGTCGGCATTTCAGGGCACAGGTTGTGAGTGCGGACGACATTGATCATCCGCGCCCCATCGGCTTGGATGGTCATGCCAATCCATTGCTCTGGCACACTGGGATGGGCATCGTGGAGTACAACCGAAATCCTTCATTGCTGAAGACGCTCCGTGAATGGGGAGACACATGGCTGGGATTTCAGAAGCCGCAAAAATGGGCGACAGAAGTGGACGTAAAAACCGGCAAGGTCACGAAGTTCGAGACCGGTACGGCATTCAGTGGTGGCTTCGGCAGCCAGTGGGTTGTATTTGTCTGGCTTGCCAGGATCACCGGAGACAGCCGCTATGTCGCGCCACTGACCGGGGAAGTTCGACAAGGCCGGGCGTTTGGACTGAGCCAGGATTATCTCGAAGATATCTGGGACCTCGGCGTGCTCGACAACCTGGATGACCCGATCCTCAAGACCTTGGCAACGCGCAATCCTTTTGCCAACCTGCGCATTACTGGCAATCCTGCGGAAGTCGCAAAGGCGTGCGTCGGTGATCCGGCCAAGTTTGGACAGTCAATTGGCAATCTCTCCTCGGCACATCGTTTTTCGGAGATGGTCACGAGCGCCGAGCCCTTCACCGATCGGATCCTGATAACGCATCTCTCCCATCTGGCGTCGGCGGCATACTTCGGATCTTCCAACGCCCGCAATAAGTTCAACCACTGTCAAGCAATCAGCTGGAACGGAATCGGCATGGAATTCGCCGCCCTGGTAAGTGATAATCGTCAGGATCGCATGAAAGTGCTCATGTACAACAGCGGCACCGAGCCGCTGGAAGTACAGATGACCGTGTGGCGGCTGGGGCATGGCCGCTATCGTTTGCGTATCCACGAAGACACCGACGGTGATCACGTGGCAGAGAAGAACGTGCGAAACGAAACGCTGGTTCTGCATAAGGCGCGCAAGGTGTCCTTGTCTATACCTCCGCGTCGGGTGATGGCACTCAGCCTCGTGCAGGAGGAGAAATTTGCCTCGATATTCTCGCGTCCGGATCTGGCGCTGGCCGTAAGCGAGACTGCAGTGAGCGGATTGAAGCTGACCGGTATCGTGCACAACATTGGCTCTGCCATCGCACCTGGGACGACGATCGCGGTGCTTGACGCCAAGGGTGCTGTTGTCGCTGAGCAGAAGCTCGCGGATCTGGCGCCCCCCACAGATCTCGAACCAAAACGACTGCCGTTCAGCATTGCCTGCCCTACCGCACCCAAGGCAGGCTGGCGCGTGGTGGTGGATCCGAAAGATCGGATAGAGGAAATCTACGAAGGCAACAACAGCGTCTCGCTCTCCAACCTGCGCTAGGCTGGACTCAGGTATTCCAGAAATTATTATTCAGTTCAATCAGGTAAACTTATGTTTTCTACGGCAGTCCATGTGTCTGAATGCTCAGCAGTTCGCAATGCCAACAAAAGGGTCGAAAATTGCAAAAGCAAGACGCGCACTGTATCCTGTGTGATAGTGTTTGGGCGAACAACTTTGCACTGCGCTGAATTCCCTGTTCCAACGAAAGTAGATACCCGCTCAGGTGACGGCCATCG
>JASLZG010000209.1 GCA_030754995.1 Lentisphaeria bacterium
GCAAACGACCCGGACAACGCCGCGTCGGCGGACGACCCGGCAATTGACGCACCGTCGTTTGACCGAAGTTCGGACCTTCATGCTATCACCGTAGCAGGTTGTAAAATGCCGTCGCGGCCATTCGCGAGTGGACGCCTTATTCGAGCAAATGCGAAATCGCGGAAAACCACATGGATAGTCCACAGAATGCAAATAAAGAGCCCGTACTGTAGGCAGTTTTCACGCTTTTTCAAAGCCGAAATCTCTTTTTCTTGAAAAATATGGCCCACCGCCCAAGCCTACGCCGCGCTGTACCCGGCAATGAAATGGTCGCTGAAGGCCGCCAACGTGCCTGCCTGCAGGTGCTCACGTATCTGGCCCATCAGGCGCAGGTAAAAGTCGAGGTTGTGAATTGTCACCAGGCGCATCCCGAGAATCTCGTGGACGTTCAGCAGATGGCGGATATAGGCTTTGGTGAAATTCCTGCAGGTGTAACAGGGGCACCCTTCTTCCAGCGGCGCGAGGTCGTCCTTGAACCGCCCGGCCTTCGCCTGCACCACGCCGGTCGCGGTATAGGCGCAACCGTGCCGCCCCACCCGCGTGGGCAGCACGCAATCGAACATGTCGATGCCGCGGCGGACAGCGTCGACAATCTGCGGCGGCGTGCCCACCCCCATGAGGTACCGCGGCATTGCCGCCGGCATTGCCGGCACCGTCCAGTCCACGACCTTGAACATCTCGGTGTCCGGCTCGCCGACGCTCAAGCCGCCGATCGCGTAGCCGTCGAAGCCGATCTCGATCAGCCGCTCGATCGATTCCAGCCGCAGATCCTCGTACATCGATCCCTGGACGATGCCGAAGACCAGCTGCCCCGCCGCCCGCGGCTGCTCGCGGCAGGTCCGGGCCCAGTCGATGGTCAGTTCCAGCGATGTGCGGGCCGCGTCGTGTTCGCACGGGTACGGCGTGCACTCGTCGAATGCCATCGCGATGTCCGAACCGAGGTCGCGCTGGATCGCCATCGCTTCCACCGGCCCGAGAAAGAGGGTGCTGCCATCGATATGCGACTGGAACTCGACACCGTCCGGCTGCACCTTGCGTAATTTTGCCAGGGAAAAAACCTGATAGCCGCCGCTGTCCGTGAGGATCGGCCGCGACCAGTTGCTGAAGGCGTGCAGCCCGCCGGCGGCACGTATCACCTCCATACCCGGTCGCAGGTTGAGGTGGTAGGAGTTGCCCAGGATGACCTCGGCGCCGAGCGCCACCAGCTCGTCCGGCGTCATGGCCTTGACCGTGCCCTGCGTGCCGACCGGCATGAAACACGGCGTGTCGATGCCGCCATGCGCCGTCTCCAGGCGCCCGCGCCGCGCCGCCGTTGCACTGTCCGTGGCGATAAGGGAAAAGCTCATGGCCTAACCGGACAACCAGTTGTCGAGGTTGGCCCGCACGAAGTCGTCGTCCGTCAGGTGCGGGTATGAGCGGTAGATGCGGTCGATTTCCCCGGCCTGTCCCGGCGACAGTTGCTCGTTTTCACTCAGGCAGGCGGTGGTCTGCACGAGACCCTGGCGGCGCAGCACCTCGTTGATGCCCGAGAGGCAGCCGCGGAAGTTGTTGGCGGCGTCGAAGAGTACGGCATTGGCGTCGGTGACCTGGTTGGCCAGGACCAGCCATTTCGGGTCGATCGCGGCGCCGCTCTCGCGGGCCGCGCGGATTTCCTCAAACTGCTCGACAACCGGTTGCGTCCACACTGCCCAGTGCCCCAGCAGGCCGCCGACGATCCGGCGCTCGACGGTGCCATTGGTTGTGGCAATGCGGTAGGTCGTGAGCAGGTCGATGATGATGTTGTCGTCGTTGCCGGTGTACAGCGCGATGTCGTCGCGCCCGGCTTCGCAGACGCCGCGGATGACGTCCAGCGTCTGGTAGCGGTTGAACGGTGCCATCTTGACGGCGATGACGTTGTCGATTTCGGCGAAACGCCGCCAGAATTCGTAGCCCAGCAAGCGGCCGCCGGCGGCGGGCTGCAGGTAGAACCCGACGATCGGGATCTCCTCGGCGACCCGGTGGCAGTGCGCGATGAGGGTATTGTCGTCGTCGTCCTTGAACGCCGCCAGGCTCAGCAGGCCGGCGTGATACCCGGTGTCGCGGACGAACGCCGCTTCGCTCACGGCCTGTTCCGTGCGGCCGCAGACACCGGCGACCTTGACGATCTCGCGACCGTTGTCGCGGACATATTGATCGACGGTTTCGCTGCCGATGCTCAGCACCTTTTCGAACAGGCCAAAAGCCGGGTCGCGGATTTCGAACTGCGTCGAGTGCACGCCGATGGCGACGCCGCCGGCGCCGGCGTTGAGGTGGTATCGGGTCAGGGCGCGCTGGTGGCGCTCGTTGAACTGTCGGTCGATGTCCAGCGCCAGCGGATGCGCCGGGATCACCGTGCCCGCAGCGACGGTTGAACGGATGGATTCCGGGAGGTCTGCCTTTTTCATGTCGCAAACATACACTACCAAACATTCTGCGTCAGGTGACGCCTCAACCGTCTGTCGATCCCGGCTTCCGCGATGCCTCCGCGCTGGTGATTGACAGCGGGCAAGCGGTTGCGTCGGCGCGCCGGCCGGCGCGCGCCGTAAATGACCGGCACGGAGGCATCGCCCGGCTCAGCCGCGGCCAGGCACTGCCGCCGCCGGGCATTTCCGAATGAAGGCCGGAGACGTCGCGGAGCGACAAGCGGGGGGCGGGGGCTCGGTTCAGGGGTCGACCGGCTCACCAGTGTGATGAAGAAACGGCGCGACGGATCCGCCCGTTGTGTGCGAAAAGCTTCAGAAACCGAGCGCCAGCACGGCTTGGCGCGCAGCAAATGCGCCCCCGTAGGCCAGAACGCTCATATAGCCAAATTGGAAAAACGCCCACTTCCACGAACCGGTTTCCTTGCGAGTAACAGCCTGGGTCGGCATGCATTGCATCGCGAGAACAAAGAAAACCAGCAGACTCACACAAGTGGCCGTATCAAACACGCGCGAGCCGCCTTCACGAGTTGCGGAGGACAGCCGATCGTGAAGTGAGGGGTTCTCGGCGTCTTGTTCTCCCATGCCGTAGAGGACTGAAAGGGTCGAGACGACGACCTCCCGTGCGGCAAAAGAAGTGAGGACGCCCACACTGGTTTTCCAGTCAAACCCGAGCGGTCGAAAAACCGGTTCCACGAACTTGCCACCCCGGCCAATCAGCGCATGCTCCTGGGCCAATCTCAGGCGAAGATTCGCTTCCTCCTCGGGAGTCGCAGGTTGAGGCTGGTCAACTGCAACCGACTCCAACTGTGCGGCAAATTGCGCGTCCGGGAGTTTTGGGAAGGTCGATAGAAACCAAATCCCAATGGAGATGAGCAAGATGATGGTACCAGCGTCGCGGACGAAGATCCATCCACGGTCAAAGGCCTGGCGTAGCGAATTTCGCAGCGATGGCGTTCGAAAGGGGGGCAAATCAAGTATCAATGGAGACGCTTTACCGGGCAGGATGGTCAGCCGCAGCAGGCACGCCATTGCAAACGCGGCAACCATGCCCAACGCATAGGCACCGGCAAACAGCAGCGCGGCATAGATCGGATCGCGCGGAAACAACATTGCCGCGATCAGCGTGTACACGGGAAGGCGCGCCGAGCAGGTCATGAGTGGAATGACAAGGATTGCGGCCAGGCGATCCCGACGGTTTTCAATGACCTTCGTCGACATGATCGCCGGTATTGCGCAGGCATGCGCCGCCAGCAGCGGCACAAACGCCTGGCCAGGCAGGCCGACACTGCGCATCCACCGATCGACCACGACTACGGCACGCGACAGGTAGCCCGAATCTTCAAGGACGGCCAGGGCGAAAAAAAGAATACAAATCTGCGGCAGGAACACCAGGACGCCACCGACACCACCGATGACACCGTCGGTGAGCAAACTTTGAAAGTCCCCCTCGGGCAGCCAACGAGCCAAAATGCCGGCAAGGCTGCCGAAGGCCATGTCCAGCAGCTCCATCGGAAATTGGGCCAGCCAAAAAACCAGTGAAAACACGAATAACATGATGCCGGCAAAAACCAACGGACCCACAACCGGGTGCGTCAAGACGGCGTCGGTCCGGTCCAGGCCCGGCTGCGAGTCAGCGCCACCGCGATGCGTTGCCTGCTGTGCCAGGTTGGCTGCCCACCGGTGTCCGTGGGCGTAAGGGCATGATGTGCAGGATTCGCAGGGGGCGGCGGCAAGCGTGTCCAGGGTACCGGCCGTGGTGAAGTTTCCCAGCAACGCACGCAACTGTTCGAATCCCGCTCCCGTACGGGCAGAGATCGCCACAACATCACAACCAAGTTCCGCCGCGATCCTGCTGCAGTCGATCTGCAAACTTTGCTGCTCCGCCAAATCCATCATGTTGACCGCGATTATTGTCGGCAGGCGCAGCTCGAGAATCTGACCGGCGACGAACAGGCTTCGTTCCAGGTTGGTCGCGTCGACGACAACCAGGATCCCGGCCGGTGGTTTCGAGTCATCGAGAGTTCCGCCCAGGAATGACTTGGCGACTCGCTCATCAGGCGACTGCGCGTCCAGCGAATACAGGCCGGGCAGGTCGACGATCTGCAAAGTGCGGTCGTCGAATTCAACCGTCCCCGATCGACGCTCAACCGTTGTCCCCGAAAAGTTTGCCGTTTTGGCAAATAGATTCGTCAAGCGGTTGAAGACCGATGTCTTGCCGACATTGGGATTGCCGACGATAGCTATGGGCAGCAAAGCCTTGCCCGTAACGGGTGCGGGAAGCTCGGTTACAGCGGGGCCGTTGCTTTCACTCATTCGACTACCGCTCGGACCAGAATCTGGCTCGCAAGATCTCTGGAAATGGCAACTTTTCCACCCGCTGCTTTGACGATCAAGGGGTTCCCGCGTTTCGCCAATTTCATGTCTTGACCCTCAAAAATTCCAAGTGCCTCCAAACGCTGGGCGGTGGCACCGGTGAGGTTCAAACTGACGACTTGGCAACGTTTTGCCGAACAGTCGCTCAATGCGGTAGTTAAGGACATCGAAGAATCATTCCTGAAATAAGTTAGCAAAAGTCCTATTTTAGACAACTTTCACCCTATTTCAAAGCTGGAACGGCGTTTTTTTTCTAAAAAAACACGGCCTGATCATCCCAAGCCTGCGGGGCGCCGGGTCCGGCAATGAAAGGCCCGCTGGGGGCCGCTCGCGGGCCCGCCTGCAGCACCCCCTTTGGAGCCAATTGCCTTGAAGACGCCAGCTCGCAACCTGATCATTGCCTGGCTTGTTCGGTCAATGCCCTC
Organism: Lentisphaeria bacterium; assembly: GCA_030754995.1. GTDB lineage: Bacteria > Verrucomicrobiota > Lentisphaeria > JABSQK01 > CAJWLW01 > CAJWLW01. The sequence goes on from JASLZG010000209.1 coordinate 5,279, forward strand.
ACAGTTCCGCGATAACCCGGCAGGGCACCTGCGTCACCTGTTCGAATCTGGCCGGCAGCGCCGTCAATTTGACCTGCGGCTTGTCCAGCAGGTGGAGATTGACGGGCTGGCAGATGGTCGAGATGCCGCTTTGGAACATGCTGTAGAAGATGTTCTGCAGCTCCGGCGTGCTCTCGTACACGTCGGCGGCGAACAGATGAATGCCGGTGCGGCAAATCCATGCCCCGGCTTCGGCCGACAAATAGACGCTGCGGTGGTCGATCTCGTCAAAACGCCGATGTCCCAGGGCATTGATTATCAGGGCGCCGCCGTTGACCTCGCCTGGACAGGCATCCTGTAACTCGGCGGCGCTGATGCCGCCCGAGCCGTTTTGACGATCCAGGTGAACAACGGTGGCGTCGACGCGAAAAAGCCGCTCGACCGGATAAGTGGCGGCGTCCCGGCCGTCATCCGTTTCCCTGATGTGCCCCGGGAAATCGATATAGGTGCCCACCATCGAGTTGTGGCTGAAATCGTAAACCACTCCCGTGTAGGAAAGGTTCTTGTCGGCGATCGCGAGCTCTTGCGGGGCTGCGCTCCCGGATCCTGCAATGGTGTGGGTGAGGTCGACCAGTTTCATGACAGTGTCACTACGGCAGGACCCGCAGGAACAAGCGCTCCCAGTTACCGTGCATGATGTTGGCAATGTCTTCGCCGGCATAGCCGCGGCGGTCAAGAATTCCGCCAATTTTTTGCAGATCGGCGATCGTGTCGAGGTCGGCCGGGGACTGTTCCTGGCCGAAACCCCCGTCGAGATCGCTGCCGATGGCGGCGTGGCGGCTGTTGCCCGCGAGCTGGCAGACGTGGTCGATGTGATCTGCCACGGTGTCCAGCGTTACCCCGTTGTTGCCGTCCTGCCGGGTCCAGTCCGGCTTGAGCATCCAGCAGTCGAAGACGGTGCCGACGACGCCGTCCCGATCGATAATTGTCTGCAGCTGATCATTGGCGAACTGCCGCTGCTGCGGCACCAGTGTCCGGCAGTTGTTGTGGCTGGCGAAAATGGCGCCGTCGAATGACTGCACGGCTTCGTCGAAAGACGGATCGGAGGTGTGGCTCAGGTCCAGCGGCATGTTCAGTTCGGCCATCACTTTCAGCAGCCTGCGGCCGCGGTCGGTCAGGCCGTCTTTCGAATTGGTCCCGCCGGCGTAGCGACACAGCCCGTAGTGCGCCAGGCCGAGCAGCCGTACGCCGGCCGCATGCCAGTCGTTCAAGGCCTCGGGCCCGGTGAGCGGGTCGGCGCCCTCGATGCTGACAATCAGGCCCGGCACCGGCGTTTCAGCCGTCACCTCGGCTTCCTGCCGGCGCCACCGCGCCAGGTGTTCGGCCAGGCTCGCCGCGGTGGTGATCATGCGGACGATGCCGGCTTCGTCGAGGGCGCGGTAGAACTCGAGCTGGCCGCGGCCGGCAGCGTGACAGTGCTGCGGCGTATGGAAATCCAGATCGGCTGCCGGCTTGCCGGTGCACCGGGCGAAAACAGTGCCGACGACGACCGCCACCCGGCCGCGCCGCAGGTCCGGCACGCCGACCGTCGCCAGGCCGCGGTTCGGCGCCTGAATGCCGTTTTCCTGCACCCGGATATCGTGGGCGGCGCGGGTAACGTCGCGGTCGTTGTGCAGGGCGTTCCAGGCCAGGTCGAGATGTGCGTCGATGATCAGCACGTAAACCCCGTTGATTTAATTCGCTCCCCCCATGACGGCGGTGCCGCCGCCGTATTCGCCAACCTAAATCGCCAAGCGACAATCTTCCTGCCATTGGTTCGCGCTTGGTTGACGATTAGGTTAACGCGCAAGGCTTGAGGCCGGCCGCCACGGCCAGGGTCGGCAAACGCTACATTAATACCTGAACACCATTCACCCAACCTTCCATGACCGAACCCGACGCCAACCGCAAATACTGGGACGAGCTGGCGCCCGGCTATCAGGAACAGACGAGCATCAGCACGGACGACTTCCACTTCGGGCCGCTGCTGCCCGGCAATGCCGACCTGCGGCTGCTGCCGGCGCCGCTGGCCGGTCTCGAATGCCTGGAAATCGGTTGTGGCGCCGCTCAGAACAGTATTTACCTGGCCGGCTGCGGCGCTGCCTGCATGGCGATCGACGTGTCGCCGGTGCAGCTCGGCCATGCTGCCGGGCTGGCCCGCGACGCCGGCGTCGCGGTCGCGCTTCAGGCCCTGGCCATGGAAGACCTCGACCAGCTGCAGCCGCGTACCTTCGACTTCGTCCATTCCACCTTCGCGCTGCCGTTCGCCACGGATCCGCAAACGGTGATTGCGGCCGCGGCAAATTTGCTGAAACCCGGCGGCCACCTGCTGCTGACGACCGCCCACCCGGCGTTCGCCGGGGAGTGGCTGGAACTTGGGGACGAAGGGTGCGGACTGTTTCTGAGCAGTTATTTTGACCCGCCCGAAGACGTGAGATTCACGGAAGACGGGACTACTTTCGTCCGGTCGTGCGCCCGTCCGATCGGCGAAATGCTCGACTGGCTGTTGGCTGCGGGCCTGGTGCTCGACCGGCTGGTCGAGCCGCAACCGCTGCCGGTGCCGACCATGAGCCCGGCCGAGATCTCTGCACGGGTCCCGTATTACAGCGATGCCTGGCGCCACTGTTTCGACCAGGTTGCGCACATCCCCGTAGTGGTGATTTTTGCGGCACACCGCAGCCGCTAACCCGGGCGGAAATTGAGGCGTTTTCCTGGCGCAGACACAACTACACCGGGGGGGGGGAGGATGCTGCATCCCATTATACGGACGGAGACCGGGCACTGTTGATCGATTGCGGTGGTGGTGCCGTGCGTTCGGCAGTCAGCGAGCTCGGGGTCGGGCAGATCGACCGGGTGCTGTTCACCCACCATCACCGCGACCACGTCTGCGGCATCCCGTTCCTGCACCGCGGGCCCGATGGCTTTGCAGGCGCGACGGGCATTGCAAGATTCGTTGCGGCGTGTGCAGCTGTCGGTTGTCGCGCCTGAAATCAAGGCTATTCGTAATGCCGAACGTCCCTGGCACGGTCGCACTACGGGAATAGATCCGGGGAACCCGGCCCGATCGGCCGCGTCTAATGTGACGGTGTTTTTTGATAAGGAGATACCTATGAACCAATCGGACATCCAGGAACTGCAGAACGAGATCAAGGCGGTCGGCGCCTTTGTCGAGCCGCTAAAGGTTGAGGTGGGCCGTTTCATCGTCGGCCAGGAAGCGCTGGTGAACCGGCTGCTGATCGGGCTGATCGGCAACGGCCATATCCTCGTGGAAGGTGTGCCCGGCCTGGCCAAGACCCTGACAATCAGCATCCTCTCCCAGGCGGTGGGGCTGAGCTTCTCGCGCATTCAGTTTACGCCGGACCTGCTGCCGGCCGATGTCATCGGCACGACCATCTACAACCCGCAGGAACACACGTTCTCGACCAAGGAAGGCCCGGTCTTTGCCAACCTCATACTGGCCGATGAAATCAACCGCGCCCCGGCCAAGGTGCAGAGCGCCCTGCTCGAGGCGATGCAGGAACGGCAGGTAACCATCGGGGGAGAAACG
>JASLZG010000020.1:0-272 GCA_030754995.1 Lentisphaeria bacterium
CGATTTTCATCGTCTTGCAGGTAATTTTCGGCTGTCTCGCGGGCCCACACAAAACCCGGCAGCTCCTGGATCTGCGGCTGATACTTCTCGAGTTTTATGGTCATGCGGCGCATGAACAGCCGCCAGCCTTTTGTTTCGGCTTCTTCGGGATCGGCAGCCACGTTTTCGACCGTCCCATCGCCGCCGGCCACGGCATCGCCAGGCAGGCCCGCCCCGGGTGTGGTTGCGGTTGCCGGCGGTGAAATTGCCGCTGCCATCGTTGAGATACAGGA
>JASLZG010000020.1:282-28261 GCA_030754995.1 Lentisphaeria bacterium
ACTGAACCACTCTGTGGCGCCGTCGCGGATCTTTCCGAGATATGCCGCGGAAACGCCGGTCAATCCGGCCAAAACGATGGCCGCCACCAGAAATACTGTAGCCAGCGTCGCCCGGCAGGCGCGACTGACGTTCTTCAGATGCTGTCGGCGGGCCACCTCCGGGCGGTCATCCCCAGGTGCCGCGTCTAGAGCTTTCGATTTCGCAAATTTTCGTTTAACACTTCTAACGAACCGGCGCGGCGGTGCCATGACGGCGTGACACATCCCGAGCAGCGTCTTGCCCAGCTGACTCGGAAAGAAGGTGTGCTGATACCACCGTTGCAGCGGCAAACAAAAGTACGCCAATATGAGGCCGAAAAGGACTGACTTCAGGAACGTGGCGGTGAGGATGAAAATGACGATTACAATCAGCGCGACCAGCAGTCCAGTCCCGGAACGCACGACTGTCTGCCGGACAATGTGCTGGTTCCTGGCAGCCTCACAAGCCTCTTCGACGACATCGTTGTCCACCCCTAGGATCGTCGCGATTTCGTCGATCATTTCACGTTCGGCAGCGCAGAACTCATTGTCTGCGTAGGCGATTTCAACAAGGCTGACGACGACCTCGCGCTTGCCCTCGTGATTGAGTGTTTCCAGGCTTTGGCACTCGGACTGGACATCCACATGCTCTCGATGCACCAACCCGGTCTTGAGATTCGCGACCTCCTCCGGCTCGAAGTAGAGATCGAGAACCTCGTCCAGCTGTCTTTGCTCAGCGTTACAGACTACGCCGTCGGCACGGACAACCGCAAAAAACAATGCAGCGATGCTGCGGTTGAAATCACGCCGCCGGTCGCCAGTCAACCCGGCCAGGTCCGCGACCTCGGACAACCGGCCAAAAGCCCAGCGAATCGGGTTTTTGGAATCTAAGATTTTTGGGTGACGTGCCATGACAACCGGGGCGATAGGGACTCTATCCAAAAACATGTACCTGCGTCGACAGTTGGCTGGGACACTTTAACTTGCCGTCAACTTGCGTGCAATGCGGCTCGCGTCCCCACATCGACAGGCCAACGAACAGGGCTGGCCGGAACAACTCTTCCGGGAGTTGGGGTTCTGCCGGTTCGGCAGTCATGCTGGAGGAAAGGAGTTCAGCCGAAGTTGTCGAAGCGGATCATGTCTTGCTCGACACCGAGATCGTCGAGCATGCTCTGGACGGCGCTCAGCATCATGGGCGGGCCGCAGAGGTAATACTCGATGTCCTCCGGGGCCGGATGCTTGCCCAGGTAGTGGTCCAGGACGACGCTGTGGATGAAGCCGGTGTGCCCGTCCCAGTTGTCCTCGGGCAACGGGTCCGACAAGGCAACGTGGAATTTGAAGTTCGGAAACTCAGCCTCGATCTTGCGGAACTGATCCTCGTAAAACATCTCGCGCAAAGAGCGCGCGCCATACCAGTAAGAAACCTTGCGGCCAGTCTTGAGCGTGTGGAAAAGATGGAAAATGTGCGACCGTAAGGGCGCCATTCCGGCGCCCCCGCCGATATAACACATCTCACGCTCGGTTTCCTGGATGAAAAATTCACCGTACGGTCCGGAGACGGTCGCCTTGTCTCCCGGCTTGAGATCAAAAACGAAGGACGACGCAATGCCCGGGGGCACCTTCATGAATCCACCCTTGGCAGGGTCCGGCGGCGGCGAGGCAATGCGGATGTTGAGCATGACGATGTTGCCCTCGGCAGGATGGTTGGCCATCGAGTAGGCCCGAATCACAGTCTCGTTGTTCTTGGCCTTCAAATCCCACAGGTTGAACCGGTCCCAGTCGCCGCGGTACTCTTCCTCGACGTCGAAATTGCTGTAGTCGATCTCGTACTTGGGCACCTCGATCTGGATGTAGCCGCCGGATTCAAAATCCAGGTTCTCACCCTCGGGAAGCTTCAGCACCAGTTCTTTGATGAACGTCGCGACATTGTCGTTCGTAACGACTTCGCATTCCCACTTGTTGATGGAAAAAATTTCGGCCGGCACCTGGATCCGCATGTCCTGCTTGACCTTGACCTGGCAGGACAGGCGCCACTGGTCCTTGCCATCTTTACGGGAGATATGGCCTTCCTCGGTCGGCAACAGATCCCCGCCGCCCTCGAGCACCTGGCAACGACAGACACCGCAAGTCCCACCGCCACCACAGGCGGAAGGCAGCAGCAACCCGTTGCTTGACAACGTGTTCAGAAGCGTGGATCCGGCCTCGACCTCGAGCGATTTGTTCTCGTCGTCGTTGATGACCACCTTGACCTTGCCGGTGTTGACCAGTTTGTTGCTGGCGGCGAGCAACGCCAGGACCAGTATCAGGATGAGTCCGATCATGATCATGGTGCCGGCGAGGATGATGAAAACGTGATCCATGATTTACCGCAGCAGGATGGGGGTCCGCGATGGAGGTTAGAGGCTGATACCTGAAAAGGCCATGAAGGCCATGGCAATCAACCCCGTGACAAGCATGGTGATGCCAAGGCCGCGCAGGCCGTCGGGAATATTGGAGTACCGCAACTTCTGGCGGATCGCGGCCATCGAGACAATCGCCAGGAACCAGCCGATACCCGAGGCGCTGCCGAACACGACAGACTCCGCCAGGTCGTATTCACGCTCCACCAGAAACAGCGCCCCGCCAAGGATCGAACAATTCACCGTGATCAGCGGCAGGAAAATGCCCAGCTGGTTGTACAGCGTGTCGGACACCTTTTCGATGAACATCTCGACGATCTGCACCATTGCGGCGATTATCGCGATAAAGGAGATGAGCTTGAGAAAACTCAGATCCATGGCGGCGAGTTTGGCGTTGCCCGTCCACTGCATGGCACCGGGCTTCAGGAAATACTCATAGACGAACCAGTTCACCGGGCTGGTAATCGTCAGCACGAAAATCACCGCGAGTCCCAGGCCGATGGCGGTCGGCACTTTCTTCGACACGGCCAGGTACGAGCACATCCCGAGGAAGTAGGCCAGCAGGATGTTCTCAACGAAAATCGCCTTGATCGCCAGGTTGATATATTCCATCGCTTAATCCTCCACGTGCCCGGACACGGTGCGCTGCACCCAGATCAACAACCCGAGAATGATGAAGGCGCCAGGCGCCAGCACCATCAGGCCGTTGTTCGTATAGCCCAGGTTGTCGTACAGCGCCTGCGGCACGACCCTGAAACCAAACACCTGGCCGAATCCCATCACTTCGCGGCAGAATCCGACAATGGCAATGACCGCGGCGTAGCTCAGGCCGTTGCCGAGACCGTCGAGGAAGGACGGCCACACCTTGTTGCCCATGGCGAACGCCTCGAGGCGACCGAGCACAATGCAGTTGGTGATGATCAGGCCGACGAACAGCGACAACTGTTTCGAGACCTCGAAGGCGTAGGCCCTGAGCACCTGGTCGACCAGAATGACCAGTGTCGCCACCACGGTCATCTCGACAATGATGCGCACGCGCACAGGTATGAACTTGCGAATCACCGAAATCGTCACATTGGCGCCGGCCACTACGAACACCACCGCGATGCCCATAACGAGCGACGGTTTGAGCTGCGCGGTGACCGCCAGGGCCGAACAGATTCCAAGCACCTGCAGGGTGATCGGGTTGTTCACCATGAACGGGTCTTTGAAGGTCTTGCGGTTCTTCGCCGAAAGCAGCGGTTCCGCAGTTTCAGTGGCATCTGCCATGGCTCAGTCGGCCTCCAGTTGCTTGAAATACGGCACATACTTCGTGAGATCCTCGTTCAGCATCTTGGTCACGCCGCGACTGGTGATCGTGGCGCCGCTGATGCCGTCGACGGCATGTGAGAGTTTTTCCTCGTTGCCGGCATAGGCGTCGGCAGCTTTGCCTTTGACCACTTCGATCGAGACGAAAGCGCCGGTCTGGTCGTTGATCTTCTTGCCCAGGAAATTGTCCTGGAACCAATCCTTCTCGATCTCGGCGCCCAGGCCCGGCGTCTCCCCGTGCTTGTAGAACGTGATGCCCTTGACGGTGTTCAGGTCCGACTCCAGCGACAGATAGCCGTACAGTTTCGACCACAGGCCCCGGCCGATAATCGGCACGCAATAGACAACCTCGTTTTCCATGGTGCAGCGGTAAATCGGATATCGCCGGGACGACGCCTCGGTTTTTTTGTCCTCGACCTCCATGTCGAGCTGCTCGGCATCGACCTCGGCGTCGATGTTGCCTTCGAGGTCGACGGCAAAAAGTTCGACATGGTCGGCAAAAAAACTGTCGATCGCCGGGCCATCCATCTTTTGCTTGACGCCGAGTGCCTGGAGGATGCTCTGCTTCTTGCTGAGCGCTTCGTTGCGATCCTGCCGGTCCCGCAGCAATGTCGCGGCGGTGGACAGCAGCAGCGAACAGACAATCACGACGGCGCTCACGAAAACAACGGTGTAGGTGCCGCTACGCATAAGCCTGGCTCTCCCTTGATCGGCGCATTCGTTTCTTCATGTGCGCGGCAATGACGAAGTGATCGATCAGCGGTGCAAATGCGTTCATGAACAGGATGGCCAACATCATTCCTTCGGGGTAAGCCGGATTGATCGTCCGTATGAGGATGGCGAGGGTCCCGATGAGGAATCCGTAAATCCATTTGCCCACCGCGGTCTGCGTCGCGGACACCGGATCGGTCGCCATATAGACCAGCCCGAACATGAAGCCGCCATAGACCAGTTGCTGCTTCACCGGTATCGCCAACATGCTCGTCGGGTCCTTGATCGAAACTGCATTCAGCAGCGCCGCCATGCACACCGCGCCAACCAGCCCGCCGATCATGATCCGGGCGCTGCCGATGCCGGTGATCAGCAGGATTGCTGCACCGATCAGGCAGCAGAGTGCCGAGGTCTCGCCGATCGATCCGGGAACCAGCCCGACGAACGACTGTGTCCACGAGAAATCCGCATACCCCGTGGCCTGGCCGAACCCGGTCAATCGCTCGGTGACGGCCATGGTGTCCGTCGTTGATGCCACCAGCAGCGGCGTGGCGCCGGAGAATCCGTCGACGACCGTGCCGCCAACCGCCCCGAAGGTGGTGTTTTCGACGACCCGCCAGCATTTGTCCCCGGAGATCGCGGCCGGGTAGGCAAAGAATATGAAAGCCCTGGCCGTCAAGGCGGGGTTGAACACATTCATGCCGGTACCGCCGAAAACTTCCTTGCCGATGACGACGCCGAAACTGACTCCGGCAGCGACCATCCACAGCGGTATCGTGGGTGGCAGTGTCAAGGGAACGAGCAGGCCGGTGACCAGAAAACCTTCGTTGATTTCGTGCTTGCGGGTGACTGCGAAGATCAACTCCCAGATACCGCCAACGGCGTAGCTGACGATGATGATCGGCATGACATGCCAGGCCCCCTTGATGACGCACTGCATCAGTACCGGGTCGGCGACGCCGTAGGCGCGGAAATGCTGGTACCCGACGTTGTAGATGCCGAACAGCATGCATGGAATCAGCGCGACGATCACGGTCGACATCAGGCGTTTGGTGTCGAGCGCGTCGCGGATGTGGGCGCCGCTCTTCGTTCGGTCGCAGGTCACGAACGTGAAGGTTTCCTTGGCCTCGAAAAGCGGGTAGAGCTTTTCGAACTTGCCACCCTTCTCGAAGTCGGGCCGCATCTTGTCGAATATGTCTTGGAGAAATTTCATTTATCCGTCGTATTCCACCAGGTCCAGGCCGTCACGGATGATCTGCTGGACGTTGACTTTCGACGGACAGGCGTACTCGCACAGCGCGAACTCCTCTTCCGTCACTTCGAGAATGCCGAGCCCTTCCATTTCGTCAAAGTCCTGTGCCAGGATGCTCTTGAGCAGGTACATCGGGTAAATGTCCATCGGCAGCACCTGCTCATAGTAACCGGTCGCCACAAAGGCGCGGTGGCCGCCGTTCAGCTTGGTATCGGGCGCAAACTTCCTGCCGCCAAGAACGGCCGAGGGGTAGGTGCGGTACTTGCTGAGGCGCCCGAATCCGGGCAGGGCCCAGCCGAGAAACTCCGACTCCGTCGCTTCCGGGATCACCGTCAGCGTCGACGGCTTCATATTCAAGTGCCCGTCCGGCGGCGACGTTGTGCCGGTAAGCACGTCACCGCTGATGTAGCGCAGCTCGCCATGCCCGACGTTGCCGTCGGTGATGCTGGCGATATTGGCGCCGACAACGGTGCGGTAGTGCCTCGGCGCCGTCACCGCGGAGCCCGACAGTGCGATCGTGATGTCCGGGACGTACCGGCCCTCAAGGAAAAGCCGGCCAATGAGGATGAGGCCCTGCACAGTTGTCGTCCAGACGACATCACGGCGGTGCTTGATCGGGTCGACGTGGTGAATCTGGACGCCGACGCAGCCGGCCGGATGCGGTCCGGAAAAACGGTGCAACTCGACATTATTTGCTTCGGAAAAGGCTTTCGGCAGATCGAAACGGCGGCCGTCGACGGACAGATGCACTTTGCCGCTGGAGAGCCGGGAGGCCACATCGAGACCGGCCTGGAACGCCGCCTCGTTGTCCTGGACGATGAGCGCCGTATCAGCGGCCAGCGGGGCGGTGTCGAATGCGGAGACAAAGATTGAACGTGGCGTGACAGTGGGATCGGCGATGTTGCCAAAGGGCCGCTGCTGAAAAACATTGAACAGCCCGGACTGCAACAACTGCTCGAGGACCGCGTCACGTGGCAGGCCGCTGACCGCTCCCGCATCGTGCTGCTTGAATGACCGGGCGCCCGGCCCCTCGTCGGGCTTGATGACGACCTCCATCAGCGTGCGCTTGGCACCACGGACGATCGCCGCCACCGTGCCGGCCATCGGTGCGGTGAACACCTGCTGCTCACGGTTTTTGACACAACCCAGGGGGGCGCCGGCCTGGACGACGTCGCCTTCGTCGACCAGCAAACGGATCTTGACGCCGCGGAATTCGCGCGGCCTCAGCGCCACGGTGGCCGGGCGCGGTGCGGCGGAAACCGAGCCTGCGGGCTCGCCGACCAGCGGGATGTCATATCCTTTCTTGAGTCTGAAATCAGCCATGTGTCAAATGCCGGTTCGTTCGGTTCCGATCATTCTCCCGCGTTGACCGAGGTCGGTTCACCCGGGCATTTCTCACCCGGCTTCCTGCCGCAGGTGGGACAATCCCCTTCGCGCTTGCGGAACGGGTTGTTGGTGCTGCAGGTGCCGCGGAACTCGCCGCCCGGCACACAGATGATACGGATCGCTATCAGAACGACCGTGACCAGCAACACCACGACGGTTACGATGAACGTTTCAAACATTACGGGTCTCCGGATCCGGGGGTTGCTGAGCCCGAAATCAAAACCAGTGGCATACGCGCGCCCCGTGTCAGGTCAAAGCAAAGAATTTTCGGCAGTTATGTCCGATGGGAATCATCCTGGCGGCTGCTGCACCGCTAGTTCTTGTCCAGTGGCACGTCCTTTGCCGCGGCATGCTGGCTGCGTTGCAGGGCACGAACATACGCCACGATGGCCCAGCGATCGCGGACGCCCACCTGGTGCTTGTACGGGCCCATCAGCTTACTCAGGGAACCGTTCGTGATGATATCGAACAGATACCCGTCCGCCTGCTGGCGCAATACGTTGGTGTGATAAGAAACCGGCATCAGGTCAGGGCTGCGCTTGGTGATCATGCCCTTGCCGTAACCGGCGTCATCATGGCAAACGGCGCAATAAATGGTGTAGCGCTCGCGGCCGCGCTGGAGCAGGTCCATGGTGATCTTCTCGGGGTTCTTCTCCACCCACTCGCCATTGGCCTTTTTGCCGGTGAAGTAAATGGTGTCAGCGCGCAGGTAGCCGCGCGGGATCGTGTGTTTGGGCGGCACGCGCATGGCCGAACCGTTCTGGAAGAAATCGGCCTTGTCCTGGGCCTTGTACTTCGGTTGCGCGTCCATGTTCGGCACCACGTGCAGCGGCGGTTTGGACGAGGGCTTGCCGCGATAGCAGCCGCCCAGCAGAATCGCGGCGGCCAGGGCCGTCGACACGGTCGTCAGATTGAGGTGTTTCCGGATCATAATCAGCCGTCCGCAAGGAGCAGTTCGATATTGCTGCCGCCAATGGATGCGAGGAATTCCACGGTTTTTTCCTGGTCGAATTTTGCGTCGGTAGCTTCGACGCTGACGAAAAAACCGTCGTCCATGTGCTTGGCAACGAAGTTTTCGGAATTGAACACCGGGTGGTTGTAGCGCGGCAGCATGTTGAAGGCCAGCATGCCGATCACCGAAGCAAAGGCGGCGGCGAGGACGCTGAGCTCGAACATGACCGGGACCCAGGCGGGGACGCTGTTGAACGGCTTGCCAGAGATGACGACGGGGTAGTCCACGGCACTTGTCCACCACTGCAGCAAGTAGGCGCCGGTGGTGCCGCAGAATGCGATCATCGCAACCATCCAGCCCAGCTTGGTGCGCGGGGTGCCCATCGCGTCGTCCATGCCGTGCACGGGAAACGGCGAGTGCGTGTCCCAGTCGCGGAACCCCTCGTCGCGCATTTTCTGCGCGGCCTTGATCAGCGTCGCCGGGTTTTCGAACTGGGCGACCACGCCCTCGATTTTTTCGGTCTGCGCCATCAATGTTTCTCTTCGTAGAAGTGCGGGTCAGCTTGCGGCAGCACGCCCTTGATCTCGGCGATCGCCACCATCGGCAGGAACCGCAGGAACAGCAGGAACAGGGTGAGGAACAGGCCGAACGACCCGACAAGGATCGAGATGTCGAAGAAGGTCGGCGTGAAGTAGTCCCAGGCGCTGGGCATGAAGTCGTTGGCCAGCGTCGTCACGATGATCACGAAGCGCTCGAACCACATGCCGATATTGACGATGATCGAGATCACGAACATCACCAGGATGCTGCGGCGCATTTTGCGGAACCAGAAAATCTGCGGGAAGATCACGTTGCACGAGATCATCGTCCAATAAGCCCAGGCATAATCGCCGGTGGCGCGGTTGATGAAGGCGAAGCGCTCGTAGTCATTGCCGCTGTACCAGGAGATGAAGAACTCGCAGCCATAGGCGTAGCCGACCATCGAGCCGGTGAGCAGGATGATCTTGTTCATGTTCTCCAGGTGCTTCAGGGTGATGAAATCCTCCATCTTGTAGACGGTCCGCGCGACGATCGCCAGGGTCATCACCATTGCGAAGCCGGAGAAGATGGCGCCGGCCACGAAGTACGGCGGGAAAATAGTCGTGTGCCAGCCCGGAACCAGGGACACGGCAAAGTCGAAACTGACGACCGAGTGTACGGACAGCACCAGCGGCGTCGAGATCCCGGCGAGAATGAGGTAGGTCTTCTCGTAGTTCTGCCACTGTTTGCCGCTGCCCCGGAAACCGAGGGCGAAGACGCCGAGGGAGATCTTGCGGATCTTGTTCTTCGCGCGGTCGCGCATCGTCGCCAGGTCGGGGATCATGCCAGTGTACCAGAACAGCAGCGACACGGTGAAATATGTGCCCACCGCGAACATGTCCCACAGCAGCGGGCTGCGGAAGTTCGGCCATATGCCCATCTGGTTCGGATACGGTACCATCCACCACGCCACCCACGGGCGGCCGACGTGGATGCCCGGAAACAAGCCGGCACAGATGACCGCAAAAATCGTCATGGCCTCGGCGAAGCGGTTGATCGACGTGCGCCAGCGCTGGCGCAGCAGGAAGAGGATCGCCGAGATCAGGGTGCCGGCGTGGCCGATCCCGACCCAGAACACGAAATTGACGATCGCCCAGCCCCAGCCGACCGGATTCTGCACGCCCCAGATGCCGATGCCTTCCCAGAACAAATAGGCGATCGACGCCCCGAGGTTGGCCAGCGCCAGCAGCGAAATCACCATCAGCACCCACCACAGCTTCGGGGTCCCTTGAATGCGGGCTTCCGTCACCTCGCTGATGCGCTGTGAAACGGTGTGGAAGCTCTGGGTCCCGGTGATCAGTGGTGGTTCGCTTGTTTCAGTGTGTGCGCTCATGCGTCCCTATCAATGCCCTTCGTGGCCTTGGTCGTTCGATGCCGCGACAGCCGGTGCCAGCGTGGCGCTCGGATTGCTAATCTTGCCCAGGTAGCTGGCGCGCGGGCGGGCGTTGAGCTCCTGCAGCATTTTGTAGTTGCGATCCGATCCCCGCACATGCATCACGCGCGTGTCGGTCGGGTTCCATTCCCGGTCACTGTTGATGTCGCCAAAGACGATGGCGCCGACCGGACAGGCCTGCTGACAGGCGGTCATGACCTCGCCGTCCCGCACCCGGCGGTCGCCCAGCTTGGCGTCGATCTTGGCGTGATTGATGCGCTGAATGCAGAAGCTGCACTTCTCCATGACGCCTCGCGACCGCACCGTGACTTCGGGATTTTGCAACATCTTGTGAACTTCAGGCTTGCCCTTGGTGAAGTTGAAGAAGTTGAACCGCCGCACCTTGTACGGACAGTTGTTGGCGCAATAGCGCGTGCCGATGCAGCGGTTGTACACCATGACATTCAAGCCCTGCGCATCGTGGACCGTCGCCGCGACCGGGCAAACCTGCTCACACGGCGCGTTTTCGCAATGCTGGCAAGGCACCGGCTGGTGCCGCATCTGCGGACTGTCGGTGTCGCCCCTGAAGTAGCGGTCGATGCGGATCCAGGACATTTCGCGGCCTTTCTCGGTCTGCACCTTGCCGACCACCGGGATATTGTTCTCGCTCTGGCAGGCAATGGTGCAGGCGTTGCAGCCGTTACACAGGTTCAGGTCGATCGCCATGCCCCATTGATACCCACTGGCGTAGCTGTGCGACCCGTACAGCTGTAAATTCTCGTCCATCTCGTGCATCGCCGGCAGCAGCTCGTGATGCCTGGCGCTCTTCTTGTAGTCCACCAAGCTGTTTTCGCGCAACAGCGGGCGGCCCTCCATGCTTTGGTGATCCTGCGTCGTTGCCAGCAGGTGTGTGCCCTCCACGAGCGTAACCGAGACCTCGCCGACAGTGTCCGATTGCGAACTGCGCAGGGTGTAGGCATTGCGTCCTACCTGCTGGCTGACCCGGCCGCCGCCCTGGCCGTAACCAAGCGCGACCGTTACCTCATCGTCGGCATGGCCTGGCAATTCAAGCGCCGGCAGCTCGATGCTGTGCTTGCCTGCGGTCACCCGGACTTTCTGGCCCTTGCGCTTGATGCCGAGCTTGTGTGCCGTTGCCGGGCTGATCGCCGCGACATTGTCCCAGGTGACCTTGGTCACCGGATCGGGCAGTTCCTGGAGCCAGCCGTTGTTCGCGTAGCGGCCGTCATAGATTGAGTTCGAAACCGTCAAAGTCAGTTCCATGCCGGTCGCCGGCCGCGCCACGGGATTGTTTGCCAGGAACGTTTCGAGCCGGCGTGTCACCAGCTTGGCAGGTGCCGGCTTATAGGCGCTGCCGGCATGCACGCCATCGTGCACGATGCGGCGCCAGGCGTTTTCGTCGACGGCGCCAATCAGGTCGTTCCATGTCTGGCGCACCAGGTCGTAATCGGCGACATCCTTGCCGGTGCTCACGATATTGAGGAACTCCGCCGTCGTACGGCTCTTGTAGAGCGGCTCGATCAGCGGTTGGATCAGGCTGAGCGTGCCGTCGTAGGCGCGCGCATCGCCCCAGCTTTCCAGGTAGTGGGAACGCTGCAGGAAATGCTTGACATGAGCTGCCGTTTCATTGAACCGGTCCGCCAGGCACATCGAAAACGGCAGGCGCTGTAAAGCACCGACGAAATCCAGGTCGCCCGGGGTGTTGTAGGCCGGGTCGCCGCCAATGATGATCAGCGACTTAATGTCGCCGGAGTCCATGTCCGCGACCAACGCCGTCAAATCTTCGCTGCTCGATGTGCGGGTATCCTCGACTGCGACATAGTCGACGGTGCGCGGCGCTGACACCAGGCTGTCCGCGGTCGTGAGTTTCTCGTTGATTGCGGTCACCAGGGCATGCACCACTGCCGGCTGCCGCCGTCCGGCGACCACCAGCGCTCGATTCTGGGTTGCGGCCGTCTGCAGGTCGGCGACGACGCTGTCGACGAAGCGGCGGTCAAAGTCCCCAGCGCCATCGGCCTTGATGCCGAGCCGGTTGGCGATCGTTGCGGTGAAGGCGCCGATCTGCGAACTCCGCAGCCGCAGGCGATGATCGGCAATACCGCCCGTGAGCGTGTACATGCCTTCGACAGCGTACAGGCGGTTGACGGACTTTTCGTCCTCGTGTTTGTCCTCGACGTGGCGACCTTTTGCGAAGTCAGCGGCGTGACGGACGTTGTTGCTTTCGCCCAGGACCAGGTCGTAGTCCAGCGCCAGCACTGTGCTGGCACGGTCGAAACTGTACACGGGTCGCAGTGGGCGGCCGAAGACCGCCTCAGTCCCTTTATAGACGTTTTCGTTGCTGATCGCATCGTAGGTGACCCAGCGGGCCTCGGGAAAGCGGGCGCCGAACCTCTTCGCCAGGCGCTCGATCGTCGGCGATGAAAACCCTTCGCTAAGCACCGCCAGCCCGGCGCCGCTACCGAGGTCGGCGCCGGTGATCAGCTCCGCGAGCCGGTCCCACTCTTCGCCGTGCGGCGGTTGCGCCGGTCGATCTTCTTCGTCGAGCCGGACCAGCGGGTTGCGGTCGGGGTCGTAGAGATCGAGGACAGAGGCCAGCATCAGGCTGCTGGCGCCGCCGCGCGGCTCGGGGCGCTTGTTCTGCCCGGGCAGGTCGTAGGCGCGCGTCGACGGATGGTTTTCGTTGCCCTCGATCTTGGTCGGTCGGCCTTCGTTCGAACGCACCAGCACGCCGAAGGCATCCTCGCCCAGTGGCATGGTACTGGCGTAATTGAGGGCCCGGCCGGGGACAACTTCTTCCGGCTGCCGGACATACGGGACGATGTACTCGACCGGCCGGCGGCAGCCAGTGAGCGACGCCAGCGCCACGGAGGCGCCCATGACGGTGATGAACTGGCGACGGCCGACACCGTCCGGCGCTTGCGAAGCCCCCTCAGGGAACTCGTGTTCCAGTTGCTGCCGGAATTCCGGGTCATCGACCAGCTCGTCCAGGCTGCGCCAGTAGGTGGGCCTCGATTCGTTTTTGTTCCCAGGGCTCAACGGTGACATGCGAAACAGTCCTGCGGGGGGTTGAGCGTGTCCATGACATCCTTTACGAGCTCCGCCTGGTTCGGTGGCGGCTCCCAGGTCATGTTGGTGATTTCAGATTTCGGCCGGATATGCTGCTGCGGGTCGCGGTGACATTCCAGGCACCAGCCCATGCTCAGCGGCGCTTTGACCTCGACCGTGTCCATCTCTCCAACATTGCCATGGCAACTGGCACAGCCGACCCCGGCCTTGATGTGCACGCTGTGGTTGAAGTAGGCGTAATCGGGAAGTTTGTGCACCCGCACCCAGGCGATTGGCGTGTTGTTCTCGAAGCTGTCACGCACCAATTGCAGTTTTTCGCTGTTGGGCTTGATCGCGGCATGGCAATTCATGCACGTCTGGGTCGGCGGAATATTCGCTTCGTGCGACAATTCGACCGACACATGGCAGTAACGACAATCGAGCCCGAGCTCACCGACATGGAGCTTGTGGCTGTACGGCACCGGTTGCTCGGGGCGGTAGCCGACCTCGATGAAACGCGGCGAGCCATAGTACCATGCCAGAGCAACTGTGCCGATGCCGCCGAAGACCATGCCGCAAAGGACCAGTGTGGGAACGTAATTCGTCCATTTAGGAAAGAGTTGAGCCAAGTGATCTTCCTTTCCAAGCCTTCTCGTTCAAGTACACTAAAAAACGGCGAATATACTTCTGCGTTTTGACGCTGCAAGAACAATCCTTGAATTTGTTCAAAAGGTGGCGGAATGAGTCTGATAATCACGCCACGGTCAAAGACCGATAATTACCAGCCACAGATCGCATTCTGCCGGAAATGATTGTAGGTTAATCGTTTTGGGCCCGTCGCTTTGTCTGAAAAGGAAGGGGGCTAATGGACGCCCTTTGGAGAGTGTTCTGCTAATGCACCAGCCGCTCGAAAAACAAACGGTGACACCGGTCGTCGAGAATCGACGAGTCATGCGGTTCGAACTGTTGATGGACGCCGGATTCGGTGCCCAGAAGGCCGGCGAGATTCTCATTCGCGCCTTCGCTGCCGCCGGTGTCTATGTTTACAGTGAACCGGTGATCCCGGCCGAGATCAGTCCGCCGCGGCGCACCCCAGCCGCCCTGTCCGGTGCGATCATTCGCGTCGCCGACTTCAAGATCGGCAACATCGGCAACCATACCGACCTGATCCTCGCGGCTCACGAGATCCTGCTGGAAACACGGCTCGATGACGGCGAAACCGGACCGGGATGCCGCATCCTGCTCGACGTCGGCCTGTGCAAGTCGAACGCTGAAAGTTATCAGCGTGTCATCGACCAGGTCAACGAACGTGGCTACGACCTGGTCGAATTCGAAATCGACGAAACCTCTGCGATGCTGATCAAATCACTGAACAGCGGCACGAATCTCTATTACCTCGGGATCCTCACCTGCGTCTACAATCTCAAGTGCGAGCTCGTCGAGCCGGAAATTCGCAAAGTTTTCTGCAAACTGCCGGGAGACAAACTGTCGAAGAACATCACGCTGTTCTACAATGGCTACGACTACGCCGACACACACATCGACTACCGCACCGGGATCGCCATGGCGCACAGCCGCGAGGATCAGATCCTCATCGACGGCAATTCCGCCCTCAGCGCCGGCATTGTCGACGCCGGCATCACGTTCATGAGCGGCTATCCCATCACGCCGGCATCTACGGTGATGCACACGCTGGCCCAGGATTTCGCGGCGTATGGCGGCATTGTGCACCAGGCCGAGGACGAAATAGCTGCGATCGGCGCCGTCATCGGCGCATATTATGGCGGCACCCCATCGATCACCTGCACCTCCGGCCCGGGCCTGTCGCTCAAACAGGAGTTCATCGGCTATGCCGCCATGGCCGAGATCCCGCTGATCGTCATCGACGCCCAGCGCAGCGGCCCATCCACCGGGATGCCGACCAAGACCGCCCAGTCCGATCTGCCGGCCGTCGTTTTTGGGCGCCACGGCGACAATACCACCATCGTCCTCAGCGTCGCTGATGTCGACGACTGTTTCTACGCCCCCCATGTCGCCCGGTACCTGACCGAGAAACTGAAGATCCCGGTGATCATCATGACCGATTTCCAGATCGCCAGCAGTTTCGAGGTCGTGCACAAAATGGCCGTCGCCGAGATGGAAGCCGCCGACAACATCCCGGACCACGTGCTGCAGCGCTTCCACATCGAGAGGCTGCCGGAAACCATCGAAATGGTTAAGGACAACCAGGCCATCCCGGGCGCGCCCGATGGGATGCGCCGAGTCAGCGGACTCAACACCGACGCCTCCGGCGAGATCGCTTATTCCCCGGCCAGTGCGCAACGCTCACACGAGATTCGCAACCGCAAACTGCACGCCGTCCGCTATGCCCTGCAGGAGCCCGAGATTTTCGGTCCGCCAGACGCTGACCTGCTGGTCGTCGGCTGGGGCAGTGCCCGCGATGTCATCCACGAAGCCGTCAGCGTGGCCCAGAGCCGGAAACTTTCGGCTGCCGGCCTGCACCTGAAGATTGTGTACCCGCTGCCGCTGATGCTTGCCGACATCTTTGCACGGCACAAGAAGGTGGTGACCGTCGAGCTGGCTTACGGCGATGCCTTGAAACCGGCGCCGCTGGCATCGTTGCTGCGTATGGAAACCGCAATGGACATTACCAGTGCCATCTGCCCGGCAACGGGACGACCGCTGACGCCGCGGTCCGTTTTGATGAAAATCCAGGAGTACCTCTGTGAACACGATCTCTGAAGCGCCTGCAGCCGTGGCCATTCACGAAGGGCCGCGGGACATGACCATCAAGTCGCTCGCCATCGAGAATCCCCGCTGGTGCCCGGGTTGTGGTGATTTCGGTATTCTCATGGCCCTCAAGCAGTTCATGGTCGACAAGCAGCTCAACCCCGCGGACACGGTCCATGTCTCCGGTATCGGTTGCTCCGGCCGGACCCCCAACTACATCCGTTCCTACGGCATCCATGGCATCCACGGCCGCGCCATTCCTCTTGCTACCGGCCTGATCCTGACGCGGCCCGACCTCAATATTTTCATCGAATCGGGCGATGGCGATTCCCTCAGTATCGGCGGCAACCACCTGCTGCACGGCATCAACAAGAATGTCAACTGCGTCTATCTGCTGTTCAACAACGAGCTTTACGCCCTCACCAAAAGCCAGAGTTCACCGACCACTCGCAAGGGGCACAAGACCAATACCCAGCCGACCGGCACCTATCTCGACCCGATTAATCCCCTGCGGTTTGCATTGGGTGCCGGGGCCTCGTTCATTGCCAATACCGCCGACTGGATGAGTGATCATCTCGCCGCCACGCTGCAGCTTGCCGCGGCCCACCCCGGCTTTTCATTCGTCCACATTTTCCAGCGCTGCCCGCATTTCGATCCAAACGCGTTTCAGCACAAGAAGGCTGATTGGATGACCTTCCTGACCCACGAGAACGGCGTGACCCCCGAAAAACGTCTCGCCGAGAAAGCCGGTGTCCGCGAGCATGATCACCGCGATCTCAACGCCGCCTTCGACGCCGCGGAGCATTTCAAGTCCTGGTTCGGCATCATCTACCAGAACCCCGACAAGCCCAGATACGACGAGATTCTCCGCGCCGAGCGCGACAGCACCCCGCCGAAACCCCGTAGCGCCCTGCTTGACAAATACCTGATCTGAATTTTTTCTTGTGGCGCCGGATAAAAAATATAAATTACTTGTTTTGAATTATTTGGGACTTATTGCCTAATCATTTAAGATCTCTTCGACGTGGGAGAGATTGCGCCGGGCATCCTCGTAGCCGGGGCGCAGGCGCAAGGCCTCTTTGAAATGCTCAAGAGCTTCGGGCAGGCGCTGCTGCTGGCCGACGCAGGCACCCAGATTGTTGTGGGCTTCGGCAAGGTCGGGGGCCGCGGCGATCGCCTTCTTGAGTGCAGCTTCGGCTTCCGGTAGACGATTGAGAGACAGCAAGGCGGTGCCGAGACTGTTATATGCCCCGGCCGGGCTTGGGAGACCGAGGTCCAGGGCCTTACGGAAACGGCCGACAGCCGCGGCGCTCTCACCGGTGCGCTGCAACGCCATGGCGGCCTGGGCATGTGCCTCGGCATGGTTCGGATAGTGACGCAAATGCTCGGTGAACGCAGCGACCGCGTCGGATGATTTGCCGGCATCCAGCATGGCCTTGGCATGAGCCAAGCGGCGATTCCTGACCTGGCGGCGGACGCGGCCCCGGGCAACCTGCGCTGCCTTGAATCCGGGGTCTTCTTCAAGCGCTTTGTCACACCACGCCATGGCCTTTTCCAGTGCACCGTCATCGAGAAACGACTGCAAACGGCCGGCGAATTCCTGGAACTCCAAGCGCTGGAGGATATCGGTGCGGTTCTTCCTGGCCATTTCAAAGCCGGGATCGATGGCCAGCGCCTTGTCGATATAGGTAAGCGCGTCGTGCAGTTTGCCCGCCATCCGGAGGGCGGCCGCGAGATTATTGAGAACTTTGACGTCGCCAGGATCGAGCTCGTGGGCGATCAGGTAGTGATGGACGGCTTCGTCAAGTCGATCGGCGCGGCGATAGGCAATGCCCAGGTTGTAGTGAGCGCTGGAGAAATCATGCTTGAGCCGCACGGCTTCGCGGCCGTGTTCGATTGCCTTGTCATAGTTTCCAAGCTGCCGGTAAACGCCCATGATATTGCTGTGCGCTTCCGGGTAGTCGGGCCTGTTGTCCAGTGCTTGTTGCAGCCGGGTCAGGCTGTTTTCGAGATCGCCTTTCGAGGCGAGGTACTTGCCCAGGTTGTTCTGTGAGCGCGACTTCTTTGGCGATTTCTCGGCGCAGTCGGTCCACATCCTTTCGTTCGACGTCCAGGCCCGGTTGCGCTCGATCGTGGCAATACACAGAAGCGCGGCGACGCCGGCCGCGACAGCCCACCGGACGGCAGCCACAGTGGGGACATGGCGCCGAAATGTCCAGGCCACGCCGATCATGATCCCGACGGTCGGCAAGTACATGCGATGCTCGAACACAAGCTCGAGGTTAATGATCGTCGATTCCAGTGCGAGGTTGATGAAAAACCACAGGACACAAAACGCCGGCAGCGGATACCGCCGGGCCGCCACGCCGGCGCCGGCGAGCAGCCCGAGGATGAACAGCAGCGACAGGACGGTGGAAGGTGGTGCAAAGATCGACTGGGAGATGAGTTCGCAGTGATGGTCCAGGTTGAGACGTTGCGGCAGGGGCAGCAGCAGCAGGGAAAGGTAAAACACAATGACCCGCCATTCGGTCATGACCCGTTGGGCCATGTTGAAATCCCGGGATTTATAGCCTTCGACCAGGGGCCGCAAAGGTTCGTCGGGCAGAAAGATAATCCCGACAACGATTATGACGGCGAACGGAATGATGCAGAATCCCAGGCGGCGGGCGATCCAGTCGCGGCTCAGCCTCTGGAAGAAAAACCACTCGTAGATGACGATCACAAGCGGCAGGGTGATGGCGATTTCCTTGCTGGCGAGAGCCAGCAACCAGGCCAGCGGCACCAGCACAAAGCATATTCCCCGGCGCCGCCGCGAGGTTGCCTGGCGACCGACGATGTAGAGGCAAAGCGCCGCCAGGAAAAACATCGTCGCCATGCTGGTCATGCGCTGCACGATATAAGTGACAGACTGGATCTGCACCGGGTGCAGCACCCATAGAACAGCAGCGGCCGCGGCGGTGCAGGCGATCGATTTTTGACCGAGTCGCCGGTCGGCAGCATCCTCGTTGCGATCGAGCTGGCGAAGGGTCAGGACGCCGAGGGCGTAAACCAGCCAGCCGGTCAGCAGGTGGATGGCGATATTGACGAGGTGCCAGCCTCGCATGCTGTCGAAGCCGCCGATGTAATGGTTCAGCGCAAAGCTGAGGTTGGCGGCCCAGCGATTGGTCAGTTGTCCATTCTCCAGCACGGCGCCTACGCTGGCGGCGTTGAGCCTGGTCATCGCGATCGCCGGCCGTTCGACGATGTTGCTGATGTCATCAAAAATGAATGGACACGCCAATGTCCCGTGATAGGCGGCGATCACGCCGGCGGCGATCGCCAGCATTGAAAAACCGTGCAATTTTGCGGCGGGTTTCATGGGTCGGTCGACCGTTGTTCCTGCAGCATCTTTTCTGCCGCCGCCAGGTTTCGTTTGGCATCGCCAAGTTCCGGATCGAGCTCGACGGCGCGTCTGAACGACTCGACCGCCAGCGCCAGTTTGCCCTGCTGCCCGCAAATGGCGCCCATGGTGTTGTGCAGCACAGCGCTGTCGTTTACCGTCTTCAGCCCCGCCTGGCAGTATTGGAAAGCGCGCGGCACCTGGCCGGCCTGCAGCAGTCCCACCGCCAGGCGGTTCGTGGCGCTGACGAACTCCGCCCGGGCGTTGGCATGTTGCGGCTGCAACTCGAGCGTTCGGCGCAGGTTCGTATGGGCGCGCGCGAGATCGTCGCGGCGAATAGCGATGACTCCGAGGTTGAAATGCGCGGCGGCGACAGCCGGGTCGATATCGACGATCGCCATGTAATGGGTGGCAGCGCGATCGTAGTCCTGCTGTTCGAAATACAGATTGCCCAGGTGCAGGTGGGCTTCGACGTCCCGGGGATCCTCGTCGAGCCGGGCGGTCCATCGATCGGCGACCTGGCCGCCCCGCCCTTGCCGCCGCAGTGCCCGGTCGAGCTGGCGCTGTGCCCCGGGGTGGTCCGGCTGCATCTCGATCGCCCGCCGCAACCATTTCTCCGCTGCCGCGGGCTCGTCCCGGGACAGCAGCATGCGGCCGGCGTTGTAGGCTGCCTTGACGTAGGTGCTGTCGGTCGCCAGTGCCTTTTCGTAGCCGTCGACAGCATCGCCGTACCGGCCGGTGTCGCGATGGGCGTTGGCCAGGTTGCAAAGGACCTCAGCCGTCGCCGGTCCATGGGCCAGGGCCTTGTCAAAATATTCCTGGGCGCGCTCAAACTCCTTTTCCCGGGCGTAAGTAATACCGATGCTGTTGTACAGTTGCGGGTTGTCCGGGCTGAACGTCAGGGCGTGCTCGAAGAGGCTGCGGGCATCGCCGAAGGCACTGGACATTTCCATGTGCACATTGCCCAGGCCGATATAGGCGTCGAGGTGATACGGGTCGGCCTTGATGGCGCGCTGATAATGCGCCTGGCTCAGTTGCCATTCGCCCATTTCACGATAGGCGACGGCGAGATTGTTATGGCTGGCGGCGTCCTCGGGCAGGAATTTCAGCGCCTTATTGTAGGCCGCGATGGCCTGGTCGTTTTGCCCGAGCTTGGCGTAAACGATGCCGAGATTGGTATAAGCCTTGTAATAGTTCGGGTCGAGGCCGATGGCGGTTTGCAGCCATTGCTTTGCTTCGCCGTAGCGCTCCAGCTTTGCCAGTTCCATGCCGACGTTGTTCTGGGTCCGTGCCTTGCCCGGTGACTTGCGGGCACAGTCCTCCCACAGCGTCAGCGCACTGGACCACGCCAGATTGCGCTGGCACGTCCAGAAAATGAACAGCAGGGCAACGGCCCCGACCACGACCGCGGCCACACGCCCGTGTCGCCGCATCGCCTCGACGCGGTAGAGGCTGTAGACGATGCCGAGCAGGCCGCCAACGGCGGGCATGTACATGCGGTGATCAAAGGCGATTTCGAGGGCGACAAAAGAGGATTCGATGGCCAGGTGAATGAACAACCAGAGAATACAAAACGACAGCAAGCGGTCTCGTCGTGCGATAACAACCGCCAGCACCAAGGCCGCACACAGCGCCAGAATCGCCGGCAACGTGGTGAGCGGTGTGAGCGGTGACGTCGAGATGGTGAAGTCGTGGTCCAGATTCAGCCGGCTCGGATGCGGTACCAGCAGTTGCGTCACGTAATAGATGACGACCCGCGGCTCGGTGAGCAGTCGCTGTTCCATTGTGAAGTCGCGCAGCCGGTAGGCCCTGCGGATCTTGTTGACCGGGTTGTACTGAATCAGGGCCAATCCCAGCGCCGTTGCGGCAATCATCGACAGCACCACATACACGGCGTATTTCTTGAGCCATGCAATGTCGAGCTTGCGAAAGAAATACCACTCGTACAGCAGCACGACGAATGGCCCGGTGAAAGCGATCTGCTTACAGCCCATCGCCAACAGCCACAGGGCAGCGGCCCCGGAAAAACACCAAGCCCGGCAGTTGCCGCGGCGGCCGACGATGTAGAGGCACAGCGCGCCCATATAGAAGCACACCGCCATGCTGTTCATACGCTGCACGATGTAGGTGACCGACTGGGTCTGCAGCGGATGCACCAGCCACAGCAAGGCGATGATACCGGCAAGGATGTCGGGAAAGACGGCAACCCTGCTCGTGTCGTCGCCGTTGTTGGACCTGGCCAGCAGCAGCGTGAACCTGCAGAAGACGTACACGAAAAAGGCGGTCAGTCCGTGCAGCAGGACATTCACCAGGCGATAGCCGCGCGGCGAGTAATCGCCGAAGAAGTAGTTCAACGCGAAGGAAAGATTGGCCACCGGCCGCTCGCGCAGATTGCTGCCGGTGGCGGCCCGCTGCAACTCCTCCCAGTTCAGGGAAGTGATGCGGATATGCGGATTTTCTACAATGTTCTGATAATCGTCGAAGACAAACGGGTAATCGAGCGTATGCCAGTACAGCGACAGGGCGACCAGCGTGAACAGGCAGTAGAGGCAAAAATATTGTACGGGCCTGCGACCACGCATAGCGGGTGATGTGAGGTGGTTTTGGCCGGCGCGGCGTGCAGAGGATGGCATCCCCAACCGGATTTGAACCGGTGTTACCGGGATGAGAACCCGGCGTCCTAGGCCTCTAGACGATGGGGACACATAAAGGGAAACATTGAACTGTGGACTATAGGCGAAATCGTCGGTATTGCAAGCACACCGGGTGTTCCCCCAGCGTCGTGACGCTCGCACTGCGCCACGGCAGGAGGGCGGCTCCGGACCGCCCGGTGAAAATTCAAATTCGCGCCTTGATGCCGAATAACGCTCCGCATCGGCGCACAGAACAATCTCGGCTGCTTCCTTGTGCGCAACGAACAACTTTGGCAGTTGCCGGGCCCGCATGAGGCCGATGTCTGTTCGTTCGACCACGGCACCTGCCAGGGCTCCATAAACAGACACCGGTAGGCCGAACGCTTCAATGGCCTTTGGCCGATCCGCAAGATGCTGCCGCAACGCAGGTTCCGCCGGCCGGCGATGTTTGCGGATGCAGCCTGGCGCCAGCGCCGGGGGAGAGGCTGTGCGGAAGAATTTCCTTCATGCAGCACCAGTCTGTTGCAATGGCAGTGGCCGGCAATTATCTTGTCGATTCCATATAGGTTTGGTTATGTTCATGACACAGATCCGCCAACGTACTGATCCCGCGCTTCGCAAGCCCTGGTTTATCGGCTGCCTGCTGCTGGCTTGCGCTGGCGGCGTCACCCTTGCCGCAACCGTGACGACGGCACCGCCGCCGCGTCTTACCGCCCTGCGGATCGAGGAATCCAACATCAAAATCGACGGCGTTGCCGACGACACCTTCTGGCGCCGCGCCCAGAAAACCGGCGAATTCAACCGGCGCGACGGTGACGGCTTGCCGTTTCAACGCTCCGAAGGCATCGTCGCGTGGACGGGTTCGGGACTTTGCGTGGCTATCCGATGCTTCGACATCGGCGCCGAGGGACTGGAAACACGCGTCACCGAACGGGACGGCCCGGTGTTTCAGGACGACGCCGTCGAGCTCCTCATCTCAACCGAGGCCGGCGACTCGGGGTCCTTTCTCCATTTCGCCTGCAACGTCGACGGTGTCCAGCTCGACGACCGCAATCTCGAGGCGCCAGCCGGCTGGGACGGCAAGTGGGCGGTGCGCACGAAGCGGTTCGAAGACCGATGGGAAGCTGAGTTCTACATTCCGTTCAGCACCTTGGGCAACACACCGGAAGTGGGGCACATCTGGCGGCTGAACATCCTGCGATCGACCGTCTCGAACAGCGAGCTGGCGGCCTGGTCCTGTCCGTTCGGCCGGTTGGACAATGTCTCGCGATTCGGCGAGGTAGTGTTCGGCGATGAATCTCCGGCTGTCTACCTTGTGCCTGCCGTCCGTGACATCCGGCGGTTCGACAACCAGGTCAGCGGCCATATCGCCAACCCGACGATCGAGATGGCTGAGGTGACGGTACGTTTCCGGCTGTTCGACGCGCTGGGCGAACAGGCCCCGCAGGAGCGTCGTTTCGCGGCCGAAGCACAACTTGAAACGGTCTTTGACTTTCTCTTCGACATCGGGCGTGACGGGCGCCACGCCCGGTGTGTGTCGCTCATCCAGAACGACGCCGAAGTGTACCGCCACACCACGATCGGCCGGCTCGCGGAAACCAAATTCAACCCCCTCGCCCTGATTGTGCCGGAACCGGTGGTTGTTGTCGGTGACAAGCTGGAGGTTCGCGCCTACGTCAACCTGCCGGAAGCTGAGATCGTCGGCCACAAAGTCCAGGCGCAGTTGAAAAAGGACAATGCACAGGTCGCCGACCTGACCGAGCACCCGGAATCGCGGAACGTCCGTTTCGAGGTGCCCACTGCCAAGCTTCCGCCGGGCGAATACGAGCTGCAGGTCGATTTGCTCGGGGGCACCCATACGGATTGGCACCTGACGGTGCCCGAATCGGCCCGGCGCCGGACCGTGCCGATCACCATCACCGCACCGCCGCCGGAGCCGCAACGCGTGCGGGTCGACGTCAACGGCGGCATCCAAATCGGTGGGGTCGGCAGCTTTCCCATTGTCGTCATGGGCAATGGCGGCGTGCCGGCAGACATGGGCATTGCCGTGCTGCCGATCATGCCGGCGGACGTGGGAAACCCCGAGGCCCTGGTGGCCGGTGCCCTGACGGCCGGGGCCCAGGCGGACGTGCCGATAGTCGTGCCGACGTTCGGCACCGTCGACCTCCGCCGTCGGGTGGCGGCGTACCGGCATCATCCGGCGCTGCTCGCCTGGCTCATCGCCGATCGCCCGTTTACCGGGTCCGGGGAGAATGCGGTGCCCGTCGACGTCGGGCAGCTCCGGCGCTGGCGCGAACTGACCCGCGGCCTCGATTCGAAACACCCGACCATCGTGCTGGTTGGCCAGCCCACAGCTTTTCGCGTCGCATCGTCGTTGGCCGATGTAATGGGGGTCGTGGACACCAGTGGTGATGCGGCGGTTGCCGCCGAGCTGATCACCGCCAGCCTGGCCGCCAAAGGCGACAACGTGACAGTATGGCTGTGCCAGCTTGCGAACCCGGCCAACGACGTTGTCATTCCCGCCAGTATCCGCGCCTCGATGTTTGCCGGAATCTGCGCCGGCGCCACCGGCCTGATCATCGACTCAGAGTTTGTCGACCCCAGCCCGACCGGCGCCGGTGAAGAAGCCGTGTCGATGGCCCTGCCGTATCTCGAGGAGATCAAGGCGATCGAGCCGATCCTTGTGCACGGCACGCGCCGTGAGACAAAGCATTTCACCCACGACGATCTGAACATCTACGCGACGCGCTACTGGCACGAGGGCTTCGAATTCATCGTCGCCGTCAATGCCGGGACGAAGGCCGGCGAGATTGTTTTCGAGATTCCCGGCGACCTGGCTGAATCCGTTCTGGATGGCCGCAAGATCGCCGGGATCAACGGCAAGGTGCCCCTGCAGTTCGACCCGTATGCCGTGTACGTCCTGAAGCTGGTGGAGAAGAAGCCCGTAGTCACCGCCCACAAAATCGCCACGGCGCCGGAAGTGGATGGCGCCCTCGACGACAAGTCGTGGCGCCAGGCACCGGTGATCGCCGGTTTCATCCAGACCGGCGGCGGCGGGTTGCCGGACGTCCGGACCAAGGCCATGGCAGCCTGGACCAACGACGCCTTGTATCTCGGCCTGCGCTGCCACGAGCTCGACATGAACACCCTGACGGCGGCAACCACCGAGCGGGATGGTCCCGTTTGGGACGATGATTGCATCAAGCTCTTCATCGATCCGAAGCACAATCATCACGACTGGTTCGAACTGGTGTGCAACGCCCAAGGCATCTGTTTCGACCAGTTCGGGCAGGAAGGCGGCGACTCATGGGATGGCGAATGGACCGTTGCCTGCCAGAAGTTCGACAAGTACTGGGAAGCTGAGATCATGATCCCGTTCGCCATTTTCGGGAAACCGCCGCAAATCGGCACTGTCTGGGGTCTCAATATCGGTCGTGATTCGAAGGTCAGCGGCCAGCGGATTGAATGGTCATGCACCTACGGTAAAGCCCACAGCCCGAATCGCTTCGGCGACCTCATCTTCGGCAGTGCCACGGCGCCGCCGTATGTCACCTTACAGGAGGCAACTTTCCACCACGGCCGGAATAATCTCGTCGGCGCCTTGATCAATGCGGACACGAAAGAGCAAAACGTTGTTCTCGCATACGAATTTCTCGACCAGGACGGTGAGGTAGCAGCGCAGCGCAGTCCGATCCCTCTCGAGCCGCGCAGCCGTGTCCGGGTAAAGTTCGCCTACAGCGTTCGCATGGCCGGCTATCAGGTGCTCAACGTCGCCCTGGTCGACGACAACAATGCGGTGCGCTATCGCGAGTGCCTCGTGCACCGTATCGGTGAGCGCTGAATGACAACAGGACCAGGAACATGACCGCATTGGAATACCTGCAGGACCTGATCTCTTTCGACTCCACCAGCAACCTGTCGAATGTCGACATTACCGATCATCTACAGACGGCCCTGACTGAACTCGGTTTCGACGTCGAGCGCATCGAGTACGACGACAAAAACGGGGTGCGCAAAGCCAGCGTCGTCGGCAAGCAAGGCGCCGGCGCCGGCGGTATGGCCTATGCCGGTCACACCGATGTGGTGCCGGCGGACGATTGGTTCCAGCCCGGGCACGGACCGTACCGCGCCGTTGTCGATGGCGACCGCGTCCATGGCCGGGGCAGCTGCGACATGAAAGGCTCCATCGCCTGCATGCTCGCTGCCGTGGAGCGGTTGAAGAGCGTGTCGCTCGACGCGCCCCTCTATATCCTGGCCACTGCCGACGAAGAGATCGGATACGGCGGCGCGAAATCGGTCGCCAGCGAGTCGAACTACTTCCGGGAAATGGTGGCGCACGACACCAAAACCGTGGTCGGCGAACCGACCATGCTGGAAGTCGTCAACGTCCACAAGGGCACCGGCCAGATTACCGCCACGTCCCGCGGCCGCGCCGCTCACTCCAGCACCAGTGAAGGGTTGAACGCGAACCTCGCAATGATCCCGTTCCTGCAGGTGATGAAGGAGATCTACGACGAGACCGAAGCCGACCCGGCCTGGCAAAACACCGACTTCGATCCGCCAACATTGGCGTGGAACATCGGCATCAACGACTATACCGCAGCGACCAACATCACGCCGCCGCAAAGTGTCTGCACAGTCGCCCTGCGGCCCATGCCCGGCATCGATGTGACGCCGCTGCTGGAGCGCGTCCATGCCGCCGGCGAGGCGTTTGGCGTGACCGTTGAAATCGATTCACTGACATCGCCGTTGACCACCAGTCCCGATGCCCCCGTCGTCCGCGACCTGCTCGAAGTCACTGGCAAAGCTGCTGCGAAGACGGTGACCTATGGGACAGACGCCGCCGTGCTCACCGGTTTGCACAACCTCGTGGTCTTTGGCCCCGGCGACATTGCCCAGGCGCACACCGTCAACGAGTGGATCGCGCTCGAACAGCTTGACAAAGGCACGGACGTCTACGAAGCGCTCATCCGCCGCTGGTGCGTCGCACGGTAGTTCCCGGCACCGTGGAACGGTCCCCCTCGGTCGTTGAATGTGCCCAGGCGGTGAATTCGCATATTTTTCGAGGTGGCACAAGGCCCCGGGTTTCCTAACCCACCGATTTTGAGGAGTACAGGTGCCGGGAATGGCCGGCGAATCACCTGGGAAAATACGCCAATACAGCCTGCCTCGCCGCAGTTCTCCATCACCCCACTGCTCCAATCCGGTCTGGTGACCAGGCTCAGACCGTGGCGCGATGGCTGCAATACCACACCAGCTCGTGGGCGAGCTTCTGGCAGATTTTCAGCTCCTCACCGCTGGGGTATTCGGTGCGGTGTATGCAGGCGCAGAAGATCTGGTGCGCACCCGCACAGGTGATGGCGTGCTGACCGACGAAGAAGGTGGACATCGTGACGACCGGCAGGCGTGCCTGGACCAGCAGCTTCCGGGCGCGCTTGAACAGTTGTGGCGCGGCTGCCGCGAGACCGTCGGAAAATACGGAAATCTGGTCGAAGACCACGGCCTGTGCCAGAACCAGGCCATCCGAGCCGCTGATAAAGATCGCGTCGAGCTGCATGACGGCCAGGGCGGCGTCCGCGATGGCCGCCATCGACACTTCGGTCGAATCGATGTTCAGCAGGTTGTTGGTCTCGAGCTCTGCCTTCATCAGGTCGATGTTCAAGCCGAGACCCGTCATGTTCTGGTAAGTCGACAGGCTCAGCCCGGGCACTTTCAGCAACTCCTGCAGCGCCGTGAACGGTGCCTGGGCCCGATGAGCGATGATCGATTTCGCGAGGGGCTCGTCAACGCCCTCGAGCATGCACAGTTCCTCGACACCGCCGCGGTTCACATCGATACCGTTCGGAGCCTGGCTGTGCCAGTTCTCGACATTGCCCGCTGCCTCCTGAACACCTTCGCTGTACAACAGTTTCTGCTTGACAAGGATGGCCGTGTCCAGTGAGTTGACTTCGAAATAGGCCTTGACCGCTTCGCTGATATTTTCCGCCGCCGCACCGGTGTCTGCTGCTTCTGCAGCGGCTGCTGCCGGCGGCGGTGCGGCCGGTTCCGGAGCGGGAGTGGGGGCCGGCGGCTGCAGAGTTGGTGCTGGCGGCGGTGCGCCCGGTTCCGGAGCGGGAGTGGGGGCCGGCGGCTGCAAAGTTGGCGGTGGTGGTGTTTCTGCGGCTGGCGCCGGGACCGGTTCAAGGGCCGGTGGCTGC
>JASLZG010000210.1 GCA_030754995.1 Lentisphaeria bacterium
GGCTTCCGTCTTCGTCGCGAGACGCGGTTGCGGCTTGTGGAATTCATGGGTGTGGACCGTGAGCTCGCCACGCCCCAGGTCGAGCTCGACACGAACGTGCTCGAAACCGGTCAGGAACCCGAAGGTGAACAGGCCGGCGCGCGGCGCCCCGGGCAGCAACCGGATCTCGACCGTGTCACCGGGCATGGCGCATGGTCTCAGATAAATCTCCGCCCTCCCCCCGGACCGGCTTTCGAAGCGGGCGTTCCCGGGACTTGTCTCGAACGACCAGTGCTTGTCGGGTACGACTTCCCAGCAGTCGTCAAGCGGCTGGGAGAAGTCAGTGGTCCGCTCGTAGGCGGCTGGGCTGCAAATGGGTATCATGTCCGAAAAGCCTTCCTTTTGCGCCACGGCGCATTTTCGCGGGTCACAACAACCGCTACAGTACCGCTGGAAAGATGGATAAGTCAGGGGTCCGGCAACAGAATCTTCCCTGCCATGGCAAGATTCCGGGTCGCAAGTGGACTCGACAGGGTTGCAACGTTACCGTTTCGTTCGGTTTCAAATAAAACAACACGGAGATGTCATGCGTTTTTTAGTCCTCACGTTCACCCTGCTGATCGCGGTTGCCCGTTTCTCATGCGGTGCACCCCTGACCATCGTCGAAGACGGCAACGCCCGCGCCGCTATTGTCGTGGCCCAAAACGAAGACCACGCGCACCGGGCCGGCGCGGCGCTGCAGTCGTACATCGAAAAGATGAGCGGCGCCCGCCTGCCGATCGTCACCGAAGGCGAGGACGCCGGGCAGCCGATCAGCATTTATGTGGGCCACACCGGCGCCGCGGCGGCGCAGGGCATAGCCATCCCGTCCGGGCACAACGCCACCGTCCACGACGACGCTTTCGAGGAGGAAGGCTACGTTCTGCAGACCGCGGGCAACGCCATTTTCATTGGCGGCAATTCCGACGGGCCGTATCACGGCACCATGTACGGCAGCTACGCTTTTCTTTACGAGCTGGGTTGCCGCTTCTATTTCCCCGGCGACTGGGGCGAGGTTGTGCCGCAGCGGAAGACCATCACGGTGCCGGATCTCGACGTCCTGTCGCGACCGGACTTTGCGGTGCGCTATATCGGCCTCAATCCCGGCTGGGTGCCGACGACCCCCGAGGAAATGCAGACCTATGCCGAATGGCGGCTGAAGGTCGGCATGTCGTCCCGGCTGGAGACCACCTACCCGGTTGTCGGTGACGGTTTTCTCGGCCTGCTGCTGCCACTGGCGAAATACTATGACGAGCATCCGGAGTACTTCGCCATGGACAAAAAGGGCCAGCGCCACAAAGCCCCCATCGAGTACCACAGCATGCTGTGCCTGTCGAATCCGGACGTGCTCGAGGAGAGCCTGAAAAACATCAAGACCGCATTCGCCGAAAAACATTATGCCCAAGGGCCGAACCCGCATCGCATTTCCGCCAATGGTTTCGGCATCAGCCCGCCGGATGGTTCGCCGTACTGTTTTTGCGAAAAATGTGATAAGGCCAGTCAGAAGTTCGAGTACAACCATTACGTCTACGGCCCGCAGATGAGCGAGGAGTTTTACGCCTTTGCCCGCGACATGGCGAAGGAGTTTCCCGACAAGTTTGTCGCAACGATGGCTTATTCGCTGCGGGAAATGCCGCCGCAAGGGGTGGAACTGTTACCGAACATGACGGTCCTGTACGCGCCGATCAGTTGTTGCGCCATCCATCCCAACAACCATCCGAGCTGCTGGCGGCGCCAGGAGTTCGTCAAGATGCTGCGGCAGTACCGGCGGCAGACGGCCCATATTTACCTTTACATTTATAACCCCGACTTTCTCACCGGCCTGTTCGTACCGGAGCGCCAGACGGCCAACGTCACCGTCAACATTCCCCTGTACAAGGAGATTGACATCAAGGGCTTCCAGGGCGAGGGCCGCAAGGCATGGATGCAGACCTGGACCAGCTTCTACACGACGGCCAGGCTGCTGTGGGATGCCGGGACAGATGTCGAGGCGCTCAAGGCGGACTTCTACAACACCTTCTTCGGCGCCGCTGCCGGTCCACACGTGCGGGCCTGGTGGGATGCGGTG
Organism: Lentisphaeria bacterium; assembly: GCA_030754995.1. Lineage (GTDB taxonomy): Bacteria > Verrucomicrobiota > Lentisphaeria > JABSQK01 > CAJWLW01 > CAJWLW01. The sequence continues at coordinate 2,087 of JASLZG010000210.1, forward strand.
GAAACGCATTTGGCGGCGGCACCGCTGCATCCGCACGAGGACTTTCTCCTCAGCAGCGTCTATACCTCGGCATTCAGCAGCAGCATTCGGCATCACATCGACTCGGCGCTGGCGGCTGAGACGACGCCGGCGCAGCGCGGGCGTGTCGAAGCGGTGTCGCTGATTGCCGACCACCTCAAGGCCTATGGCGACATGGAGGCGGCCGCGATGAACCTCGACTACGCCGAGGCGGCGCGCCAGACCCGGCGCATGTTCGACCTGCAGGCCGAGCTGCACGAGATCTACCCATTCTTCATCTCCGAGACCTTTCCCGACAATCCCGACTCACCGGCGGTCGAGAAGCCACCGCCGTTCGTCGCCCGCGGCCGCCTGCTCCGATACGAGGAACTGGCGGCGATGACCAACGGCGAGACCGGCACAAAGGTTGCCGACCTGCCGCTCGAAATGGCGTTCAAGCGCGACCCGTTTCAGGAGGGCGTCGTCGCGGAATGGTACGCACCGGACTTCGACGACGACGAGTGGCGGCCGATGAACACGCACTATATCTGGGACGTCCAGGACCCGCCGCTCGACGCGAATGGCCACCATTACGACGGGCATGGCTGGTACCGCGGCACCTTCGACGTGGACGAGGCGTTCGCCGGCAGGAAGATCAACTTTCACAGCGGCGGGATATTCAATGAAGGCTGGGTGTGGATCAACGGCAACTACATGCACCATGAGCCGCACAAGGTCTGGTGGTGGTGGAATCACGAGTTCGACGTCGACATCAGCAGCGCCGTCAAACCCGGCCGCAACACCATCGCCATTCGCGTCTGGAACAAGGCGGAACAAGGCGGGATGCTGCGTCGCGGTTTCTTCTGGTCACCGACAGAACAGTAATCACGGTGACCGGACAATCACGCCAACGCGTCCGGTGCAAGGTCGCCGATGGAGGCGACAACAGGGTCCGTTTCGTCACCTTCCGTGACCATTGACACCTCGGTCACTGCCGTACGGGCTGACGGCGGGAGCGGCGTATTGAACTCGTAGCCTGGGTCATCCTTCTGCCGCTTCCAGGTTTCCCGCATCTCACGCCAGGCGCCGACCAGCGTACGCGGCGCCGGCATGTCGTCCTTGACCAGCTCGTGCAGCTTAGACAGATTGTAGCACGGCACTGCTGCGAACATATGGTGTTCCGTGTGCCAGTTCATGTGCCAGTACAGAAATTCCGAGATCGGATCGAGCCGTATCGAACGTACGCACAGGCGGAAGTCCGGGATGTTGTCGCGCAGCCCGCAATGCATGGGCAGGGCGACGAAGTACTTGAGCCAGTTGCCGAAAAACATGTGACAGGAAAAAACAATAACCACGATCCAGTAGCCGGAGGCAATGGCGGCGACAGCTACAAGAACGTGGACAAGCAGCACAAAGCGTATCCAGTTGACGGCTTTGACACGCTCCCCCGGTTGATCGGCATACAAGGCGATCAACCACTCGTCCTCGTAACGGTTGAAAACCGTCATCAGAGTCTTCCTGACTGTCGGGATGAGGCCGGTCGACTCGAGGCTGCCGGTAATGTTGATCGTAAACAACTGGAGCAAATGCAGCAATCTCAAGGACGGATCACGAGGCAGTACAACTTCACGGTCGCCATCCGGGTGCAATGTGTACCGGTGATGATAGGTGTGGCTCATTGCGTAGTCGTAAAAGTTCCACCAACCGACAATGCTGTAGAGCCGCAAAAACAGGCCGTTTAGTTTCTTCGTACGAAAAACGGTGCCGTGACCGAGTTCATGCACGGCGATGCCCTTCAAGAATGTTCCGATGGTGCCGTGCAGGAACAGGCACACAGCGAACGCGATCCAGGCACCCCGGGTGAATGCATAGCAGGTGAGCGCCCCGGTGCAGGCCCACAATCCGATGTGCCCGACAGCTTGGAAAGCACCTCTCAGGTTACTGCGTAACGCGAGCCCCCGCAGTTGGTCCGTCGCGAGGGGTGATCGATACCAATTGATGCGCAGCTTCTTGCGAACTTCGTTGAGTGGGGGGCGTTCGGTGTTCAATGCGGTTTCTCCGGCATCGGCCGAGTTGGGTTTTGTTGGACCGCGTAACTTAGCATCCCGCTTCCCGATGACCATCTCGACCCGGTTCTCAGCGCCTTTCTGACTCTGCGACCGTCATCATGCCGCAGTTGAGTTTCTCGTACACCGACAGCACTGGTTCAAAGATCCCCGCCGCCGCCTGCGCCTGCGCTTTCTCTTCACCCGCAATCAACGGTGCGCCGGCGATCTCGACAAACTTTCGAACTCCGTCGACCTCCTTTTCGGTCAGCAGGTTGCCGCGCAGCCGATCCAGTACCTGGTCCGCCTTGAGCTCTGTGCCGAAGCACGCCAGGGCATATGCTTCCAGGGGGGCGGTGCAGAAGTTCTGAACAATTCGTCCGAGCTCGTTTTTGATCAGCCAGATCGCGTCAAACCACGGAATTTCCTGGGCATAGAACAGCAGCCGCCCCTTCATCAGGCGGGTGAAGTTCGCGCTGCTGAAAAACAGTTCGATCGGATCGATCGCAATTGCATTGACTTTGGCTGCAAGCGTCTCCCGCGTGTCTTCAGCAGACCCTGGAATCAGTGTCACCTGCGCTGTGATCGCCGCCCAGGCATCCCGCAGATAATCGTCGAGCTGGCGCTCCAGCTCCGTCAGACGCGGCTCGGCATAGAGCTCGGGGATTTCGTAGTGATTCTCCAGCACGTGAAAAACCAGGTCGATGAGTTCCGGGTTCGGCAGCGTCTCGCGGGCCAGGCGCAGCGCCTCAAGTTTGCCGCGAACTGTTCGTTGCTGTGCCAGCGAGACGATTGCCTGAACCGGCGGCGTGAAGTAATGCATGAACCGGCTGTGCAAGGGGTACTTGCTCTCCCACACACCCATGTTGATCGGCGGATCGATGCCGCGGATGTACGGGCCGAAATAAGTCGCGACCTTCTTGAGATGATAGACCTCGTCACGGTTCGACCACTTGTGTGCGGCGAGCACCGTCTCGATGCTATCGATCGCATCGCGGGCGCCGGCGAAAAATGTCCACTGCAAAAATTCGGGATAGGACAGCAGCGGATGCATCATCTCACTGACGGTGAAGTTCAACCCCGGGAGGTGTTCGAGGTTGCGCGCCCAATGTTTGAACTCGGTGGCCATCTCGCCATGAACGCGTCCGACAGCAAGCGACATTTCGTGCCAGTCATCGACCGTCATGGCGTTGTCGACGACAAAGCGCGTGTCAAAATCGCTGAGACCGGGAATGAGATCCTCGAACGTCCATTTCGCGGCCAGGGCACGGATGTTCGGAACCAGCGCCCGGCACCTGGCGAAGTAGGTTTCGTAGAAATCGCGGAAATCGTTGGCTGGCGCGGGTGCGAACTTCATTCTGACGTCGCCCATGTCTGCTCCCTACGACAATTCACTGACCGTGCTTCCCAGGGCGTCGGCGATGTATCGGAGGTCATCGTCCGTCGAGTGGGCGAACACCGGCAGGCTGACGGCGTGTTCGCTGGCCTCGACGGCGCAGTCACAGCCGCGGCTCTCGTAGTCGAGCCCGGCGAATGCTTCCCACGTCCAGACGATCGGGTAATGATGGGCGGTGCCGACATGAAACTTTTCCTTGAGGCAGGCGGCGACGGCGGACCGGTCGATGCCAGGCGTGCGAATGATATAAAGATGCGCACCGTGTCCCTCTTCAATGCCGCCAGGCAGAACGACCCCATCGACGTCGCCCAGCAGCGCCTGCATCTTCTGCATCGCTGCGAGCTTGTCCGCAATGAGACGTCCGGCCTTGGCAAGCTGTGTGATGCCGACGGCAAGCTGCGGCTTGGTCATTCGGTAATTGAAGCCGACGGACGCAACGCGGAGCTGGGCACCATAGACGTAACCAAAGGTCTTCTTCTGTCGCACGTTCTCGGCGAATTCGGCATCATCGGTGGTTATGGCGCCGCCTTCGCCAAGAGTCGTGATGTTCTTGTTCGATTGAAAGCTGTAGCAGCTGGCCAGCCCGGCGCCACCGACCGATCTGCCCTTGTAAGTTGTGCCGACAGCGTGCGCGGCATCGTAGATTACCGGCACACCGGTCTCCCTGGTGATCGCCTCGAAAGCATCGATGTCAGCCGCCAGTCCGGCGAAGTGGACGGGGATGATTGCTTTCGTTCTACCTGTGATCTTCCCCCGTGCCTGGCGCGGATCGAGGCAGAGGGTGACGGGGTCGATATCGGCAAAAACGACCTTGGCTCCCAGCGCCGAGGCACAAGTTGCCGTGCACACGAAAGTAAGCGGCGTGGTGATCACCTCGTCACCCGGCCCGATGCCAAGGACCATCATGCAGGCATCGAGGGCGGTGCCACAGGCGTTGACGGCAACGGCATGGGCGGCGCCTTCGTGAGCCGCGAAGGCTTGCTGGAACTCTGTCTCTTCCGGCAACGGGAAGAAGTTGCCGCCGGCCTCGGCGGCGGCCTGCATGACCTTCAGCGCGGCGTCGATGTCGTCCTGCTCGAAGACACCGCCAAGCGCAGTGAACGGGATGTTTCGCGTTTCGGGCGGCATGTGACTTTTTCTTCCTGTTGTTATGTGGCGCAGGCAGAGGAACGAAACCTTGCGTCCGTTCGACATTGAATTGAATGAACGGACTCGCAGTTCCGTTCTACGTCAGTAGGATCCCACCTGCAGGCCATAATCGGTCATCGTTGTGAACTTTGCAGGCTCGACACTGTAGCCCGACGCAGCCGCCAGTTCGCGAGTGTAGCGGACGACCCAATCAAGATTCTGCGACTGGTAGGTGGCGGTGTCGGCGAAGTCGTTGACGTTGTGGCTGAGGCCGATGATGGCGCGCACCGGTACGTCGCGGCGGGCCATCTCGACCAGGTTCTCCTCGATCACCTGGGCCAGCTTCTGGCGCTGCTCACCGAGATGTTCCGGCGGGGTCTCGACCCGCAGGTCGAGCGGCTGACGGATCGATTCGTCGAAATACACCTGGAGCCCGACGGTAACCGGGATCTCGAAAAGCCGCAGGCTGCCGCAAATCAGATTACTGCGGGCGCTGGCGTGGTGGGCGTACGGCCAGCTGCCCGACCAGTTGGCGCCGAACTCCGGGCGATACCGGCGGCCGGCGTTGCTGGTCCAGGTGAATCCGAGCTCCTCGCACAAGGCGAACGTGTCACCATTGGCGCTGCCGTAGCAGGCACGATAGCCGTCGCAGGGCTGTCCGAGCGTCTCTTCCAGGTCCTGCTTGGCGACCCCGATGGCGTGGCGCTGCGCCTCGCGTGACATTTCACCCAGCCATTGCGCCTGATCGCCGCGCAGTTTGGAATAGCGCAGACCGTTCAGGTGCAGGGCAATCTCGATACCCGCCGCCGCCATCTCACAGTAAAGCGATCGCTGGTGCCGCGCGACGTCGGGATAGACAAACAGCGTTGTTCCATCCCGCACGCCGAGCGCCTCCATCCGCTCGACAAAGCCGCGCACCGAGCGCTCGGCGAGCTCCCAGGTCTCGGGCCCACGGAAAAACGGTCGGCGCTCGGGCCCGGTATAGTCGGTGTTCGCCGGGGTCTCGCAGTCAATCGAATAGTTGAAGAACAATTGCATGTCGGTGGTGTACCTGCGGTGTTGTCTGCAATCTACCCGTCTTTCTTATCCTGTCGCGCAGGAACTCAAGGGGCAGGTCCATGTTTCCGCGGTCGTCCCGGTTCCATTCGGTCCGGTGTCCTGATCTCTTGTCAGGCTCACATTTCGTGCCCCAGCGAGCCTGGATTGCCGCTTGCCCGTCGAACGGCCAAAGTCAAAAAGCAGGGTTGCCCCGCTCATCGCCGGGCGAACAGCTGGGCGGCATTATCGTGAAAGATCGCCTCGATTTGCTCCCGGCTCATGTCGCAGGCGCCGCAGGCAATCTTGAGCGCGCGGATGGACTCATGACTGACGAATGTGAATCCCAGCCGGTCGCCGACCGTGTGAACGCCGAACTCGAGCTGATCGTCGAAAGCCCACGAGAAGAAATCGCCGATTGCCAGGCAGCGGCCGTGGAAATGGCAGAATGGCCAGTCCGATCCCCACATCATTTTTGTGTGGCCGAAGGTCTTTAGAATCGCCACCATGCTGCCCGACTCGCAGGCACAGGAGGTATCGAAGAAAACATTGTCGAGTCCGGCAATGGCACCGATACCGCGCATCGTATGTCCCGGGTTGAAGCCGCGGGCACAATGCGCCAGCACCAGCTGCATATCGGGATAGGTCGTGCAATAGTGGCGGATACTCTTCTGGTTTCCCTCGTCGGCCAGTGCCTTGTCCCGCACCAGGTGAACGACCACCGGCAGCTTCGCCTCATGGGCCACGGCGGCCAGCGGTTCCGGCAGGTACTCCTCGATCGTCGACTGTTGCGTATCCGGCCGCGCCGCCATCATGTGGTACGGTTTCAGGGAGACCGGCCGGAACTGGTCGATCTCGTCGCGCAGCTGGTCGGCGCTCATCGCCGGATGGACGACGACACTGGAGCCGCTGACATCGTCGGTGGCGGCTTCTGCGGCGGCGAATTCGATGCCCTTCTCGCGGTCGTGGCCGCTGATGGTCGACGGCAGGATATTGGCGCCGGTGACGTTGCGGCCGGGCA
>JASLZG010000211.1 GCA_030754995.1 Lentisphaeria bacterium
CGCACATTGGTCGCCCGCGGCAGCAACTGGGCAACCAGGACATCGTGACCGTGGCCGCAATCAAAACTGACCGTGGTGTCGTCCTCCAATGTCGTCTCGGCAAGCTTGACAATGCCGCGGGCGATGGCGCCGGCGCGGGCCGCCGCCTTGTCGGCATCCTCGTCCGCGGCAAACGTATAACGGCCGTTGTCATAAGAAGTTACAGTGACGGTAGCAGCGGCCTTCTGATCAAAAACGTTGAGTTCCCGGGCGGCCGGCGGTTCACCGGGGTCCAGCTTGCAGATGTCCAGAAAAACCCGGCGCACGCCACGGTTGTGTTCACGCCCGCAGGGGAATCGCAGGCGCCCGTTTTCGGCGGCAACCAGGCCGCCCATGGTTTTCATCGCCCCGGCAACGAACGCAAGACGCCCGGCCACACCCGCAAGTCTACTGTAGCTGTGCACCAGGAATTCGGCACCATCAGCTCCGTCCAGGCGGTATAAGCCCAGGGAAATATCGTGAAAGTGACGGTCCATGGAGACCAGTTCGATGCGTATTCCAATATCAAGCGTCTGGGCCATAACCCCTCTGTTATCGAGCCAAAAAGCTACTATACCGCAGATGCCAACCGTGCCAATCCGCCTGGCGCTGTTGGTGGGAATTTTGGTGGACATTCAATCAACGTCCGATACTGTTGTAGTTCCCCGGTTTTCGGGGATGACAATTTTTCACCAATTGTCCGAACACATTCAAATGAGGCATGGCACAGATGAAGGCAGCACAAATACTCAAGGAGAAAGTGAGCAACAAGGAGCCGACGATCGGCTTGCTGGCGACGTTTCATCTTTGGGTCGAGCTCGTGGAGTCCGCAATCGCCCAGGGCTATGACTATCTGATCGCCGATCTCGAACACAAGGACCACGGCCACGCGCTGGTCGCCGACATTTGCGCCATCGGGCGGATGACTGATTTCCCGATCCTGGTCCGGCCGCAAAAGACCGATGTCGACTCGATCCGCACAGCCATGGACCTCGGGCCGTGCGGCCTGCTGCTGCCGATGATCGAAGATGCCGCGATGCTCGACGAGGTGCAGCAGGGAATTTACCTGCCGCCACGCGGCAATCGACGGCCGGGCGGCTCCGGCAACATGTGGGTGAGCGATTTTTACTACGACAACTGGAAGACGGAAGTCGAGGATGACCTGGTCATTATTCCGCAGATCGAGAGTGTGGCGGGCCTGGACAACGTCGATGCCATCGCGCAGCACGAGATCGTCACCGCGCTGGGCGCCGGTCCCTACGACCTTGCCGCCAGGCTCGGCACCCTCGGGCACCCGGATCATCCGAAGCATCGGGAAGCGCTGGACCGGCTCAGGAGTGCCGCAGACAACGCCGGAAAGGCGATGTGGCGCATCGGCGACGGGGTCGCCCTGCGGCGGGAAGGATACCATTTCATCTGTGCCGGTGAACCGGCGGTAATGCTGTACAGATTGATGGGCGACGTTGCAAAGGCGATCCGCGAAGTGTAGAACGAAGGCACCGAAATGGAAGAGAATATGGCAGCCACAACGACCGACAGTCAATCGCACCCCGACAACACCGTGGGCGCCGGCACGATCATCGAGCCCGGTGCAGTTGTCGGCTACCGTTATCACCCGGACTGCGGCCCGGCACGGGTTGGCAGGAACGGCATCCTGCGTCGCGGTACAATCATCTACGGCGACGTCGAGCTGGGCGACTATTTCCAGTCCGGCCACAATGCTGTCATTCGCGCCAAAGTGCGGGTCGGCGACTACTGCACGCTCTGCAACGGCTCGACGCTCGAGGGCGGCATCCGCATGGGAACAGGGGTGCGCCTGATGTCACATGTCTACGTGCCGAGCCGGACCTGGTTCGGTGATCACGTGTTCGTTGGCCCAGGTGTGATCTTCCTCAACAGCACTTATCCAGGACGCCTGCCCGACATCCCGACGCCGCGCGGCGCCACGATCGAGGACAACGTGATGATCGGTGGCGGCTGCACGATTCTGCCGGAGGTGACGATCGGGGCGTACAGTTTCATCGCGGCGGGGGCGGTGGTCGCCTGCGACGTGCCGCCGCGCAGCCTGGTCAAGGGATGTCCCGGACGGATAGAACCCTTGCCAGAACAACTGGATAAGCCGAATGACCGTTCGTTGACGGTTCAGGAAATCGACCTGTGGCATCCGGAAACGCCCGACCTGGGCACCGTCGACTGGCCGGTTGACTGGCCAGAAAAGTGGCGAAGCGATGAAAAGTGAAATTCGCTGTCGAGTAGATCGTGCGCTGCCTGCGTTGCCCGCCGTCGCCGGGATTCGACGGTGCGTTGAAAGTAATAGTCAACGATATTAGTGTGTGCCCGGGAATGCGGTGTCTGCTGACGCCGGGGGACCGTCCTCCGAGCCCCGCAAACCGGCCCGGCAGCACTTTTTCCCTCCCATCTGAATCGAAGGGATGACATGACTGCAAAACATTTGACCGCCGAACACGGCATCGTCTGCCAACTGCCGGGTGATGATCTCGGTTACTTCGGCTGGCCGACCGTTGAACGCCTGGACAACGGCACGCTGCTGGTCGGCAGCTCCGGACTGCGCTCCGAACACATCTGCCCGTATGGCAAGACCGTGTTGAACAGCAGCAGGGACGACGGCCACACGTGGTCGCCGCCGCGGATCATCCACGAGTCGCCGCTCGACGACCGCGATGTCGGCGTGCTCGACCTGGGCGGTGGGAAAGTCCTCTTGAGCTGGGCCAGCGTCAACAATCGTCTCCAGCTCGAAGAGCCGGAAATCAAGCAGTCGTTCATCGATCTGGTTGGCAATGCCGAAGTGGACAGCTGGACACCGACGCTTGATGCGCTCACTGACGCTGTCGCCGCGCCGCATCTTGGATCGTGGATCATGCTCAGCGCGGACAGCGGGGAGACCTGGGGCGACAAGGTGCGCGTGCCCCTATACACGCCACACGGCCCGATTAAACTTCGTGGCGGCGACCTCGTATACGTCGGCAATCGTTTCATGGTCGACCGGGACGAGCTCGACAACAGCGCGGTAAGCGCCGCGCGCAGCAGCGACAATGGCCTTACCTGGACAATCGTCGGCGAGGTGCCGCTGTATGCGAAAACGCAATCACGCAGTTACACTGAACCGCATGTTGTCGAACTGCCCTCGGGCAAACTGATCTGCATGGAACGAATCGGCGGCGACCTTGGCCATGCGGGCGTCCTGTCTTTCAGCATGATGCAGTCGGAATCGACGGATGGTGGGGAAAACTGGTCGGTCTCGAAGCCGCTGAATTTTCATGGTTCGCCGCCGCACCTGTTACGCCATTCATCCGGTGCATTGATTTTGAGTTACGGCTATCGTCTGGCACCGTTCGGACAGCGTATCGCCATCAGTAATGACGAGGGTGCGACCTGGGATCACGACATCATTCTTCGCGACGACGGCCCGGACTGGGATCTTGGCTATCCCTCGACCGTTGAAATGGGCGACGGCAGCCTGTTTTCCGTCTACTATCAGAAAGTGCCTGGAGACTATCGGTGTTCGCTGCTGTGTTCGCGCTGGCAACTGCCGGAGTGATCTCGCACGCCGGCAATTCACCTGAACGCGGCACCAGAATTTTTTCTTGACCTTGCAAACCAGCCCGACAAATGATTGACCTGCGCAGCGACACCCTGACCCAACCTACCGAAGGCATGCGCCGTGCCATCGCGGCCGCAGCAGTTGGCGACGACTGCTACCGGGAAGACCCCACCGTCCTGGCGCTCGAAGAGGCGACCGCCGAAATCCTCGGCAAAGAAGCTGCCCTCTACATGCCCTCCGGAACGATGTCGAATCAGGTCGCCATCCACACGCACACGAACCCCGGCGACGAGATCGGCGTGGGCGAAAGCTGCCATCTTTACATGTGCGAAGGCGGCGGCCCTGCCGTGCTGTCCGGCGTCGCCTGCCGTGAACTGCCGTCGGATGGCGGCATGTTCACCGGCGCCGCCATCCGCGCAGCGGTGCGCCCGAACCAGGTCAACTTCCCGCAGATGACGCTCGTGTGCGTCGAGAACACGACCAATCAGGGCGGCGGCCGGGTTTGGCCGCTCACTCAATTGAAGGAAATTGTGGACACCTGCCGCGAGCTCGGCGTCGCCACGCACATGGACGGTGCCCGTATTTGGAACTCCGCAGCCGCCGGTGGAACAACCGAGGCAGAGATTGCCGCGGGATTCGATTCGCTCAGTGTCTGTTTTTCCAAGGGCCTCGGTGCCCCCGTCGGCTCGGCCCTGGCCGGGTCCCGGGCGTTCATCGAACGGGCCACTCGCTTTCGACGCATCTGCGGCGGCGGCATGCGCCAGGCCGGGATTATTGCCGCAGGCGCCCTTTACGCTTTGCAGAATCATCGCGACCGACTGCAGGAAGATCACACCAATGCCCGGGCACTGGCCGCGGGACTGGCAACGATCGCCGGCATCGAAATTGATGTCCATACCGTCGAGACCAACCTCGTCTTTTTCGAAGTCACGACCATGCCGGCACCGGCGCTGGAAGAAAAGCTCGCGGCCAACGACATCCTGATAAGCGCCTGCAGCCCGGCCTCTCTGCGTGCGGTCACCAGTCTCATGGTCAACGCCAACGACATCCGCACCGTCCTCGCCGGCATCGCCACGACCATGGCGTAATCGGCCAGGGGAATCCGGCAGCGGAACAAGTGTCGAATTAATTCTGTCCCGACCGTACCGCAATGCCTCCGGGTTCGTGTATCCAAACCGGTTCAACACCAACAGAAAATCCCTTCCTTCAATTCGCCTGCTCCAGATTCCCTGCCTTAACCAACGCGTTGTGCGCCGCTGATTTCATCCTCCCACGTCACTTCGTCGCTATCGGGGTCCGTACCCTCGTGGCCGACAGACTCCTGCACCGGCCTTCGTGAGCCAGCCCCGTGGAAGTTGAATAAGCGATTGCCAAACCCGTCAAAGATGTTGAGAAGGCATTATGCGTCAACCGCAGCAAGGTGCGCGGGTGCTGCTTTGCGGCGTAGGCATTCTGCCTTATATTATCCAGACGCGGGTCAATCACCTCACAACCCAGCCTCCCATATGAAGAGAAAGTTCCGAACTGCCCCCCGACTGTTTGCCTCGTGCGCCATTGTGGTGGCCGTTTTGGCGACAAGTTACGCCGCTGTCGCCGACGAAGAAATGCCACCGCCTGAGATCCTCAAGAAGTACAAGATCGATCTGCGCCACCTGAGCAAACAGGAATATCTGTCGGTCATGCGGGTCGAGCATCTGGTGGACCGCAAGATCGAGGCAAGCGTCAAGGAAAAATTTTCCGACAACCTCCTTGTCCAGGTCGAGACGGAAGCAAAAAAACTGTATCCCTACTACGAAGTCGGCGATGTCGTTCAAATCACCGTGCGCGGCCGCACTGTCAAAGGCACGATTTCCCACATCGGCGGCCGTTTCATCAGGGTCGACGGCATCAAGGTGCATCGCGATGATTTTCCTTTCACCGCGTTCAAGAAGGACAAGGCAAAAAAATTCCAGGAAAAATATATCGACCGAAAATTCTATGGGAAACGTGACGAATACCGCGATTTCCTGGCAGAAAAACGCGAAAAAATGATCGGCAAGTCCCTGCGCAACAATGGTTACGTTTTCTTCGAAGGCGACTGGCTGACAACCAAGCATGTCGTCGACATTTGGCGCTCGGGCGAATTCCAGGAACAGGCGCAGCAACCCATGGACGACGACGAGTTCGACTTCGACTTCGACTTCTGAGCCGCGGCGATGGTTTGCAAAGGACGGGCCGGCCACCTGCACTGTAAGCGCTGCGGAGTGCTCCGCAGCAATTTCGTACCGCAGGAATCCGCCCGTCAGCGCTTATAACTCGATATACGGCCTTCTCTGCTCATAGAGATTCCGGCGCTGCTGCAGGGCTGCCAGCAGATCATCCCGCCCCTGCGCCTCGGCCAGTTCAATAGCCGCGCCGATCTGCGCCAGCGCCTCTGGGAAATTCCCCGTTGCAGCCTGCGCCGCGGCCAATGTATCGAGCAGCTCCGGCACCTCACCCGCGGTTGCGGATACTGCCGCCGATGCCAGCGCCACCGCTTCCTTCGGCCGCCGGACATTCTCGTCGAGAGCAGTCGCCAGAATCCAGGCCAACCGCCCCTGCGCCGGCACCGACCCGGCATCCAACCCCAGCACCTGACGATACCTCGCCGCTGCCTCGGCATAACGCCCCTGCGCCGCCAGGGACTCAGCCATGTTCAGCTGCGCCGCGGCAATCGCCTGGCGGCTGCGAAGAACCTCGATATTGTTAAGCGCGTCGACATAATCGGGAGCCACTGCTACGGCTCCTTGATAATACTCAAGCGCCAGCGTCAGGTCTTCGCGATCACGGGCCAGGTTGCCCAGGTTGTAAAGCAGCACGGGGTTGTCCGGTTGCAGCTCCCGGGCTTTGGCATAAACGCGTTCGGCCGCATCATACTTCTGCAGGCCGGCCAGCATGTTCCCCAGATTCATGTGGGCCGGGACAGAGGCCGGATAATGGTTGATGACCTGACGGTAAATATCACCGGCCTCGTCAAAACGTTCCTGCCGAACCAGGAGCGTCGCATAATTGACCAGGATCGTCTCGTCACCCGGCCGCAAGCTCCTGGCCTGGTCCAGGGCGGATTCGGCAGCCGCATACTGCTCGAGACCGGTATAGGCCAAGCCAAGGTTGTTCCAGGCATTGTAGTGATCCGGCTTGAGCTCGACAACGCGTTTGAAATGGTCGATCGCCGGCACCAGCTCACCACGGTCGAGCAGGATCTTGCCCAAATTATTGTGGGCGATCCAGGCAGTGTCGTTTTTTTCCAGCGTGTCGCGCCACAGCGTCTCGGCATCGTAAAACGCCAGGCACCGGTGCCAAGTCGCGGCAACAAGCCCGAGCAGCAGCAAGGTACAAATCAGCCGGATTCGACGGGCACTGTCCGTGCCCCCAACCGCGCTGATGCCGTAACGCTGCAGCATGAGAGTGACCGCAACGACAATCATGGCAATCATCGCCGGCATCGCCAGGTACTGAAAATGATCGGCGACGAAGGCATACCGCATTGGATACACATCGACGAACCCGAGCGCCGGCAAAAGCACCCCCGCAAAAATCAGTGCCCCGGCCAGGGGGCCGCGCCCCCAGCGGCGGCAGCCGCAGAAAAGGACAACCAGTACCGCCACCGCCGCGATCGCCGAGAAAATCGCCGCCATCGGCAGCGGATCAGTGGACCAGCGCGGATATATGAAAATCAGCGGGTACGGCAGCAAGACCTTGCCGGCATAGAACCACACCGCCCGCCCGGCGATTCCGCAGCGATCCACCATCGACAGGTCGAACTCGGCGCCGGCAGCGCCGACAACATGCCTTTCCATCCACACCGTCATCACGGCCATCCCGAGACCAACGAGAAAAAACGGCAGCAGCAACACGGTCTGGCGTCGAAGCTTTTCCGGATGCCGCCACCACACCCGGACACCCACGACGGCCGGCATCGAACAAGCCACCGTCTTGCTGAGCAGGCCTGCACCACACAGTCCCAGCGCCAGGGCGTACAGCCGCCCGCGCCCGCGCCGCTCGGCACCGGTGGCAAATCGCCAGTAGACCAGGAGGCTGGCGAAATAGAAGACCGCACAAAGCACATTCTTTCGTTCGGCAACCCACGCGACCGACTCGACGGTCACTGGATGTACCGCGAAAATGGCCGCTATCAGCCACGCCCCGGGCACTGACAATCGACGCAGTAATCGCCACAGGAACATGGCCGTGATGGCGTGCAGAAGCACATTGACCAGGTGATAACCGAACGGGTGCAGTTTCCATATCCGGTACTCGATCCAGAAGGACGTGTGCACGAGCGGATAGTACTGCGGCACAGCCCCGGGCTCCAGCCAGATCCGCCGCAGGCCATCGACAGTCGGCAGCGTCGCATTCTCGGTGACGTAATCGTCGTCATCCCAGATGTAGGTGCAACGCAGCGCCGGCAGGTAGGCGAACAGCGTCAGGACCAGGAGGAACAGGCTAAGCCGCCACGCAAGCTGCGGCGGTATCGGACTGATGTTGTCATTTGCCACGTGTTATCGTAACAATCGGAAGCACAATTGTAAAGAACTCGACATGCGGCGCGGTAATCGTGGATTGGCAACGTGAAGATCCTGAATCTGCACAGCGACTGGCGGTGGACCGGCCCGACAGAGCCCGTTCTGCAAGAACCGACAGTTAAATGTGGTGCCTTACTCCCGTTGCGACAAGCACGTTACATTCCATCGGCCGGTTCCGGAACAGGATGATACTGGTAAATCACCAACTCATTTTCACTGTGCTCAACAGATGCTGTGTAGCGTGGCACCAGCGATCCGACGAAAGAGTCGAGGTCACCCGGGGCCGACACGTGCTGCCGGAAGCGCCGGTCGACGACGACGAAATCGATTTGCTTCAGGCGGCACAGTTCGAACAGTTCCTCCGGAGAAAAAGTCCGCTGATACCGATAACGCCCCGGTTGCACGAGATCGGCTTCGGCCAGCAGCGTGAACTGTGGAACGCTGGTCAACACCACTGGAGGTCGGCCGCTGTGGTAACACAGCAGCGTCGATGACAGGCCCGTTTTACCTTCCGGCAGCAACTGCCGGCC
>JASLZG010000212.1 GCA_030754995.1 Lentisphaeria bacterium
CCACCTGTCTGTCATGTCCCAGTAGTCGCCGGCACCATTCCTGCTCAGCTTGACTGCCAGAGCGATCATATCGGCAAGCTCGCATATTTCAAGGGGTGTCCCGAACGAAACGTCCAGCCACTCCGGAAAACATCCCAGCAGTGTTTCTCCCTGCGTCATCCCGTAGCGGAATCCGCGGTGCGCGAAATCAACCGCATCCTGATCACCACTGATTGTCCCGTAATCCAGCAGACCTACCAGAAGTCCTGTGTGGCCGTGGAAATGAACACCTGAACCACCGCAGAAATGGACATGGGAAGCACCCGGATACTCCTCCAGGAACTGTCCATCGGGTCCGTAATAGTTAAAATCCTCCATGACCCAGCGGGCCAGCTTGCCGGCCAGTTCAAGAGCGGGCTCATATTCAGCGCACCTGGCATAGTTCGCCAACCCTTGGATACACGACTTGTGATTCAGCGCCGAGGGCCTGTCGGTACCAGGGTTCAAGGCATCGGTTACGGGCAGATACGCCTTCTTTCCATCCTCCACTGCCAGCTTTTCAAATCCATCGGCAAGTTTCCTGCCGGCATCCTTCCATTGGGGATCTTCGGTAAGCAGATAATAGAGGGTCATCACCCCCAGTGATCTGCCCGCAAGAAACGGGCAGACGTAATGGTCGCCCGGTGAATCCTCGCCGTTGCACCAGGGGGCATATTTCTTGAAGTCCCAGACACACCATGGCCGGCCAGTCTTGGGGGCATAGAGCAGGCCATTGGGCCCCTGCATCTGTCTTAAAACTTCCAGCCACCGTTGCTCGACGTGTCGATCCTGGTCGCTTCCTGAAATCAGTCTCAACAGCGGCAATGACTCGGCAAACTTCGCCAGGATCGTCATGTCTGCTGGATCGCTGTGCCACATAACGGGCTTTCGGTTCGCGTTAAACGCCGCCCGCCAGTAGACCTCGTAGTCAGCCTCCGGGTCGGTGGGCCCGGTAAGGCCATTGACGCCAAGGCCGGCCATATCCTGCAGGTCCAGCGTGTCCGGTGCCATGACCTCATCCGTCCGGCCACGGTAGGCGGGCAATTCAATCTCCGGCTTGGTGCTGTTGATGTACCTTATTTGCGTCACAAAATCATCCTTTTCGGTATCTGCCCCATTACCAGTCGATCTGCTGGTCGGCGACAAAGCGTGTCCTATTCCGCCATCTTGTTTCATTTCCCCGGTAATGGCCGCGCTGAAAAATCGGCACGTTCACACCGGACGGATCAATATCGACACAGGTATTGCCCTTGAGCAATGTCCGGTAGGCGCGCTTTTCCACGTTGATCCACTCACTGCGCTCTGCAATCGGGAAGGCCAGCGTAACGAGATCGTCAGGCACGACCTTGCCGACGGCCGCATAGCGGCCGTCGAACCGGGGCTCTATGGCAACGCTATTGACGGTGCACGTCGTTTCCTCCGGCTTTACCCATTCGGGGATCCTGACAGCGAGCTCCACCGGCTCCTTCACCTTGACATCGACCTGCCCCTTGTAAGGGATGTGGCTGTTCACGTCGGCCCATTGGGAGCCACGGTTCAGGCACAGGTTGACCCGCAGCTTCCCCGCTTCATGGGTCATTATATTCTTCCAGGCATAGTAGATTGTCCGGGTCGCGTTGCCCGTACAACAATGGGCGATCCCATCCAGATAGCTCCAGCCGTACACCTGCTTGCCCGCCAGCATGTCGTTGGGGGCCATGGTGCTGACAAAGGCGCCAATATTTCTCTCCGCCACCCTGTCGATGCTGTGGTACGGGGGGAGCCCCATCGGGGCCACGTCGGTGGCGGGGATCCTGGCTGAGAGCCAGTTGAACCGGTCCACTCTCTTCAACTGCCCCTCGACGAACAAATTGCGGAGCCATCGGTCCGCCATGTCCCAGTAGTCGCCGACACCATGCCTGCTCAGCTTGACTGCCACGGCGATCATGTCGGCGAGCTCGCACATTTCCAGGGGCGTCGCAAACGGAACGTCCAGCCACTCCGGAAAGTATCCCAGGAGGTTTTCTCCCTGGGTCATCCCGTACCTGAATCCGCTGTGCACGAAATCAACCACTTCCCTGTCACCGCTGATTACGCCGTAGTCCAGAAGGGCCAGCAGACTCATCGTGTGGCCGTGGAAATGGATGCGCGGATTACTGGGATACTCTCTGAGAAAACGCCCGTCGTCGGTGAAATGGCGTGAGTCTTCAATTGTCCAGCGCGCCAGCTTGCCGGCCAGGTCGAGGGCCGGTTCATTGCCGGTGTGCCGGGCGTAATTTGCCAGCCCCTGGATGCTCCAGGCTTGACATGACGCCATGTTATGTATGGCATCGGCCGGATCATCCGGTGGATTGTATCGGCCTTCCGTCCCAAATTCATGACTGGCGAAATGGGCCTTATTCCCATCTATCACCGCCAGTTTGTTCAGGCCATCAACAACCTTGCTGCCGGCATTCTTCCACTCGTCGTCGCCGGTGAGGAGAAAGTAGAGGGTCATCGCGCCCAGCAGCCTCCCCTCAATCCAGGGGTTGCAGTAATGGTCGCCCGGCGGTTCATTCCCGTAGTTCTTGAAGATGCACCAGGGCCTGCCGATCTTTGGAATATACAACAGCCCGTCCGGGCCCTGCATCTGCCTGATGACCTCCATCCACCGCTTTTCGACGTGATCGTTCTGGGAGCTGCCGGAAGCTATTCTCAACAGCGGCAGCGCCTCGATGAACTTCGCCTGGACGCAATCAGATTCGGCATGCCACATGACCGGTTCTCGATTGACGTCAAACGACGCGCGCCAGTAGATCTCGTAGTCCGCCTCCGGGTCAGTAGGCCCGGTCAGGCCATTGACGCCGAGGCCGGCCATATCCTGCAGGTCCAGCGTATCCGGCACCGTGATCTCGTACGTCCGGCCATCGTAGGCGGGCAATTCAACCTGCGGCACCGTGCTGTTGATATACTCTATCTTCCCCATCAAACACCTCTTCACATTGCGGGACAAGCCTTCCACCTACCGGTCGCGGAAAGTGTCACTTGTCCCTGATCGCTTACATCAATGACCGACGACGAACTTCACGGTACCCCCCCCCGCCGCCGCGTCAAGGCATCGTATGAACTTCGCGGCACACATGCTGCTGGCTTGACCCGGGCCATTCTCCAACCAGGAGAGTTTTCCCGGCCAGCGCAGCTCTTGCCCCGAAAATTCCTTTTCCCCTGCATTTCCCTTTTTTCTGTTGCGGCACTGATACGAAATTGCTTTTGCAGGCTATTGGTAATGATCAGTATACACGGCAGTGAGCGGAGGAGTCAAGGCGGCAATGTCGAACCAGGCCGAAATACAACCCGGGGATTCACCATCGGTCACGATAACGGGCATCGTGTCTGCCGGCGATAACGCCGATGGCACGAACGACAATCGGGAAAATGGCTTGCCGAACGTCGGCGTTTCGGATGGGTTGACCTGCGTCCTTACGGATGTGGCGGGGCGCTACCGGTTGGAGGCCGGGGCCGACAGATCCCGTTTCGTCTTCGTGGTTGTCCCCACCGGTTACGAATCATCGACCGGCTTTTACCAGGAAATTCCCGCCGACG
The DNA here is from genome assembly GCA_030754995.1 of Lentisphaeria bacterium. Lineage (GTDB taxonomy): Bacteria > Verrucomicrobiota > Lentisphaeria > JABSQK01 > CAJWLW01 > CAJWLW01. The sequence goes on from JASLZG010000212.1 coordinate 3,580, forward strand.
CCGCACAGTTCACGGCAAACTTTGAACTGTCGCCTTCCGTGAAATCACGGAACCCGGACTTTTCTTTTGTCCAGATCACCGATTTGCACGTGCGGAACGAGTCCGATTCAGCGTCGCTCGCTGCGGACCTCGAGGAGATACAGCCGGTCGAACCGGCCTTTGTCGTCGCCACCGGCGATGAAATCAACAACGGTCATGGCCGCGCTGCCGGCATGTACCCGCACTACCAGGCGGCGGTCGAGGGCTGTGCACTTCCGATCTGTAACGTCGTGGGCAATCACGACCTGCCGATCGAAATCTTCGAGGATTTCCTCGGCCCGGGTTACTACGCCTTCGACTATGGCGGCCGCCACTTCGTGGTCCTCAACTGTATGTCAGATGCGGACCGGCAACTGAACTGGCTGCGTCAGGACCTGGGCCTGCAGCCCGAGGGCACCGAGATAGTGGTTTTCCAGCACTATCCGCCGGAAAAGGATCTGTTGGACTTTCTCTCGCAACATAATACCAGGGCCATATTCAGTGGTCACTGGCATTCAAGCAAGGTGTCGCACTACAAGAACATGTTGTGCGTCAACACGTCGCCGTTTCGGTTTGGCGGCTTCGCCATGAGGCCCCGTGGATTCAGAGAGGCCTCTTTCCAGGGTGGTGAACTGATCCTCGATGACCACCTTGGCGGCTGCCGGCAGCATCTGACCGTTGTCTCCCCAACCGACGGCGCCGTTGTCCCGACCGGGGAAATCCGGATCAAAGCGAACGCTTATGACGTTTCTTCGAGGGTCACAATGGTCCAGTACCGGATCGGGGAAGAACCGTGGAGAAACATGACCCCGGTCGGCAGGTGGGCCTGGGAAGCGGCGTGGACGGGGGAGACGCCCGGAGCCTGTACCATACAGGCAAGGGCGGAATTGGCGTCGGGCATGGTTCTGGACGACTACGCCGCTTTTGAAGTTGTCAACGACCTGTTCGCGCCGCCGCAGCCCGGATCAGACTGGCCGATGTTTCAACGTGACCCGGCCCGGACAGGCGCCACCGGTGATCCGGTCAATCCCCCGTTACACCTCGCCTGGAGCACGACTATTGGCGGCACGGCGCACATTTCCTCACCAGTCGTTGCCAATGGAACAGTCTATATCGGGCTGCAGGATGAGGAGATGAAGGGAAGCGCCGGTGTCTGGGCGCTCGATGCCGGTACCGGCGACATCAGGTGGAAATTCGAGACCCCGGTTTCGGTGAAGAACAGTGTGGCGGTCCATGAAAATCTGGTTTATGCGATGACCGTCGACGGCGAACTCCATGCCTTGGACGCGGCAACCGGGGCAGAGCAATGGAGCTATCGCCTGGGTAACGCACTGGAGCTCCGGGTGTACGCTTCCCCGGCCGTCTCCGACGGCATTGTTTATCTCGGTGTTGCGCCGCATTTTGTCGCGCTGGACGCCCGGACCGGAAAGGAAGTGTGGCAGGCAACATTCATCGAAATGACCTCTATGCTCGGGGATGAATATATGGGCTGCTACTCGTCGCCCTGCATCGGCGAAGACAAGGTGTATGTCGGTTTCAACCTGGCCACCGGGCTCATTGCCCTGGACAAGCAGACCGGCAACCAGCTCTGGAACAAGCAGCACCGGCACAATCCCCTTCATGCAACTCCCGCCCTGTGCAACGGCATGCTCTACCATCCCGCCTATGGCGAGCTCCGGGCTATGAAGGCCGACACCGGCGACGAACTGTGGACCTTTCCACTGCCGGCCGAGAACCCCTACTTTTCCTTTTGGACAATGTCATCGCCGACAATCTCCGGTTCCAGGCTCTATGTCGGTTCCCTGGACGGCAACGCATTTGCCCTGGATGCCTCCTCCGGCGAAGAACTCTGGCACTATCAGACCGGGGCGGCGATGGCATCTTTCGGTCCTTGCATGAGGGCGGAAAGTCAAGTTTTATCTTCACCCGCGTTGTCCGGCAACACCGTGTATCTCGGCTCTGCCGACGGCCGGCTGTACGCCCTGGATGCCGGCAGCGGCAAGGAGACATGGCGTTATGACCTGGGGGTGCCAATTACGTCGTCGCCGGCGATTTCCGGCAATACGGTCTATGTCGCATCATATGATGGAAGCATCTACGCCTTTACGCGGCCGGAAATCACCGCCGATGCGTAGGCCGGCGCCGCCTTTCCCCAAGTTCCTGAACAACCCGAATCCCAAACGGCCGGCAGCTTGGGACCACCCTGGAAGGCAATCGAAAAAAGCGGAACGCAAATCATGACAGACAAAGTTCGCAGCGCCGTCATCGGCGCCGGGTGGTGGGGCACAATGGCCCATATCCCGGCGCTGCTGCAGCACCCCGGGGCGGAACTGGCAGCGGTTCAGCACCGCGACCAGGAGACGGTCGAAAAGATTGCCAGCGATTTCGGTATCCCCCGGGGGGTGACCTCCGTTGACGAACTCCTCGCCGGCAACGACCTCGACGCCGTGGTCATCAGCTCGACGGTGAACATGCACTACCAGCAGGCGAAAGCGGCATTGGCGCGGGGGCTGCACGTGCTGATCGAGAAACCCATGACATTCTCCGCCGCCGAGGCCCGTACACTCGTCGAGCTGGCGGACAAGCAGGGCGTCCAGTTCCTGGTCAGCGGGCCGTGGCATTACACCGAGCACGCCGCCGAGGCCCAGCGCTTGATCCGGGGCGGTGCCATGGGCGAGATCAAGATGATCAGCGTGCTGATGACCAACTTCGGCCTGGGCTTCTATCGCGGACTGCCCTGGGACGAAGCCTTCAACGGTGCCGGCTCCTTTGAGACAGCAAAACCGCCGTACCTCAAGCCGGAGCAGTCAGCGGGCAGCGATCCAGCCGTTTGCGGCGGCGGCCAGATCTACAACCAGGTCTCCCATGTCGGTGGTCACCTGGCGCTTCTCACCGGCCAGGAACCTGTCGAGGTGTTCGCACGGTTTGATAATCACGGCACCCGCGTCGATGTTTCCAACACGTTGAACGTCAAGCTCAGCAGTGGTACGCTGGTGTCGATCGCCAGCACCGGTGCCACCATGGGTACCGAGCGAAACTACGAAGTCCGGGTTTACGGGACCGAGGGCATGCTCTTCATGGAACTGTGGAAGGGAACCATGCAGTACCATGCCCGCACCGGCGAGGTGCGCCCGTTTCCAGACCTTCCCGAGGCCGCCATCTACCCGATGTACGCGCCAACGGAAAACCTCGTGGATGTCGTCCTGGGCACGGCGCCGAACCGCTCACCGGCCACCTTGGGCTGGAGTGCCATGAAGCTGATCGAAGGGGCGTGCGAGTCCGTGCGCACCGGCGCCAACGTGATGGTGACTGGAAAATCTTGAACCGGAGCGCTGCCGTGAAACTCAAACTCGCCTGTGCCGACTTTACATTCCCATTGCTGCCGCACGACGACGTCCTCACCCTGATCGCCACACTTGGCATTCGCGGCGTCGATATCGGACTGTTCGAGGAACGGTCGCATCTGCAGCCGTCAGACCAATTCAGGAACACCAGCCGGTCGGCGCGAACGCTGAAAAGAAAACTCGACGCCCGCGGCTTGAAGGCTGCCGACGTGTTTCTTCAGGTTGACACCGATGGCCGGACCTACGCCATCAATCATCCGCAGGCCTCGCGCCGGCGCAAGGCCCGCGACTGGTTTCAGCACGCCCTGGATTACGCCGCCGAATGCGGCGCCGGGCACGTCACCATAAGCCCCGGCGTCTTTTTCGACGACGTGCCCCGGGCAACCTCGCGGGCGCGGGCGCGGGACGAGTTGTCGTGGCGCCTCGAGCATGCCGGCGCCCGCCGGATCATCATGGCAGTGGAGCCGCACCTCGGCTCGATCGCGCCACGGCCCAAATCGGCCCTGCGCCTGGTTGCCACCGTTCCGGGCCTGACGTACACGCTGGACTACGGCCATTTCACCAGCGTCGGCATTCCTGACGCCGAGGTCGAGCCACTCATTGCCCACGCCAGTCACTTCCACGTGCGCGGCGCCCGCCGGGGCGCGCTTCAGACATCCTTCGAGGACAGTACTATCGACCTGGCGCGAATCGTCAAGGTGATGGGGGCCACCGGGTATCGCGGCTACCTCGGCCTGGAGTATGTCTGGGTCGACTGGCAAGGCTGCAACCGGGTGGACAACCTGAGCGAGACCATCCGCTTTCGTGACCGTCTTCGCTCGCTCACGAGCTGAGGGCGCCGTAAAGCTGGATCTGCACCGCTGAAACCCGGCGGCTGCCGCGGCGCTGCCGCCCTACGCCGACGTGCGCTTCCACTGCTGTCGCCCGATCTGCACAACCCGCGCATCCTCGATCTTCGGTAACGGCCGGTATCGCGGATGGTGCGAATCGCGATAGGGATCGTTCCGCGCCGCGTTATAGCAGCAGATGAGGGTCCAGCGCGGATGGTCGCTGTGGTTGGCGTCGGAGCGGTGCAGAAGATTGCAGTGGAAAAAGACCGCCGAGCCCGGGTCGAGCTCGAGATGGACCAGTTGCAGCCGCTCGACCGCGGCGTCCACACGTTCCGGGTCAGCCTTCGATTGGCCATCGACGCGCCGGTGATTGATCAGGCCGATTGCCTGCGACCCGGCCAGCACCTGGAGGCAGCCATTCTCCCTGGTCGCCGGGTTGACGGCGATCATGCAGCTCGCCATGAAGGGGAACAGGCAGTGCCCTCTCTGCTGCCAGTAGCCGAAGTCCTGGTGCCACATGAAGGCGCCGCCGGTGCGCGCGGATTTGAGCATCATCTTGTGATGCCAGTGGTAAACCTCGCCCCCGAGAAGCTGCTCCATCGGATCGACGATGCGCCGGCAGCAGGCGAGCGCACTGTAGTAGTCGTCGCCGATGCCGTCATCAACCCAGAACTTGGTTTCACCGCCGTCGCCGTCGCCGAGCGAGATGACCTGCGCCTCCATGTCACGTGTCAGGTCGATGTTGTCGACACTCTTCCCCGGCTGGCTGAGGGCGTCGTCCGCCAAGGCGATCTTCAGCAGGAGGTCCGCTTCCTCATTGTCGAACAACTGCTCGACAACGACAAAGCCGTCGCGATGATAACGGGTGAGTTGATCGTTCGT
>JASLZG010000213.1 GCA_030754995.1 Lentisphaeria bacterium
ACACAGGTGATCGACTCCTTCATTTTCATGCTGATCACCGACAAACATTCCGTGCTGACGGCGCTGCAGTCAGAGGATTGGTGGCACGAACTGGGACAGACGTACAAGTTCCGCTTCTTCGCAACGCTGTGGGTCGCGACGCTCGCCAATCTTTACCTGTTTCTGCGCCAGATCCCGGTCAAAAGCCGGACCCGGCGGGACGCCCTCGACATTGTCTGGGCCTTTGTCGGGCGCGCCGGCCAGACGCATCGCCTGCAGTCGAACCTGCGAGAATGGGAAGGCCGCTACCAGATGGTCGTCGAAAGTACCAACGACATGATCTTCATGATCGCCAAGTCCGGCGTCATCCTCGACGCCAACCGCACCGCCACCCAGAAACTCGGGTACTCCATGGAGGGCTTCCACAATCTGCGGATCCAGTCGATCATGCGCACGCCGGACGAACAGTTGTACGACTGGAACGAGATCTGGGAGTATGTCTTTACGGCAAACACCGGCTCGCAAACCGCCCGCAACGTAGTCTTCAACGAGCTGCTGATGCACACCCAGAGCGGCAACGTCCTGTCCCTCGATGCGACCATATCACCATTGATAATCCAGGGCAGCCAGACAGCGCTGTTCGTGGCCCGGGACATCAGCCGCCGCCGCGAGCTGGAGAAAGAACGGGAACTGCTGCGCGACCACCTCGTGCAGGCCCAGCGCATGGAAGCCGTGGGCAAGCTGGCCGGCGGCATCGCCCACGACTTCAACAATCTGCTGCATGCCATCCAGGGCAGCCTCGACCTGCTCGACAAGAAAATGGCACAACAGCCGGAGGCCAAGCAACTGGTGACCAATATCATCACCGCCACCAGTCGTGCCTCGCAACTCACCGATCAACTGCTCGGCTTCGCCCGCGGCGGCAAGTACGAGGTCACCCGGATCAACATGAACGAACTGATCAAAGACTCCGAATCTCTTTTCAGTCCGATACTCAGGAAGAAAGGCGAACTCAAAGTCGTCGTGCATCCCGACCCGATGGTCATCGAAGGCGACCGCACACAGCTCGAACAGGTCGTCCTCAATCTGCTGATCAACGCCGACGACGCACTCACCGAAACAAACGCGCGCATCATCCTGCGCTGCGAACCGGCCAATGAACACACGCCCGGCCTGCATACAACCAAGCATAGCCGGCCGGCCGATGATTTCATCGTCGTTCGCGTCCGTGACAACGGTATCGGCATGGACGACGAAATCCTGGCACATCTGTTCGAGCCATTCTTCACCACGAAAACCGACAAGGGCACCGGCATGGGACTGGCGATGGTTTACGGCTGCATCGAAAACCACCACGGCTGGATTTATGTGGAAAGCGAACCCGGCAAAGGCACGGAATTTTTCGTCTACCTGCCGCGCGTGAAGTGATTGAACGGCAGGCCGTAGTGGCCAGCCAGGTCCCGGCCGTTACGGTCGACGACCGGTGCCGGTGAGGCGGCGACAAACTCGCCGACATCCGTCAGTGCCGTCTCGAACGGCCAGTCCTGCGGCAACCCGGCAGCGGCCCCTGCCGGCACCGCCAGCAACAGCTCGTAGTCCTCGCCGTCGAGCCAGGCCGCCGACAGATCCACCGGCTTGTTGTCGATGCGGCTCAGCGGAATCGCCGCTTCGTCCACAACCGCGCCAACTCCGGAGGCTGCACACAAACGGCCAAGATCCTTCAACAGCCCGTCACTGACGTCGATCATCGCCGCAACCACGCCGTGCGCCGCCAGCCACTGGCCTTCCGCGGTGCGTGGTGTGAAGTGGAGGTGATGTCCAGTCGGCAGGGAACCGCCAAAACGGCCGGTCACCAGGAGCCGGTCGCCGGCCGACGCTCCACTGCGGCGACAGACCGCGCTGGTGGCGACATCGCCGACAATCGTCAGGCTGGCAACCGCGCTGCCCGCGGCGCAAACGTCGCCGCCGATCAGTTTGACGCCGCAGGCGTCGGCAAGCTCCAGGACACCGTCGGCGAACCCGGCAGCCCAGGCAGCGTCGCACTCCTGTTGCAGCGCCAACGCCAGCAACGCATAAATTGGCCGGCCGCCCATCGCCGCGATGTCACTGAGATTGCGCCCCAGCAGCTTGCGCCCGGCCAGCGCCGGATCACACTCCTGCAGATAGTGGATACCCGCCGCCACCTGATCGACCGCCAGCAACAGCAGCCGGTCGTCCGTCCACTGGATGGCGGCGCAATCGTCACCGGCCGGAACAACGATGGAATCGCCGGTCGCCAGACGCGGCAGCAGCGCCGCGAGAAAAGTGTCTTCATCAATGTTCATCGGCAGCCTCGAGGCTTTCGAGCTCGTTGCGCCAGTTGGCGAGGGCGAGGATTCGATGGTAGATACATGGCTGGTGCCCGAATTCGCAGGTGCCGTCCGGGCGTGTACCGCCGCACGGGCCGTTCTCGAGGCCTTTGGGACAGGCCGCGGCGCAAACGTAAAAGGTCTTGTCAAGTCGCCAGTCCGGGGCGCTGTGACGACCGCAGAGAAGTTGTCGGGCCATGTCGAACGGCACCCCCTGCCGCCGCTCAAGGCGCAATGCCCTGGCCAGTTGGAATTTCAGCCGCTCGGCGCCGGTCGGCTGCGGCAGCGGTCCGGCCGCGTGCAACGACTGGTCGGGCACGTAATCCGGATAGTCTTTATCCATGAGGCGCTTGAAAACATAGTGGCCCTGGCGCATCGGCGCCATCTCGACGCGGTCGTGAAAATCGTTCCAGGCGGTGAGCCAGTGGCGGAAGTCGGTAAACTCTTCAAACGCCTCTTTGACGTTGTCGACCAGGGTGCGGGCGAGCTGCGGGTCGTCGACCCCGCCGATCTGGATGCCGCTGTAGCCGAACAGCCGGCAGCCGGCTGCGGACATCGCAATGCGCCGGGCCTGGGCCGCCGTTGCCTGGCGCTCGTTGATGCTCGATTCGCGCTCCAGCAACGCCGCCATCTCGCGCGACATGACGACACCGCCGCAACGGTGGTCGAGGATCCCGGCAATCTGGCGCTGTTGCACGAACATCAGCCTGGCAATGATCGGCTCGGTCATATTGCGGCTGCGCAAGTACCACTGCAGTTCCTGGTACTTCTTCATGTCCCAGCCCGCTTCGGCGACGATGAAATCGGCGCCGGTATTCAGCTTGCGGATCATCTTGAAGTACTGCAGATACACGTCCGAGACGTTGTACTTGAACGGATTGACGCAGGCACCGACACACATCTCCGGGTACTCGTTGCGGACGAGGCGGATAAGGTCACAGCTGTCGATGAACGTGTGGGCCGCAGCCGGGGCGGCGTATTGTTCCGGGTCGGCGAATCCGGTGGTCGCAATGACGGTGCCGATGCCATGCGAATGCAGCGCCGCCAGAGTGCCCCGCAGGCCGGCGTCGTCGGCGTTGCGACCGCTCAGGCACACCGCAACGTCGTCGCCGTTACGGCACAGCGGTTCGAGCAACTGCTCGACCTCGGCAGGCCGCGCACTTACCGGGCTGATGGACAGTCCGGCAACGCGTGCATCGGCGCCGGTATAGCGGGCAAGTGCAACCCCCGGCGCGAGGGCCAGCTTCAGGACTTTCTCGTCGTCGCTGACAGCCGGCGCCTGGTAGTCGATGAGGACGCAGAAATCGCCGGCGCGCAATTTGCGGAGAACGCCCTGGTGCGATTCAAACGTAATATTCAACTGGCCCGCAGGTGCGTTCATCAACGGTCGGATCAGCTCCTCAGAATGATTCGGCGAACGTTTTTCTTGCCGGCCCGCAGGTTCATCCGGCCATCGGTAAAGTCGGCAGCGGTGATTTGGCGGTCGAGGTCTTCGATACGTTCGTCATTGACGTAACAGCCGCCGGCCTGCAACAGGCGGCGGGCGGCGCCGTTGGATTTTTCGAAACCAGCGGCGACCAGCAGTTTGACGATCCACAGACCGTCACCGAGCATTGCGGCTTCCAGCTCGTGAGTCGGCAGGTTGTCGTCGACATCATCGACACCGATCGCCGCTACAGCGCTGCTGGTCTCGACCGTGCCCTGCGGATCGGCGAATCCGAACTGCCGCCCCGCCGCCACGAACGCCTGCTTCGCGGCCTCCGCCCCGTGCGCCATGGCGGTCGCTTCATAGGCGAGAATTTCCTTGGCCCGATTGATGCCGGTGTCCTGCAAGCCGCCAAGGCACTGCACCTGGTCAATCGGCAGGTCGGTGAAGTAGGCCAGCAGCCGGCCCACATCAGCGTCGTCGCTGTTGCGCCAGAACTGGTAGTAGTCGTAGACCGTCGTACGGCCGCTGTCGAGCCAGACCGCACCCGCCTCGGTCTTGCCGAATTTCTTGCCGGTCTGGTCAGTCAACAGCGGAATGGTGGCACCGTAGACCGACCGCGACAGCAGACGCCGAGTCAGGTCGACACCGGCAACGATATTGCCCCACTGGTCCTGGCCGCCAAGCTGGAATTCACAGTCGTAATCACGTGCCAGGACATAAAAATCATAGGCCTGCAACAACGAGTAGTTGAACTCGAGAAAGGAAAGCCCGGTCTCCAGACGCTGTTTGACAGATTCCGCCGCCAGCATGCGGTTCACACTGAAATGGCGGCCGATGTCGCGCAGGAAGTCGACGTAGTTGAGGCCAAGCAGCCAGTCGGCATTGTCGACCATACGTGCCTTGTCGTCGCCGAATTCGACAAACCTCTCGAGCTGCGTGCGGATATCCCCGGTGTTGGCCTGGATCTGCTCGGGCGTCAGCATCTGGCGCATTTCGGTCTTGCCCGACGGGTCGCCAACCATCGCCGTGCCGCCACCTACAAGCATGATCGGACGGTGCCCGGCACGCTGCAGGATACGCGCCGCCATGATCGGCAGCAGATGCCCGACGTGCAGGCTGTCGGCGGTCGGGTCGAAGCCGATGTAGAACGTCACCGGCGCACCGTTCAGGCGGTCGGCAACAATTTTCTCGTCGGTAAGCTGGTAGAAGAAACCGCGTTCCTCGAGAACATCATGGGCTTTCATAAATGCGGCACCGGGTAGCGTCGGGCGGTGGCAGAGTTGCAGCAGATACCCAGTATAGTATAGTAGACAAAGGACAGTGGCAAGACCTGCCACAGACGATCTGGATGATTCCCTGTCCCGGATGTCGCCGCACACACGTTTTCCTGCACTTGTTCGTCCTGCTGCCCCTCTTTGCAAGCGGGCGGCAGGCCGTGGACAGGCGCTGCCGTATCGCGGTGGCCGGCAGTTGTCATCCGGAAATGGCCCGGACGCGGAGCATCTGTGGGGGCCGCTGTAAGGCATTTCCAGATCACCGGTGCCGGGACGACCAGGCACCCTCAATTCACGCCGCCGGGCAAACGCCGAAATCACCGCCAGGCCCGGCAGAACAGCTCAGCCCACCAACGCCTGAAGCGCCGACATTGTTTTATGGTCGAAAATTCATATACTTAAAGCCTGCCCTTGATTTTGACCTTCTGGGAAAAGGACGAAATGGCCGAGGGACGGTATGTTATGGTTCGCCTGAGTAATGCTGAAATCGCAGAAAAAGGCTGATGTATGCACATCACTATGGTCAAGAAAGAGCTGGCCGACGGCCAGCCATGCAAGAAATGCATGCAGGCGGAGGAGATGCTCCGGGTCCGTGACGTCTGGGACAGGATCGATGACGTTGTCATCGCCGACGAAGCAGATCCACAGTCGGACGGCATGAAGCTGGGCGCGAAGCACGGGATTGACGTTGCACCGTTTTTTATCGTCGAGGAAAGTGGCGAGGAAACGGTTTTTACCAGCATTGCAAAATTTCTCAAGCAGACCTTTCCCGATGCCAAGCGCCCGAGCCGCAAGGCCACCGGTACCGTGGACACAGTGGCGGCATTGGACGAGTTGCAGGGAAAAACACCACAGGAAGTCGTCAACTGGGCCCTGTCCCGTTACGGCAACGGCTGCGGCTTCGCTTTCAGCGGCGCCGAGGACGTGGCGCTGATCGACATGGCCGCAAAGTCAGGCCATGCGTTCACGGTATTTTGCCTCGACACCGGGCGACTGCATCCGGAGACCTACCATTTCATCGAGCGCGTGCGTGATCATTATGGCATCGAGATCAGCCTGATGTCGCCGCAGGCCACCGCGGTCGAGGCGCTGGTGCATGGGAAAGGGCTGTTCAGCTTCTACCGTGACGGCCACAGTGAATGCTGCGCCGTTCGCAAAGTCGAACCGCTGCAGCGGGCGCTGTCGAAGCTCGATGCCTGGGTCACCGGACAACGCCTGGACCAGAGCCCCGCGACGCGTTCGGATCTCAACGTCATCGGGAAGGATGTGGCGTTCAGTGGGCGCGGCGCGGAACTGATTAAATTCAATCCATTGGCCGCCTGGAGCTCAGCCCAGGTGTGGGCCTACATCCGCGAGGAACGCGTGCCGTACAACGAGCTGCATGATCAGGGCTTCATTTCGATCGGCTGCCAACCGTGCACCCGCGCCAGCCGTCCCGGCGAACACGAACGCGCGGCGCGCTGGTGGTGGGAGGACGAGACCCAGCGTGAATGCGGCCTGCATACCGGCGCGGGCGATTGAACCGGACCAGGGCGACGCCCGCGAAGCGGAATCCCTTACTGGCAACCATAGATCGGCATGGCACGCAGCAACCGAAAACGCAAAGCACCACAAAAACCCGCGGCAGCCGCAGAACCCGCCGTCGATGACGCCAGGGCCGCCGATGACGCACCGGCGTCGGGCGATACCCCGGCAGCAAACGGCAGCCGCGAGCCGCCCCGGCGGCAGCCGGCGGCACGCATCAGCAAGAAGCACGTGCGGCTGGTCTACGCCGCGCTGGTCGTCGTCAATGTCCTGGTCTACATCCAGGTGCTCGGCCACGATTTCGTGCACTTCGACGATAACGTTTACATCTTTGAAAACGGTAACGTCAAGGCCGGCCTGCACGAAGACACGATCGCGTGGGCGCTGACGAGTGGGGCTGCCAGCAACTGGCACCCCATCACCTGGCTGTCGCTGATGCTCGACAGCACAATCTATGGGAAAGGCAGCGACAACGACCGTACCCTGAAAGCCGGCGGGTTCCACCTCACCAACCTGCTGCTGCATGTCATCAACACGCTGCTGCTGCTCCACGTCCTGCGGCGGTTCACAGGACGCTTCTGGGCGGCGGCATTCGTCGCGGCGTTGTTCGCGCTGCATCCGCTGCACGTCGAGTCGGTGGCCTGGTGCACGGAGCGCAAGGACGTGCTGTTCCTGCTGTTCGGGCTGCTCGGGATGTTGGCCTATCTGCGCTATGTCGAATCGACGCAAAAAGTGTGGTATGCCACCTGTGCCGTCATGCTCGCCTTCAGCCTGATGTCGAAGCCGATGCTGGTGACGTTCCCGTGTGTTCTTCTGCTGCTTGACTTCTGGCCGCTCGGCCGCTACCGCTTCGCCCCGCCGCCGGAAGGCAACCGGCAGCTGTTGAAGCTGGCAAAGGCCGGTGAACTGGGGCGCCGCAACAGCAGGCTGATTCTGGAGAAGTTGCCCCTGTTCGCGGTCGTGCTGGGGTCGGCGGTGACAACAGTCTTCGTTCAAGGCAAGGGCGGCGCGGTGGCGGACATCGAGAAGTTTTCGATGGGCATTCGCGTGATGAATGCCACCGTCGCCTACGTGAAATACATCTGGTTGACGATCTATCCGACGCAACTGGCGTTTTTCTACCCGCACCCCGGCGAAAGCCTGTCCACGTGGCACTTTGCCGCCGCCCTGGCTTTGCTCATCGTCGTCACGGCTGTCGTGTGCCTCTACTGGCGCCGCGCACCGTGGCTGATTGTCGGGTGGCTATGGTTCCTCGGCACAATGGTCCCGGTCATCGGCATCCTGCAGGTCGGCGAGCAGAGCATGGCGGATCGCTACACCTACTGGCCGCATATCGGCCTGTTCGCCGCCGTCACCTGGGCGGTCGCGACGCGGGCTACGACGCCGTCCGCCCGCAAAGTTGTCGCCGTCGTTGCCGGTGTGCTGCTGGCGGTTTGCGCCGTGCTGTCGGCGCGCCAGGCCGCCGTCTGGAAGAACGACATGACATTGTGCAAACACGCGCTGCAGGTTACCGACTGCAACTACAAGGCACTGAACAACCTCGCCGTCCGCTACGAGGACAAGGCCGATGAGTTGCGCCAGGCCGGTGAGGAAGCCGCCGCCATCATAGAGTACGAACGGGCACTGGTGCACTTCAAGGAGGCTCTCGCCTGTGACGTGGATCATACCCGGCACTACAATATCGGCAACGTCCACCGCAAACTGCAACGGTTCGACGAGGCACTGGCCGCCTACCATGAGGCGCTGAAGCTGCGGCCAGACTATGCCCGCACCCATAACAACATCGGGTCGATCTATTTCAAGAAACACAAGAACTATCCGATGGCGCTGAAGCATTTCCAACTGGCCGCGGCAACAGATGATGGCTCGGGTGATGGACCTTACAACTGGGGCGTCGCGCTCTTTACCGTGGCCGGGAACGAACGGGACAAAGGCAACGAGGCGGGGGGTCTCGAACTGTACCGCCAGGCCCGCAGCCGATTCTACGACGCCCGCAAAGCAGGGCATCGTGGCGCCCCGGGGATGATCGAGCGAATCAACAAGTTACTGCCCGCCGAGGCAAACGCGCGTCGACCGCCACTCACACCGCC
>JASLZG010000214.1 GCA_030754995.1 Lentisphaeria bacterium
AGGTCCTAACGAAAAGTTGACACTTTTTTGTTCTCTTTTCTAATAAAGCGGCAGAGCCGCAACACAGTAGAACGGACCTCTGTGTCCGTTCGATTGAACGCACGGACGCGGAGATCCGTGCTACTTTGGGCGCGCCTCGAGATTACTGACACCTGACACCTGACACCTGCAATCTACCCTCTTTCACACTGGTCCCCGGCGGGTTGTGCCCTCGGCGGACGCGCGACGCACGGAGAAGCCGCCGTCGAAAACGGTGACGAGTTTGAACGCGGTCTCCTCGGGGTAATGGTGCCAGTTGGATGTTCCGATGCTGGTGATCAGGCGCACGCCTTCCCAGACGATATCGATGTCCTGATGGATGTGGCCGGAGAAGACGCAGGTGATCTTGCTATCCGTAAAGAACTGCGCCAGTTCATGCCGGTCCTTCGCATCGCGGTAGGTCTGGTACCCGGTGTCCGGTGGCGTGATCGCGGCGATACTGGCCTTGGTGAAATTCATCTTTGGCAACATCAGCCAGCCCTCCTATCTAACCTCTATCTAACCTTCTGCAGCAAATGCTGTCAAACAACAACAAACGCCGTCAGCCTGAAAAGCCTTGATACATAAGGCTCCGTCACGATACAGCATAGTTTATCAAACTCTGTCAAACGTGCAAATTTCTGATTTGTAATCAGCAGGTCGGCGGTTCAAATCCGCCCGCTGGCTCCAGACCAGCTAATCATTGTTCGACAGGCAACATAATTTTCATATCGGCGATAGTGGCCGCAGCAATTTTTCACTCCCAACCTCATTGGAAGGCGAAAACAGGCTGTTTTGCGCATCAAAAACCGAGGGGACTGGCGAGATTTCTCCATCGTCTGGACCGGGTCCCGGCAAGCATCCTTTTTTGGGCTGAAGCAGTTCTGCCGCTCCGTCCCAGGAACTCGTGTAATCGATTGGCCGATGCCGGCCGCTGGCGCGATCGACCGCCAGGCCTGGCCCCAATCGCGGTCCAACCGAGGAAAACCCGACGATGAACAGGCACCCGCCGTTCCGGCCGCGCTGGCGAGATACCCTTTTATCTCCTCAACTGTTTCTATTGCTGAAAACCCAAATCTCTAACGAAAAGCACCTGCAATGCGCTTCTGTTATTCTATAAATTCAGTTGATTTTCCGCCTCTGCGGGGCTACAAAGGAAGATATTAACATGTCAAAACATGGAGAACGCATGCTTTTCCACGCCCAGCCGAGATGCGGATTGCTGCCCGAACGAAACGGCATTTGAAAGAGTGCAGCGATTTTTTTTAGCGTCAAAAGCAGATAATTCCATGCGATTAGGAGTGATTGATGGCGTATGTGATAACTGAACTTTGTGAACTGGATAGTGGTTGCATGCAGGTCTGCCCCCCGAAATGTATCGTGCCCGGACGGGCGGACGACCCGAAGTGGAACACCTACATGATCGACCCTGACACCTGCATTGGCTGCGGTGTTTGTGTCGTCGAGTGTCCGTTCGACGCCATCTTCGCCGCCGACGAACTGCCCCCGCAGTACGCCGATGCAGCGGCACACAACGCGGCTTTTTTTGCGACCGGGCCTGGGTACGACTGGGCAGGGTGACCCGCAATGAGCACCACAAGGGACATTCTTCTATCGCTGTTGTTGCTGACCGCGACATCCCTGACTTGCAAATCTCAGTCCGCAACTGGCGAAGACCCACCGGACCCGGCTGCCGGGAAACTCAGCTTGGCGTCAAGCTCGATGGCGGCCCGGGAACCGGAGGCTGAGGATTGGGACGAGGAGGAGGATGAAAGCGCGGCGCGCTCTTTTCTGTTCAAAGAACTGGTCCTGTCGGGATTTTACTCATTCGACGGCGTCCCCGGGCTGCCTCCCGGCGACCGGACCGAGGATCACCTCGAAATCTCGCCGCGGCCACCAGCCAACTATGTCGGCGTCGATTACATCCGGACCTTCACCAGTACTTCCGCCATCAACAATGTCCTGCCCGAGTGGCTGCCCCTGGAGGCGGTTGACTTTCACCCGCGACTCGTCTACGACCGCATGGAGAGCAGTGATGGATTCAACCGGCTCAAGTTCGCGCCGCAAGACCTCTGGGCACGCTTCAATCCCGGCGGCATCGACCGGCTGACCCTGCGTCTCGGGCAGTTCGTGATCCCCTACGGCGTCAACCCGGTCCTGGCACCGCGGCAACGCTTCATCCTGCCCATCGAGGCCACCGATCTCGGGCTCAAATGGGATTGGGGGGTGAACCTGAAAGGCCCCGCCGGCAGGTATGACTGGGAGATCGCGGCAACTATCGGCTCCGGCGAGTCTCTTCACTCACCGTATCTCTTCAGAGATTCGGATCGGACGAGCTACCTCATAACCGGTCGAATCGGTGCCCCGACGTACTGGGATTTCCAGCACGGATTATCCTTCCTCTACGGCGATCTTCCGGTCATCATGGGCCCATCGGTTCTCAGCGACGCGGCCATTTCCCGGTGGCGGCTCGCCTATGATGCATTCTACAAGTACGGCACCTTTCTGCTGGCCGGCGCCCAGTTGACCTACGGGCAGGACGGTTTCGCCGGCGATGAAGAGTTTGTCGGCATCACCGGCGGCGAAGCGGCGGATGTTCTCGGCTGGCGGCTGTGGCTCGACTGGGTAGTCCCGCAGAATGAAGATCTTCGGCTGGCGGCGCAAATCGAATCTCTGCGCCGGGACATCGACACTCCCAGGTCGGACAACACCGCGGCCATCTTCCAGGCCACCTATTCATTCACCACCCACATCTCGGCAGCTCTCAGCTACCGGGAAGAACTCAACAATGCAATGGGAATGGAAAACGATGCGCTCTATCTCACGCTTGTCTATTACGGGTTGTAAATCGACTATGCCATTCGCCACGAAAAGGCCTCGTGCCCGGTGCCTGTCCAGGCTCTGGCCAGGGCTCCTGGCGGCATGGATCGTCGCTGCCCCAGCCGGCCTGGCAAAGGACGCCGCCTGCCCGCAGTTCACCGACATGGCCGGCAAGTCCGGCCTCCGCTTCCGTCACAATTTCGGCGCCGACCGGCTGCACAATGTGCTGATGACCACCGGCAGCGGCTGCGCCTTCTTCGACTACGACAACGACGGCTGGCTCGATGCTCTTCTGGTCAACGGCACCTTCCTCGACGGCGCCGGCCGCCCCGTCCCGGAGCGGGCGACACCGCATGCGCTTTTCCACAATCAGCGTGACGGCACCTTCAGGAACGTCACGGCCGCCGCCGGCATCACCGAAGCGACATACGGCCAGGGCTGCGCCATCGGCGACTACGACGGCGACGGCTTCACCGATTTCTACATCACCAATTACGGGCCAAACCAACTTTACCGCAACCGCGGCGACGGCACCTTCGAGGATGTTACCGAACGGTCCGGCACCAACGTGCCATCCTGGAGTGGGCATGCCGTCTTTTTCGACTGCGACGGCGACCAGGACCTCGACCTCTACGTGACGGGCTATGTCAAGTTCCGTTTTGACATGAAAGATGTGCACTCATCGTCGCTGTCGAAGCGGCGCGGCTTCCGCACCTTCCCCGGGCCACGCGATTATGAACCGGAGGACGACGTGCTCTTTCGCAACAACGGCGACGGCACCTTCAGCGACGTGAGCCGCGCGGCGGGGCTGGCGACTGGCGGTAAAGGCCTCACGGTTGTCGCCGCCGACTTTGACAATGACGGGGATCAGGATGTTTTCGTGGCCAATGATTCGACCCCGAATTTTCTCTATGAGAACAACGACGGCATCCTTACCGACACCGCCCTCGTTGCCGGCGTCGCCTTCGACCCCGATGGCGTCGAGACCGCGGCAATGGGCGTGGCGATTGCGGACGTCGATGGCGACAGCAACCAGGACCTGTACGTCACGAACATGATTTTCGAGTTCAACAACCTGTACCAGAATGAAGGCGGCATGGTGTTTGAAGACACGACCAGGACATTGCACCTGGACAAGGATAACTACCGCCATGTCGGCTGGGCGACCAGTTTCGCGGACTTCAATCTCGACGGCTACCTCGACTGTTTCGTGGCCAACGGCCATGTCGTCGATTTCGTCGAGGGTTTTTCCCAGAGCATCACCTATCCGCAACAGAACATGCTGTTTCTCGGCAACTCCAAAGGCCGGTTCAAGAACGTCGCATCCAGGTGCGGCAAGCATTTCGCCAGAAAACGAGTCAGCCGTGGCGGCGCTGTTGGGGACTACGACAACGACGGTGACATCGATATTCTGGTTTTGAATTCAGGCGGGCGGGCGGAGCTGCTGAGGAACGACACGCCGGTAACCGATCGCTGGCTGAAGGTCAGGCTCAAAGGTCAGTCCCCGAACACGCACGGCATCGGCGCCAAAGTCGTGATCCGGATGGGTGAGCGCACCGTCTGGTCCGAAGTCAACGTTGCCGGCAGCTATCTCAGCGGCAGCGATCCTGCCGTACACGTAGGCCTGCCGGCAGGGGTCGACGAAACATACATCGAAGTCACCTGGCCATCGGGAAAGAAAACATCCAGCCAGTCCGGCGCCGGCACTGTTGCGGTCGTTGAAGAACCGGAGTAGCTGGTGAACACACGATGAAAACCCCGATCGAAGCCAGCGCCACGCAGGACCAGGCTGCCAAGCCGCAGGACATCGCCTTGCGGGGCTGGGCCTCACGGCTGACCAGTTTCGTGGTCGCCTTTCTCATCATCGAAGCGATTACCGGGTTGTGGATTTACCTGACACCGTTTTCCATCACCTCGCAGCTGCAGGTATTGCTGCACACGGTGGCCGGGGTCGTTCTGGTCATTCCTTATCTGTGGTACCAGGTGAGCCACTTTCTGAGCTGGTACCGGCAGAACATCTCGGTCGTCATGATGCTGGGATACGCCCTGATGACGATGGTCCTGGCCTGTGTCGCCAGTGGCATAGTCGTCACCTGGCAGGCCGCCGCCGGCACCAGGGTTTCGCCACTGTGGGACATCATCCACCTGGTCACGGGGATCGTCGTCGCCGCGCTGGTCGGGCTGCACCTGCTCTTTGCGGTCCGTCGCCGGCGAGCGGCGCTGAAGCAGGTCACGGCGTTCGCCGACGCATTCCGGCGCTTCACCCGCACCAGCCTGGCCTGGGTCGGGGCCGGCGCTGCGGTCGTCGCCGTCGGTGCGATCCTCTGGTCCGGTTCCCCGGTCGAGTTTCCGCCCCCGGAGGGCTATAGCCTACCGGACTATGTCCAGGAATTCGACGAATACCGCGGCAACCCGTTCGCCCCTACCTACGCCCGAACCGCCAGCGGCATGCTCATCAACCCGGACGTCCTGGCCCACTCCGAATCGTGCGGCAGCTCCGGCTGTCACAGTGAGATCCTCGCCGAGTGGCAGCCCAGCGCCCACAGGTTCTCAGCCATGAACCCGCCCTTCCAGCAGGTGCAGAAAAACTTCGCCAGCGACCGCACCCCCGCGGAGACCCGTTACTGCGCAGGATGCCATGACCCCATTTCCCTGTTCGCTGGCGCCAAGGATATTCAGAACCTGGATCTTTCGGCGCCGGGCATGCAGGAAGGCTCCTCCTGCGTCGTCTGCCATTCCATCTCCAGCGTCGACCAGCGCGGCAACGCCGATTACGTGCTCACGCCGCCGCAGAAGTATCTCTGGGAAGCCACCGACGGCGCCAGGAAGTTCACCTCCGATTTCCTCATTCGCGCCTATCCGCGACAGCATCTCGCGGACTACGACCGCAACCTGCTGCGCACCCCTGAGTTCTGCGGTGCCTGTCACAAACAGTTCATCCCCGAGGCGCTCAACCGGTTCGGGCTCAGTCCGGGCCAGAACCAATACGACGAATGGCGGAAAAGCCACTGGCATACGGACGACATCGACACGGATCTCTCCTGCCGGGACTGCCACATGCGCCTGGTGCAGGAGTCGACGGACCCCGGTCGCGGCGAAGCCGGCGATGTTCGTCGCGCCGCCGATGACGGCGCCCACCGCCACCACGGCTACATCGCCACCAACCTGTTGATGCCGATGGTCCTCAAACTCCCGCAGTGGGAAAAACAAGTGCAATTGACCCGGGATTGGATCGCCGGCAAGACGGTGATTCCGGAAATCGAACACCTCTGGCCTGCCGGCCCGGTTGCCACCGTCCAGCTCCTGGCGCCGGACCAGGCCGTCCCGGGCGAAGAAGTTGCGCTGACTGTCCTCGTAAAGAACCGCAAGGCCGGCCACAACCTGACCACCGGGCCGCTGGACTTCATGCGCGTATGGATACACATGCAGGTGACCGACGCCGCGGGCAAGACGATTGCCGAATGGGGCAATATCGACCCGGAAACTCGATGGATTTGTGACCTCCCTGGTCAGCCCCATCAACTGGGAAACCCCCGCGACGAAGGCACCCTGGTGCTCGAAGGCCAGCCGTTGGACCAGGACGGCAAACCGCTGGTCAAGCATGAACTCTGGCAAAAGGCGGGCGGCAAGGGACAGCGGGTGATCTTTCCGAGATACACCGACAAACAGGTCTATCGCTTCACCGTTCCCGCCAACGCGACCGGGCCGCTGACGGCCAAGGCCGATCTCGATTTCCGCCGCTATCGCCAGGAGTTTCTCGACCTCGTCGTGCCCACGATGGAGCAGGAAAGCGGCGTCTATCAGCCCATGGTCAACAAAGACTCCGCCGAAAAAAAGATCACCCTGGCCACAGGAGGTTAGTCCGGTGTCTGCTCGGCCTGTGAAGATGTCGCGGCGTGCCCGCAAGGCCTGGCTGGCGGCCGGCTGGATCGTGCTCGGCACGGCGACGCTGACAGGCTTTGCCCTGTGGCTGAACAACCGCCGGGACACCGACCTGACCGACCCGACGAGCGGTATCACCGCCGACTTCAAAGAGGTCGGGAGCGTCGCGAAGCCGGCGATTCGCTTCCTCGACGTCGCCCGGGAAGCGGGGATCTCGATCCGCCACGGCCCCGGCAGCCGGGGCCGGACGCTGCCGGAGGACACCGGTTCCGGTATCGCCTGGGGCGATTACGACGGCGACGGCGATTGGGACCTCTACGTCGTCAACTTCCATGCCCGGTTCGGTGGCACCCCGGATCCGGCCGGCGGTAACCGGCTGTATCGCAACGACGACGGCAACTTCGTGGACGTGACTAAAGGTACCGGGGTCGAGGACCTCGAGGGTTTCGGGATGGGCGCAACGTTCGCCGATTACGATGCCGACGGCGATGCCGACCTGTATGTCACCAATCTCGGGCCCAACCGCCTGTTCCGCAACCGCGGCGACGGCACCTTTGAAGATGTTGCCGAAGCGGCAGGCGTCGCCGATGCCCGGTGGTCGGCAGGTGTCGCCTGGGGTGACTTCGACCGCGACGGCCACCTCGATCTGTATCTCTGCAACTACGTCGATTACGACCATGTCGGCGCCCCCCCGGAATCCCCGGCGGACGGGCCTTATGAAGTCCCGTTCACCCTCAACCCCAATTCGTTTGATCCCGAGCCAAACTGTCTGTTCCGCAACCGCGGCGACGGCACCTTTGAAGAAACAGCCGAGGCCTGTGGAGTCAGCAACCCCGACGGCCGCAGCCTGGGCGCCACGTTGTGCGACCTCGACGGCGACGGATGGCTCGATCTTTACATCAACAACGATGTCTCCACTAACCGGCTCTATCGGAACATGGGTGCGGAGTTCGAAGGTGAGAGCCCCATTCTCTTCGCCGATCTCTCGGCAATCACCGGCACCGCCGATCCGCGCGGCTCGATGGGCCTGTCAGTCGGCGAGATCGGCGGCATGAGCGGCAAGCGGGACGGACTCCCGGACCTTTTCATCACCCACTGGGTGGCCCAGGAAAACGCTTTCTACCAGAGCGTGTTAACCTCCGGTGGCGATCTCGAATACCGTGACAAAACCCGCCATTTCCGGCTCGGCGAAAACTCCCTCGACATGGTCGGCTGGGGCAGTGCGCTGGCGGACTTTGACCTGGACGGGCGACTCGACATCGCGGTTGCCAACGGCAGCACCCTGGAACACAGCAACGACCCGCTGAAACTGAAAGCAGAACCCATTTTCCTGTTGTGGAACGACGGCCGGGTGTTTCATGACGTCGCCCCGACCGCCGGCAAGGCGCTGGCCCGACGACATTGGGCCCGCGGCCTGGCGGTTGCAGACTATGACCGGGACGGCGATGTCGATATCGCCATCGCCATCAACAGCGGCCGGCCGCTGTTGATGCGCAACGAGACCGAAACCGGGCACCACTCCCTTCTGGTGACACTCGCCGGGCCGCCCGCCGCCCGTTTCGGCGCCAGGGTCGAGGTCCGGGTGAACGATGTTCCGCAAACCAGATGGTGGGGCGCCGATGTCACCTTCCTCGGCATGCACGCCGGCGAACTGGTTTTCGGATTGGGAACGAGCACCGCCGCCGATGAGCTCCATGTGCGGTGGATGGACGGCAGTGAAACGACTCTCGCCGCGGTCCCGGCTGGCCGGGTGCAGGTCGATCACAGCGGCATGAAATCCACTACTGCACAGTGAGGGTTTGTCCGAAAAGTTTCCCGGCGGGATGGCGCCTGTCTTGGAGTGCGGACTTCGCAGCGATTCAGCCCTGCCATGAGAGCCGTACCATGCTTCATTGCGTGGCTTTGTAA
>JASLZG010000215.1 GCA_030754995.1 Lentisphaeria bacterium
GGTTTCGGTCTGACCGCGCTTGAGCCGGATGCCCTGTGTGCGTGCCAACGTGTTCGAGTCATTCTTGAAGGTGCTGAACTGGCAGACCATCGACGAATTGCCGTCCGCGACCGTCAGGTCCTGGGACGTGGTGGCGTCTGCAGTGACGACCACACCGGCGACATCGTCCGCGGCGGTCGTGATGAAATCTGTGGGCCCACCATTGTCGAGAAAAAAACCGGACAGGGTCTCCCAGGACTGGTGCAGGTTGTCGTTTTCCGCATTGTTCAACGTTGGAAAGGCGCGCAGCGTATAGGTACCTGGCGGAACGTCTTCGATCTTGTATGTGCCGACGTCGGACAATGAGGTCGTAATGAGCACGTCATCGCTGTCGAACAGCCCGATCTGCGCCATGTGCACGTCGCTGTCGTCGCTGGTTTTCTTGATCGTGCCGCTGACCGTCCCGACCGTGGACAAATAACCGGCGGCCGGATAGATCAAGCTGATTGCCAGTATATCGTCCTCGGTCAAGGTGCGCCCCGAGGTGTTGCACTGGCAGGTGCCGATCCACGAGCCGACATAACTCATTTCGCTTTGCGCGTGCGGACTGTGCCCCAGGCCGAGTGCATGCCCGACCTCGTGCAGCGCGGTCGCCTCGAGGTCGGCAGCCGTGGACCCGTCGTTGCTGAAATTTACCGACGTGCGAAATGCGATGTCCGCATCGGCAAGCTGCTTTGGCGTCTTCACAAAGAAGGAGGTTGTCGTCAGTCCGGTGGCGCCGCCGAGGTTGCCGCCCCATTGCGTATTGCCGACACCATCCGTGAAGCCGATCGTGAAATGCTCTTCAGCACTTGCAACCGGGGTATCGACAATGACGTTGGTGCCGCGGGAGAAGGCAATCGTGGCAGTCCCGACATCCTCCCAGGTCTGGAAGGCATTGATGATGGCGTAATTGGAATCCTCGTCGGGGATTGCGAAGGTGCCGTCCGTGATCAACCGGAACACGATCTTGTCGTCGTCGTCGAAGTACCCATCGCCGGCAAACCCCCCGTCGGTGTACCAAGCCAGGCCGGGTTCCGAACCGTCCGGCAACCATTGGCTTTGCAGGAACGCCGCCACCCCACCGGCAAACAGCAGGCTGATGCAGCAGATTTTCAGGTTTCGCAGCAATTTCATTTCTCCTGCCTATCCCGATCCAGTGCCGACTGCCGACCGAGGCGACGCAACAGCAGTGCCAGTGCCAATGCCAAGCTGGCCATGGCAACGATCACCCACACCCAGCACCGGGAATCCGCCTCGACGGCATCCCCTGCACTCACAACGGCTTGTTCCCCACGGCTATTATTGCGTATTTCCGTTGTTTTTCCAAGTCCCGAAGCCGGCTCAACCGGCGACGTCTCCGCAGTTTCGACGACAGTGCGGGGCGGCGAAGCATCGGGGTTGGCCGCATCGGCGCGGTCAACGCGCTGCCCTTCCGGCGTCGGCGTCATGCGGCGGCGCAATTCATCGAGACTGATGATTTCAAAATGGTTGACGACCGTCGCCGGTGGCGGTGCAATGAATGTGAAGCCGCTGAACTCACGCACCGCCAGGTCGCCGTCCATCTTGAAGGCACCCTGCTTGATCCCGTGGATCGTCCACCAGCGCTCGAACGGACGGTTGAGCGCCAGGACCCAGGTTTCGCCGGCCTGCCACGGTGGCAACGGCCCGGCAAAAGTCGCCAAGCCGTCGTGCACGCCGCCCGGTTGCCGGACGGTAATTGTTTCGCCATCGACATCACCGTACCAGACCTCGAGCAGTGAGCAGTGGGCATCCGTATAGACGCGACTGCCCAGGCGCAGCGTTTCGATCCGTTCGACGCGCACCATCACGGCAGCATCCGTCTGCGCCGCGACCTGTTCGGGCGGCAGATAAATGACGCGCACCGCGTAGGGCGCCGGCACCTGGCCGGCGGCCGGAGACACCAGCCAGATGACCGCTGCAACCAGTCCCAGTGCCCGGGCCCGGGCTTGCGGCACGGTACATTCCTGCCCGTGAAGTCGAAAACTGGCGTACAAATCCATATATCCCTTTGCCGGACGGTGAAGTTGTGCTTGTACTGCTATACACCGGAACTGGGACGGCAGCGCGCTGCGCAACGAATCCCGGC
This sequence comes from Lentisphaeria bacterium, assembly GCA_030754995.1. GTDB lineage: Bacteria > Verrucomicrobiota > Lentisphaeria > JABSQK01 > CAJWLW01 > CAJWLW01. The sequence goes on from JASLZG010000215.1 coordinate 2,129, forward strand.
CCCCATCCACGCACCTTCGAATTCTTAACATAACATCAATGTCGACCGGTCGGTGCCTTGGAGCAATAGAAACAGGGTTATGGCGTGAACCCGGGTCGGCAAGGAGATAAGTAAGCCAAAGGGCCGTGGCAATGATTCCCTGGCAACGCCCGGAAAAATTTTCAAAACGCTGCAACCGATCGGGCGACACCTGCATCGTAACTGGTGGAGCGGCACCTCGCTGATTCTGTACCCTAAACTGTCGGGCCAATTAGGCTCAACGTAAAATTCGCAGAACCGAGGTGGCGCTCCTTTTATTTTTATCCGGTCAGGCGAATCGGAACTGAGACGCGAAGTAAAGGCGATGCCGCAGCCATGCAATGCCGGCAGGAGCAAGGCAATGAACTGACGCAAAGAGCCGTTCTGCTTTTTCCACCCGTACTACTTGCCTCAGATGGGACACGCTATAACCTAGGACGATGCGTGTTCATGCAAATTACACATCCACGCGTGTCTGCCTGGTTCTGCTTATCGCCGCGGTCTCCGGCTGCGGGGACCCGCAGTACCGTCGAGAAATCACCGAGACCCAGGCGGTTTCACCGCACCGCAAGGCGATACGCCCGGGAGCCACCAGCAACGAACGATTCGCCCGTGTCCCGACCGCCCGGGAAATGCCGCGCACGGATTCCTTCCTGCAGTGGAAAACCCCGGAAGGCTGGGCGGCGGCACCATCTTCGGACCTTCGCCTGATCAACTTCCGCGTCGGCCCCCGGGGCGAGGCGGAATGTTACCTCACGATTCTGCCTGGCGGCCGCGGCGGCGTCGCCGCCAACGTCAATCGCTGGCGCGGGCAACTGGGACTGGAGCCGGTTCCCGAAGGCGATATCGCCAGGCTGCCGACCCTTTCGCTGCTTGGGCGAGAGGCCGTTTTCGTCAGTCTCGACGGCACCTTCATCGGCATGGACGGCACGGCGCCGCGGGAGGATTATCGACTGCTCGGGCTGATCGGAGAAAACCAGGGGCACTTGCAGTTCGTCAAGATGACCGGCCCACGGAAACTGCTCGAGGCCGAAGTTGATAAGTTCGCAACGTTCTGCGCTTCCATCGCCCCGGCATCACCGAACAACGCCGGTGGTGAAGAAACAACCGCCGGACCGGGACACGAGAAGCTTGAGTGGCAGACACCGGCTTCCTGGCGCCCGGTCGATCATCCATCGAGCATGCGCCTGGCGACTTTCGCGTGCGGTGCGGACGCTGATGTCGAGTGCTCCGTGACAGTTCTTGATGGCGCCGCCGGCGGTACGGCCGCGAACCTCAACCGCTGGTGCCGGCAATTGGGGCAGCCGCCCTTGACCGAAGAGGAGCTCGCTGCCCTGCGTCGCGTAACCGTCCTCGGACAGCCGAGCCCGATGTTGACCGTCGGTGGCGACTACCAGGGGATGGGTGGCGAAACCCAGTCCGGCGCGTTGCTGGCCGGGGTCGTGTGCGTGCTGCCGGGGCAAGTGCTTTTCGTCAAGATGATCGGGCCGCAAGCGGCTGCCCGGGCGCAGCTCGACAATTTCGTCGCCTTTGCGGAATCCCTGCAAATGCGTCACTCCCATGAATGAGGACTGATGCCGGAACCTGAGCGACAATCGAAAGCATTCGTCCGGATTTTCGCCTTCCTGGCATCCTACGGGGTTGCCGCGGTGATTCTCACGTTCCTGCTGCTCCTGACTTTTCTCGGGACGCTCGAGCAAGTCGATCACGGGCTGTTCGCCGTGCAGGAGCGGTACTTCAACTCCCTGTTCCTGGTGCACAGCTTCTTCGGCGTTCTACCAGTGCCGCTGCCCGGAGCTTACCTCCTGCTGGTGCTGCTCTTCATCAATCTTGTTTGCGGCGCCATCATCCGGGCATCGAAGAGCTGGCGCCGCCCGGGAATGCTGATCGCGCATTCCGGCATTCTGCTGCTGCTGCTGGGCAGCTTTGTCACCTACCGCTATTCGATCAACGGCAACATGAGGTTATACGAAGGCGAGGCCTCCAGCGAATTCGAGAGCTACACCGGCTGGGTCCTCGAAATTGTCTCGGCCAATGCGCCGGCGGGGGCGGAGGCGTTGATAATTCCCGAGTCCGACTTCGCCGCCATGGAGCCGGATGAGACACGGACATTCCACTCGGGGCACCTGCCGTTCGAGCTCGAAATCTCCGGTTACGCAAAAAACACGCGCGTCGACCCGGTGTCCGGCAGCCACAGCATGATCGCGGTCGACGGCTTTTACCTGGTGACCATGCCTCGTGCCCCGGCGGAGGAACAAAACATTGCCGGCGCCTACGTGGCGGTCGTCGAGAATGAAAGCGGCAAGCGTCACGAGGGCATTATATGGGCCATGGAAACGCATCCGTACACGGTTGAAATCGATGGCGTCGACTGGGCTTTCCTCCTGCGCCGGCCGCGCTGGACCGTGCCTTTTACGATCGTGCTGGACAAGTTCACCATGGAGACGCACCCGGGCACGAGCCTGCCGAAGGTCTTCCTCAGCGACGTAACGAAGCTCGAAGGCAAGTCGCAGGAGCAGATCAAGATCGAAATGAACGAGCCCCTGCGCTACAAGGGCTACACATTTTTCCAGGCCAGCTGGGGACCATCGGATGCGCGGCCCGGTGATCGATTGTTCTCGGTTTTTGCCGTGGTCCGCAATCCGGCCGACAAGTGGCCGCTGTACGCCTGCATCGTCATCACCGGCGGCCTGCTTGTCCATTTCTGCCAGAAACTGCTGCTCTACCTGCGCCGTGAACACCGGCGGCGGCCGGCATCATGAAAAGAGTGCAGACAATCTCCATGCTCGCCATGACACTCCTCGTCGCGCTGCAAGCCCCGGCAGCGGACGGGGTCACACCCGGGAGCGACCTGCCCGCACCGGTGCAACCGTGGCCGGACGACGTCGTGGACCTGTGGAAGACGCTCCCCATCCAGGACGGTGGCCGCCTCAAGCCGTTCGATACATTTGCCGCCTTCAAGATGCTGAAGTTGCACGGCAAACGCACCATGCGCGTCGTACAGGACGGCGCAACGATCAAGCTGAGCCCGGTCGAATGGCTGCTCGACTGCCTGTTTCGACCCGACACGGCGATGACCCACCCGACCTTTGCGGTGGACAATTACAGTGTGATCGTCGCGATTGGCCTGCCGCCGCACAAGGAGAAGCGGTCGCGATACTCGTATGCGGAACTGGAGCCGGGCATCGGGCGGTTGTTCGAACTCGCCAAGCAGTACAGCGAGATCAACGCACCGCAACGCAACGGCCTGCAAACCATGACCGTCAACCTGGCCGCCAACGTCAGCGATTTCGAGTACCTGCTGCACTATTTCGATTTCGCGCGACTTCCGCTACGCCTGTCGGCGGCGGAGCTGTCCCCGAACGTCGATGGCCCATTGATGACCACGGACGCCCTGCAGCTGCTGCCGGCACTGCGGCAGCTTTACCTCGAGGAACAGTCGCACGACCCCGACGCCACGGGCCCGGTGGTTGAAAGCCTGGCGCAGATTATGCACTACGCAGACACCTCGCGAGCGTTGGCCCTGCTGCCGCCGCCGGACAGTGACATCCTGGAATGGCGGGCCCCCGGGCAGCTGATCCGCCAGGCTTTCCAGGGCCCGCTGCCGGCCGGCGAGCTCGAACTGCTCCAGGCAGTCGCCGACCTGCCGAAAACAGCCGGCACCCCGGCCCGGTTCAAGGAGCAGTTGCAGAAGTTTCACGGCCTCGTCACCGAGCGCGCCGAGGCCAGGGGCGAGTACGGCAAGATCCGGCTCGAGGTGGCGTTCTACAAGGGCAACTATTTCTATTACAGCCTCTGCCTGTATGTCCTGGGCTTTCTGTGTATCGCCCTGTCCTGGCTCGGTTCAGCCGACAGCCGCAGCAGCCGGGTGCTGACCGGCGCCGCGATTGTCCTCACCGCACTGCCGCTCACCCTCCACGTAACCGGCATCGTGCTGCGCTGTATCGTCCGCAGCCGGCCGCCGGTATCGACACTCTACGAGACAATCCTTTTCACCAGCGCCATCGCGGTGTTCGCAGCATTGCTCATGGAATACATGAATCGGCAGCGCATCGCCCTGGCCTTGGCATCGGTGCTTGGCGTCGCCGGCATGTTCCTGGCCAACAAGTATGAGGTCAAGGAAGCGGTCGACACGATGCCGAGCCTGGTGGCGGTGCTCGACACCAACTTCTGGCTGGCGACCCATGTCACAACCATCACCATCGGATACGCCGCCGGGCTGCTGGCGGCTGCCATCGCCCACGTTTACGTGCTGGCGAAACTGTTCCGCTTAAAGCAGGCCCAGCCGGAGTTCTTCCAGAGCCTGACTCGCATGGTCTACGGTGTCCTCTGTTTCGGCCTGCTCTTTTCGTTCAGCGGCACGGTGCTCGGCGGTATCTGGGCGAACGACAGCTGGGGCAGGTTCTGGGGCTGGGACCCCAAGGAGAACGGCGCGCTGATGCTCGTCCGGTGGAGCCTGATCATCCTGCACGCGCGCCTGGGCGGCTACATCCGTGACTACGGCCTCCACACTTTTGCCGTGTTCGGCGGCATGATCGTGGCGTTCTCGTGGTGGGGCGTCAACCTCCTCGGTGTCGGGCTGCACTCGTACGGCTTTACCAGCGGCGCGTTCCGGGCACTGGTCATTTTCTGGTGCATCGAAGGCGGCATCATCCTGCTCGGGTTCGTCGCCTGGCTGCGCAGTCAGTCCGTGCAGGTCGAGGACGGCTAATCGGCCAGCGGCGATGGCCGCGGCACATGCAGCCTGACCACCACCGGGTCATGATCACTGACCTGGGTGGTGGTGGGAAACTCGCAATTCATGTGGACGATGTCCACATCCGCACCCTTGCCCAGAAGCGCCGAACTGACGAGTACATGGTCGATAAGCTCGGCACTGCCCTGGTAGATATAACTGTACCGGTCTGGCGCCGGCAGGTTGCCGGTCAGATTTGTCAATTGCTCGCCGCACAGAACCTGCAGAGAGTCGCTGTAGGTGAAATCATTGAGGTCGCCGAGCACGATGACCTTGGCATCAGCCCGCTGCTCCAGCAACTCCTGAACCATGCCGTTGATCAGGCGCACCTGTTGCAAACGAATGCGTTCACTCGCCAGCATTCGCGGCTGATGCCGGCCAAACAGGGGTGAATCGCCGCGCTTCGATTTCAGGTGGCAATTGAACAGGAACAGGCGTTGGCCATTGAATTCGAATTCCGCGACAAGCGGTTTGCGGGAATCACGAAAGGCCGGTTCACGCGTCCCGGCGCGCCCGGGACTCGCCGACAACCGCGGCCCCTTCAGGATCCCTGCCTGGCGCCCCGCCTGCGGGTGACCGCGGGAGATCAGGCGGACGCGGTCCGTTCGATATAGAAACGCGCTTCGGATGTTGCCGCCGGGCTGGCCGCCATCAGCCAGGTCGATCGGCGGCAGCTCGCAGTAGTCGTAGCGCAGCGGTTGCAACGCGGCGAGTAACCGGCCGGCGGTGCGACGGGCCTCGACAACGCCGTCGTTGGCCGGGCCGCTGTCGTCCTGTATCTCCTGCAGCGCCACGATGTCCGGCCCCCCCAGATTCTCCGCGATAGCGCGGGCCACACGGTCGACACGACTTCCACCCGCCTTGAAGCGGGACCCGGGATGCAGGTTCAGCACATTGAACGTGGCCACGGTCAGGTAGTCTGCCGCCCCTCGCAGCTTTGTCGTCTCCACCGGCGGCTCGGCGAATCTGCCGGGCGGTAACGGATCGGTGACGATCAGCTTGAAGGCGCCGCGGTCATAATGAAGCACCCCAATCAGCGGCGCCGTGAAGCGATAGCCAACGCCGATCGCCAGCGACGGCGACGATTGCTGCGGCAGCTCGACAACGAGCCGCTCCGGGTTGGCGTCGTCACTGCCGGTGACCAGGGCGCCGCGCTTGTTAAGGCCCGACGCTTCTTCGCCGCCGTCTCCGACGACGACCGTCTGGCGGCGCCAGACCCCGTCGATCGCAACGGCGGCGTCGACCTGTATCCGCATGCCTTCGAGGCTCTCCCAGAAATCGACGCCGTCCTCCGCGGGATCGAACTGCCCGGCAACTGCCGTATCGTCGACTTGTCCATTGCTGTCGTTATCGACAACACGGTGCGGCGGCACCCGCCCATGCCGGCCGACGACGATCGGTGCAGGCAGCGCTGCGGAGCCGGCGACGTGGCCAATCCGCTCGGCAACGATCGAGGTCACCGGCAGGCCGGCGACATTATACTTGCCGACGATCTCCCGCACCGTGCCGCCGACACGTAACCGGTCGCCGACCTGCAACCGCTGCAGGGCGTCCTTGCCGACCACGCCGGCCGTGATGAAAACCGCTTCGGAAGTCAACGGACTGTCATCGGGCGTGATGCTCTGCAGCCAGGCGCCGGCGTGGACCACGGCGGTCACCACCCCCTCGACGACGACGGGTCGATGATTGAGCGGCGACACATGACCGGGCGCCTGGATC
>JASLZG010000216.1 GCA_030754995.1 Lentisphaeria bacterium
CCGGCCCTTGTCGATATCGACACCGGAATGACCGCCACGGAAACCGCCGAGGCAGCAGCGCCAGCAGTCGCCACTGCGGCGGTCATTTGCGGACTTGGCAAAAGACACGGTCCAGTCGGTGCCACCGGCACAACCGATGATGAAAACACCGTCCTCCTCGGAATCGAGATTGATTATGCGCCGGCCTTGAACGATCGCCGGGTCGCAGCCAAAGGCACCGGCCAGGCCGCGTTCCTCGTCGACCGTGATCAGCAGTTCGAGAGGAACCCGGTCGGTTGTCGACTCCGCAACCGCCAGCGCCAGCGCGACACCGACGCCGTTGTCCGCGCCGAGGGTGGTGCCGTCGGCCGTCACCCAGTCTCCGTCAATGAGCGGGCGGATCGGGTCGGTCATGAAATCGTGGCTGGTGCCGGCGTTCTTTTCGCAGACCATGTCCATGTGCGCCTGCAGCACCAGGACCGGTTCGTCGCCGAGAGCGCCGGTGCCGGGGCAGGCCAGGACGATGTTGCCAATACTGTCCTGGCGCTGCTGCCAGCCGTTGCCACGGGCGATGTCGAGCAGGTGCGCCCGGATCCGCTCCTCATGTCCGGACGGGCGGGGAATGTTGCACATGTCCTGGAAATGTTTCCAGGCCGCGCCGGCGGGGGCGTCAAAAAGGTCGGTGATCATCGCTGGTTCGATCTACTCCTCCGCGTCGAATTCCTTGAAGCGCTTCAGCAGGCGGTCGACAAAATCCCGTTTCCTGGCGATCGACTCTCTCTCGTCGGCCGACCAGTCATCGTGATCGACCTTGGACCAGCGTGTCGCCGCCTCGGTGTGCAGGCGTTTGAGGACGGCATAATAGCGGCGCCTGGAATCGTCGGAGCCGAGCCGGCTGTTCCTGACGACCAGCATCGGCACCTGCATGAGGTTCTGGCTATACGCGAAGCTGCCCCGGTTTTTTCCGGCGAATTCATCAATAATCGCAATCGGCCGGTCGCTGTAATCCGCCAGGCGACCGGCACGGATCTCGATCGACTCGATACCGTAGATGAAAAAGGTGAGCTCACTGACCAGGTCCACATCTGTCGGGTCGAGCTCGAGCTGCAGACGGATTATCCGGGTGATTTCAGTGTACGGATTGTAATCGATGTGGAGACCCCCGACATGATACCACCACTCGGAAACACATTCGAGACAATTGATCTTCAAGATCGGCGTTTCCAGGCGGTGGCAAGCATCTTCCGCGGCCCGCACCATGGCCACCGACTTGAAGCCTTGGCACGGGGACCCCGCGGGGGCCAGGGAACAGGCCGCCACGGTTGCCAGGCAAACACCTATCTGCAAGAAACGCCGATTTTTCATTGCGGCCTGCGGGCGGGCGCCGGGGTTGACAATTTTTCTAGGGTGCGGTCAGAAAATCTGCAGCGCTTTGGATCAATCACTGGTACAGGCGAATCACCCGGTTGCAAGTTTCCCCGGAGATTCATGCGAAGCCGGCAATTTCCCGATGGTGATTGACCGGTGTCGGCTTGTTGACGGGGGCGCGGGCGGCTACACTTGCGACATGGCTGACCAACTCATCCTGGCTATCGATGCGGGGACAACAGGCAATCGCGTGCTGGCGTTTTCAAACGACCAGGCGATCGTCGCGGATGCCTATTACGAGTTTCCGCGCACCACCCCGAAACCCGGTTGGGTGGAGCAGGATCCGGATGACATCTGGTCGACAACCGCACAGGCGCTGAAAGATGTGCTGCAGGCGGTCGGGGGTGCCGATGTCCGGGCGATCGGGATAACGAACCAGCGGGAAACAACGATTCTATGGGACCGGGCGACCGGCGCGCCGGTGGGCAACGCGCTGGTCTGGCAGGATCGGCGCACGATGGATGCCTGCGCCGCCCTGGCAGAACACGGCGCCGACGTCAAGAATCGCACCGGGCTGTTCATCGATCCTTATTTCTCGGCGACGAAGATCGCCTGGCTGCTGGACCATCATACCGGCCTGCGCCGGCGCGCGGAGAACGGCGAGATCGCCTTTGGCACGGTGGACTCGTGGCTGATCTGGAAGCTCACCGGCGGCCGGCAGCACGTGACCGATCCGTCGAATGCCTCGCGCACCCTCTGCTACAACATCCGCACAGGCGAATACGACGATGCCCTGCTGTCGCTCTTCAATGTGCCGCGTGCGGTGCTGCCGGAAGTGCGCGCCAGCGACGGAAACTTCGGCTCGACGGATGCGGCGGTGACGGGGCGCGAAATACCGATATGCGGGGTATTGGGCGATCAGCACGCGGCGCTGTTCGGGCAGCTCGGCTGGGAAACCGGTGTCGTCAAGAACACTTACGGCACCGGGCTGTTCATGATGGCGGCAACCGGCGGCGCCATCCCGGATTCGGGCCAGCTGATCAACACGGTGGCCTGGCAGCTGGGCGAGGAAGTCACCTATGCGATCGAAGGGAGCGTGTTCATCGGCGGGGCGTGTGTGCAATGGCTTCGCGACGGCCTGGGGATCATCGGCACGGCGGCTGAAACGGAGGCGCTGGCAGGGTCATTGAGCGACAATGATGACGTGTATTTCGTGCCGGCGCTCGCGGGCATGGGGGCGCCGTACTGGGATTCGACGGCACGCGGTGCGATCGTCGGCCTGACCCAGGGGACGACGCGGGCGCACCTGGCGCGGGCGGCGCTGGAGGCGATCGCCTTTCAGACAGCGGACCTGGTGAATGAATTGCAGCAGGCGGCGGCAACCTCCGGCTTCGACCGCATGCGGGTCGACGGCGGCGCCACGGCGAACAATTTCCTGATGCAGTTCCAGGCGGACGTGACCGGTTTGACCATCGAACGGCCGGTGATCACCGAATCGACGGCGTTCGGCGCCGCGGCCCTGGCGGCCCTGTCCAGCGGCCTGTGGAGCCGCGAAGCGTTGGTTGCGGGACGGCGGATCGACCGGGAGTTCAGGCCGGGGCTGGGCGCCGCGGATCGGCAGGCGGCGCAGGCTCGCTGGGCATCGGCGGTGGAGCGAGCGCTGGGCTGGGCGCGCTGATCAAGGTTCACCCGCCCTTGAGCAGGGGGCCGAGATTTTCCTGGTACCAGGCAGCGGGCGGATCGGCCAGGACGATGGCCAGCAGGGTCAGGCAGACGATCATCACGGCGGCCGGGATCAACCACCAGTACCAACGCCCGCCAAACTGCCTTGGCCCTTCCTCTTTCGGTCCAGCTGCCGCCTCGGCTACGGCGTCTTTCGATTTGCCCTGCGCTGCCAAGCCCGGGACGCTGCCCTTTGCGCCCGCCGGCCGCGTGGCACTGGCTTTCTTCCGCTTCAGTTTCGGCATTGACGCCCTGATTGACGACGGCTTGGCGGCGCTCTTCGACTTGTCGTCGTTGGCGGTTTCGGCAGAGGCGGATGGGACAACTGTTTCGGCATCGGGGGACGGCTTCCGTGGAGCCATCGTCATTTTTTTCTTTGACCGGGTGCCGTTTTTCAACAAAGTTTTCGGTGCCGGTGCCGGTGCCGGTGCCGGTGTCGGCGATGAATCGTCGACGACGGTGGCGGGTGCTGGCTCTGCATCACCTGAACCAGCGACGTCCGGGCCGGGCTCGGAGGTCGGGGTCGATGGCTGGGTGGTATGCGGGTCGGGTTCGGGCAGTTTGATTGCCGGCGCGACCACGACATTGGGCACTGGCCCGGGCTCGGGCAACGGCTTCTCGAGGGCGCGCAGCAACCGTTCGATGACCTCGGCGTAATCGTTGAGCCGGTCTTTCGGGTATGCGGCGAGCATGTCGATGATCAATTGATCGAGCTCCTCGACGGTATCGTGGCGCAGTTCACTGGCGGGCCGTGGCGGGCCGGCGAATCGGACGTTCATGGCCGTTTCGGCATCATCGCTGTCGAAAGGCGGGCGTTGGGTCACCATGTAGTACATCACGGCGCCAAGGCTGTAGAGGTCGCCGCGAATGTCCTGGCGCCCGGTGGAGATCATCTCGGGGCTCATGTACATGACGTCGGCGGCGGTCACGTCCTGCCGATCAATGACCGGGGCACCGGCGTAGACGAGATGGTCGAGGCCGAAATCGGCAACCTTGACTCGTTCATCCGCGTCGAGCAGGATGTTGTCGGGCCGGATATTGCCGTGCAGCAATTCCTGCTGTGACGCGAATTCGAGGCCTTTGGCGGCCTCGATGAACCAGCGGCAGAGTTTTTCCTGGGGCTGGTAAATGGTGCCGAACCTCGAATTGATGCCGCCCTGCTCCATGTACTGGCGGACGATGTATGGCTGTTCCGTCGTTTCACCGCAGGAATATATGGGCACGATATTGGGATGGTTGAGTGCGGAGGCACGGCTGGCTTCCTCGATAAACGCTTTGGCGAGGGCCTCGTCGCCGGCGAGTTCCGGCTTGAGAATTTTGACACAAATCTCCCGATCCAGGGTCAAATCCATGGCGCGGTAGACGGTGGTCATGCCGGTGTCGCAGAGGATTTCCTCGAGCGCGTAACTGCCGAACGGCAATGGGATGATCAGATCGGTGTTACACTCGGGGCAGGCGATTGTCGAAAATGCTTCCAGTTCAGTCACATCCAGCTTCTGCCCGCAACCGAAGCAACCAATTTTAACTTGATACTGCATAAGTATGTACAATAGGATGACGACGATCTTTTGCAAAACTGCCCCGGGCCCCTGGCGGCTGATCGGCATTCTCGGCATTCTCGGCATTCTCGGCGTGACTGCGGTGGAAGCGCTGGCGGCGGCGCCTGTCGAGCTGACGATTCTGCAGACGACCGACATCCACGCGCACGTGATCGACTCGCTGGCGGATTCCAGGCAACCGGACTGGCTGAAGCTGGCGACCGTCATCCGTCGCGAGCGGGCGGCGGCGGCGGCTTCTCTGCTGATCGACTGTGGCGATACCATCCAGGGCACGCTGGCCGGCGTTTACACCAGGGGCGAGATCAGTGCGCGCCTGTTGAGTCACCTGGATTACGACGCCTGGGTGCCGGGCAATCACGAACTGGATTTCGGCACCCGACGGCTGGCGGAGCTCATCGAGCAGGTGCAGGTGCCGGTGCTCAACGGCAATCTGACGCTGCACGGCAAACGGTTGCGAGCCTGGCGCATGTACAACTGCGGCGGTGCCCGCGTGGCGGTGATCGGGATGAACAGCGGTTATCTGAAAAACTGGTTCCGCGCCCCGCACGCCGACGGTTTCGAGGTGACCACGGCGGCCGCGGCGCTGGAACTCCTGATGCCCAAACTGAGTTCCCTCGAACCGGACCTGATCGTGCTGGCCCTGCACCAGGGGCTGCTGGCAAGCGATCCGCGCGGGGTCAATGAAGTCAATGACCTGGCAACGCGTTTCCCGGAGATCGACATCATCCTGGGCGGCCATACGCATCGCGGTGTGGCGGGGATGCGCCGCGGCCGCGCCTGGTACGCCCAGGCCGGGTCCGCGGCCGAGTACCTGGCGCGCATCGACGTCCTGGTTGACACTGAGCAGCACCGGCCGCTGACGATCAAATCGCGGTTGATCCCTTGTGCCGGGGAGCCGCGCGACGCCGAGGCACAACAGGCGGTGGCCGATCTGATCGGCCCCTTGACCGCGCTTGCGGCATCGCCGATCCGGCAATTGCCGGAGGCCGTATCGTCGTACGGCCGTCCCGGTTCCGGCTGTGCCATGAGCGAACTTTACTGCCGGGCGATTGCGGCCCGAACCGGTGCCCGCGTCGTGTTCCAGGGGCGTCTGTCGAGAACATCGTGGCCGGCGGGCGTCCCGGTCACCGAGCAGCTGCTCTATGACGCCATTCCGTACGAGAACATGATCGGCATTGCCATGCTGACCGCGGCCGAGATCACGATGGTACTGACGGAGCAGCTGGGGAATCGCCAAAGTTATGTATTCAACGGGATCTGGGGGGTGAAGGCGCAGGTCAGTGACGATTGGCGGACGGTGCGTGAACTGCAGTGGGCGACGCCGGCCGGCACCCGGGTGCCGGTCGCCTTCCACAGTTATGCAGCGGCCGGCGGCGGCGGCCGTTTCCCGAAGCTGCGGGCGCTGCTGGCAACACCGGCGGTGCAGTATCGAACGACCGGGTTGATGACCCGCGACATCGTCCGCGATCACCTCCGGGATTCACCCGAACCGGTGGCGCCGACAGTTGATTGGGTTATCCGTGAACAGTGAGGGCGCGGGGTTGCTTTTTGGTGAAACTGACGCTAGTGTTTCAGTCGTAATCACCACTACCATCAGAGGGCTATGGCAATGACAGACGAGCAACGCAAGCTCAATATCGGCTTGGCGCAGATGCTGTGCGGCGGGGTCATCATGGACGTGACCACCAGGGACGAGGCATGCATCGCCGAGGATGCCGGGGCGTCTTCCGTGATGGCGCTGGAGCGCGTGCCCTCGGACATCCGCAAACAGGGCGGCATTGCGCGCATGAGTGATCCCGAGATGATCCTGGCGATCAAGGATGCCGTTTCGATCCCGGTGATGGCAAAGGTGCGCATCGGGCATTTCGTCGAGGCCCAGATTCTCCAGGAGCTCGGCATCGATTTCATCGACGAGAGCGAGGTGTTGTCACCGGCGGACGAAACCCATCACATCGACAAATGGCAGTTCAAGTCGCCGTTCGTCTGCGGCGCCACCAACCTGGGCGAGGCGCTGCGGCGGATTGGTGAAGGCGCCTCGATGATCCGCACGAAAGGTGAGGCAGGCACCGGCAACATTATCGAGGGGGTTCGACATTTACGGACGATTCTTCGCGAAATGAAGCTCCTGGCTCAACTCGACGAAGGCGACCTTTTCGCGGAAGCCAAGCGGTTCCAGGCCCCGTTGCAGGTTATCCAGGAAGTTGCCAAGACGGCTAAGCTGCCGGTGCCCAACTTTTCGGCGGGCGGCGTCGCGACGCCGGCCGACGCGGCGATGCTGATGCAGCTCGGTGCGGAGGCCGTGTTCGTCGGTTCCGGCATCTTCCGGTCGTCGGACCCGCAAGGGTTTGCCGGTGCGATCGTGCAGGCGGTGACCCATTTCCGCGATCCCGGGAAGCTGGTGGAGGTGTCGCGCAACCTCGGCACCCCGATGCCGAGTATCGGCGCCGGCCAGCTGAGCGCGGAAGAAAAGTTCGAGCATCGCGGCTGGTAGCCGTGAGGGTGCTGCCTGGCGGGGATCGCAAATGAAGATCGGGATACTCGGATTGCAGGGTTGTTGCGTCCCGCACGAGCGCAAGTTCGCGGCGCTCGGCGTCGACTGCTGCCGCGTCGTTTTCCCCGAGGACCTGACCGGCATCGACGGCCTGGTGATGCCGGGCGGCGAGAGCTCGACCATGCTGAAGGCGGCGACGCCCGGCCTGTGGTCTGCGGTCGGTGACTTTGCCGAGGCCCGGCCGATCTGGGGGGTGTGTGCGGGCTGTATCCTGCTGGCGCGCCAGGTCGACAATCCCTCGCAGCAATCACTCGGCCTGATGTCGATCGACGTGCGGCGCAATGCCTATGGTTCGCAGAACGACAGTTTCATCGACGACCTGGAATTGAACCTGACGGCGGTCGTCCACATCGAGGCAATCTTCATCCGGGCGCCGCAGATCATGCAGGTGGACGACGACGTCAAAGTACTGGGTAGTCACGGCGGCCACCCGGTGATGGTCGAGAGCCGCCGCCACCTGGCGACGACGTTCCATCCCGAGTTACACGAGAGCATGGCTGTGCATGAGTATTTCACCGGGAAAGTCGGGCGCCACTCGGACGGCTGAGGTTGTCCGGGGGTTGCGGCGTTTGAATTGACCTCTTGCGGACAAAACGACGGCGCTGTATACTACGGGTTCCTTGCAACCCACTGTTTTTATTGTTACCGGGACGGTAGCTCAGTCGGTAGAGCATCTGCCTTTTAAGCAGGGGGTCCCGGGTTCAAGCCCCGGCCGTCCCACCATATATTTTCGCCGCGCGCCATGCAGCCAACGACCAACGGCATCGTCACCCTGACGACCGACTTCGGCGTTCAGGATCTTTTCGTCGGAGTGATGAAGGGGGTGATCCTCGGCATCAATCGCGTTGCGACGCCGGTCGACATCACGCATGGGATCCCGCCGCAGGACATCCCGGCCGCGGCCCTGGTTGTCGATGCCGCGTCCGGTTGTTTCCCGCCGGGCACGGTGCACCTCGTCGTGGTCGATCCGGGCGTCGGCAGTGAACGGCGAAATATTGCCCTCGCCTGCCGCGGGCAATATTTCGTGGCGCCGGACAACGGTGTACTGACGGCCGTGCGCGCCGCCGACCCGGTTGTTGCGGTGTCACTGGAAGAGCCCGTTTTTTTTCGCCGGCCGGTGAGCGCGACCTTTCACGGGCGTGATATTTTGGCGCCGGTGGCGGCCTATCTCAGCCGGGGCACGCCACTTGCCTCGCTGGGTCCAACGGTTACCGACCTGGCCGCTGCCGAGCTGCCGCAGCCGGCGGTATCGGCGACGAGATGTCCCTGCGTGTCCAGGTGTTCGGTGACTGCATTGTCCGAAAGGATGACATGAAGATCAGCCTGCACGACTCCTGACTCCACGGTCTGGCTGCTGTAGTGGTA
>JASLZG010000217.1:0-5916 GCA_030754995.1 Lentisphaeria bacterium
TCCGGGGTGGTAACGAACCTGGCGAAGTTTAGTGATGCCTCGATAGGCAGCGGTATTGCGGTTGGCGCGGCGGTTTACGATTACCAGGATCGTCGCGATGAGGTAACCGGGTTCATCGACGTCCTCGGCAGCTGTGATGATGTGGAACTGGTCCCCCTGATCAGCGCCGGAACGATGCCGTCCGGGCTGCTGACCGACGACGCCGTCAGCGAGCTCGAAAAGAACCTGCGTGAACAACTGCGCGCCGGCGGCCGGCTCGACGGCGTCTGTCTGGCCCTGCATGGTGCGATGAGCGGTGATTCGATTGCCGACCTCGACGGTCATTTCCTGCAACTCGTGCGCCAGGAGATCGGGCCGGATGCCCCGATCGTCTCGCCACTGGACTGTCACGCCGTCGTCACCCGGCAGATGATCGACCTGACGACGGCGCTGGTCGCCTACCGTACACACCCGCACACCGACTTGTTCGAGACCGGGCAACGTGCGGCGGACATCCTGCTGCGTACACTGCGAAACGAGATTCAACCCGTGGTCAGCCATCAGAAGATCCCGATGCTGTTTGTCGATGCCGGGACCGACGTCGGCCCGCTGCGGTCGATCTTCGAGGAGTTCAGCGCCTGGGACGGGCTTGACGGGGTGATCGGCTGTTCGCTGTGCCCGTCCTTTCCCTATCAGGACAATGTTGAACAGGGTTGGTCCGCCCTGGCAGTCACTGATGACGACCCGGAGCTGGCAGACCGCCTGGCCCGGCAGCTGGCGGAAATAACCTGGGCGGCGCGCCATGAGCTGCTGCCCGTGCCGATGCTGACGATCGAGGCGGCGGTCGAGCAGGCGGTGGCAGTACCGGGCTGCCCGGTTGTCATTACCGACTCCGCCGACAACGTCGGGGGCGGCACCTCGGGCGATACGACGACGCTGTTGCAGGGCCTGCTGGCGGCACGGCAGGCGGTTGACGGCTTGATCCTCACCCACCTGCCGGACGCGGCCGCGGTTGCGGAGCTCACCGACGCGTCGCCGGGCGAGACGGTTACGGTTGCGGTCGGCGGCAAGTGTGACACCCAGTTCGGGGCGCCGGTCGTCGTCACCGGTGAATTGCTGTGCGTCGCCGGCGGCCCGATCACCAACGACGGCAAGTTCGGCCCCGACGCGATGATCGAGACCGGCAGGATCCTCTGCCTGGGCATCGACAATCTCCGCCTGGTCCTGACCGAGGGGGTAATCATGGGGCCACAGCCGTCCCTCTTTCGCAAGGTCGGGATCGAGCCGTTCGAGGCGAAGATCGTCGCCCTCAAATCCGGCACCGGCTACAAGGTGACGTACGGACAGGTGGCAAAGGCGGTGCTGCGGGCGGATTGTCCGGGCGCCATGTCGTACAACATCGAGAACTTCGATTTCAAACGTGTCCCGCGGCCAATTTTTCCACTGGATCGCGAGATGGAATGGCAGCCATGCACAATCGGGGGCCCGGCATGATCAATCCACTTCTCACAACGCCCATTGGTGAACTCAACGGTGACGAGATCTTCAGCCACCTGCCGCCGACCCGGGTTGGCGACCGCGACCGCGACTACATGAACGAAGTGCTGGACGCCGGCTTCGGCAATTGGGAATCCGCGGACATGCAAGGCCGCCTCGAGGAGGCGTTTGGCGAAAAGTTCGGGGTGCCGTATGCGATCACCCACAACTCCGGGTCCGGCACCATGTTGTCCGCCCTGCTGGCGGCCGGCGTGGGGCCGGGCGACGAGGTGATCGTGCCGACCTTTACCATGCCCGCCAGCACGTTTGTCACTATTCAGTGCGGGGCGGTGCCGGTATTGGTCGACAGCGATCCGCGCACGTTCAACATGGACGTGGCCGAGGTCGAGCGGAAGATAACGGAATTCACCAAGGCGATCATCCCCGTCTGCCTGATGGGGTTAGCGGTCGATTTCGATCCGCTCATGGCGCTGGCGCGCCGACACGGCATCACCGTGATCGAGGACGACGCCCAGTGTTTCATGTCGCTGTACAAGGGGCGGCTCGTCGGTACTATCGGCGATGCCGCGAGCTTCAGTTTCCAGGGGTCGAAGCAAATGACCAGCGGCGGCGACGGCGGCATCGTTATCGCCGGTGACGAAGCGTACGCGACCGGCATCCGCAAGGCGTGCATCCACGGTTACCGGACGCTGACGGCGAAGCCGGGTTCGACGTTGATTCCCCGGGACGAACGGCAGGACTGGAGC
Source organism: Lentisphaeria bacterium (assembly GCA_030754995.1). GTDB lineage: Bacteria > Verrucomicrobiota > Lentisphaeria > JABSQK01 > CAJWLW01 > CAJWLW01. The sequence continues at coordinate 2,223 of JASLZG010000217.1, forward strand.
TTCGAACGCTTCGACAAGCTGGGCTACAACTTTCGCATGTCGGCGGTGCAGGCTGCACTGGGCTTGGCACAGCTCGAGCGGCTCGACTACCTGGTCGGGGCTCGCCGATACATTGCGGGTCGTTACGAATCCGTCATCCGTGAAGAGAAATGCGAATGGCTGATACCGCCGCACGTGCCGGAGGATATGACCCATTCCTATTACATCTACGCCTGTGTCCTCGATGAAGACGCACTCGGTGTCGAGTGGCGTGAATTTCGCCGCACCTATATCGAGAAGGGCGGGGACGGCTTGTACGGCAGTGCACTGCCGTCGCATCTCGAGCCGTTGCTGCGCACCATGTCGTTCTACGGCTCTCCGGAGCGGGCGCCCCACTTCGATCCGCGCTACAAGGGTGAAGTGAAAGGATACGACCCGGCCGACTACCCCAACGTCGAGTCGTTCCGCAAACGGCTGTGCCAGTTCAAGACCAGCATGCAGACGCTGGAGAAGGTAGAAAAGGAAGTGGCAGCATTGCGGGCGACGATCCGCCACTACAACGGATAAATGCCGTCAAAGCAGGTCGTCGATCTTGAGGGTCTCGGCCGCCTCCTCGCTGTCCTTGCGCCGGAGCTCGGCTGCTTTCTGCTCCTCCTCGTCGCGAATCACCGGGTGCTCGTAACGGGCAACGATGGTTTTCCCGTCGTTAAAGACGCCGATTGAAATACCGGCGTTGCCGAGGAACTTGGCGACCTCGCGGTCCTTGAAATATTTTTCCTGGATCCTTGCCTGCACATACTCTATTCCCAGCTTCTCGTAGATCTCCTCGATGAACAGCGTGTGGACCCGATACAGGCGATCGTTGACAAACCAGTACTGGAATGCGGCGATGGGCGCTTCGCCGGGCACCTGGTACAGTTCGATCAATGGGCTGGTGCTGTCGGGGGCGTCATTCTGTTTCTTGAGCAGTTCGATGTCGGGCTTGAGCGCCTTGAGCGCCTCGACTGACTGGCCCCACGTCGTGTCACCGTGACCGGTCAGAATCGCCGGCTCTTCAGCTTCTGGAATCGCCGGCTCTTCAGCGTCATCCTGGGCGCCGGCATGAAACGAAAGGAGGATGAGGATGGTCGAAATCGTTGACAAACACAACAGCTTTTTCATTGAGAAGTTCTCGGGTGTGAGATTTTGATTGGGTTAACACTTAATATATGCATTTCTCGCTCCTGTGCAAAGGACTGGCGAGGTGATGGTTGGCGGGACAAGTTAAGCGTCACTTCAACGACTGCAGGAGATGCAAAATGACCAGATCCATCACAACGATGTTCGTTGCAGCACTTTTCCTCAGTTGCAACCCGGCTACAGAAGGCGCCGGCCTTGCGGACGGCCGCGTCAACGTGACGCCATACGCCAGCGCCGGTGACGGCACCAGCGGCAACCCGTGGGTGGACGCCCTGCGCAACGCCATCGCCGACCGGAAGGGCGAGACGAATTATTACCTGCCGCAAGGCCATTACAAGGACGAGTCGACGCTGTTGATTCCGTACAATGACATCAAGATCGAGGGCGATGGCGGCCACAGCACTATTGCAACAACAATCCACTACGACAAGACGGATGGGTCGACATGCTGGAAGTTTGCGCCGCCGGCCGGGCCCGACGGGAAGCGCACCTACATCAACGGCATAACGGTCAGGGGCGTGGCATTCCGCGGCGCCGGCAAACCGACCGGATCCTGCATCGAAATCGAAGCGTTGCGCCGCGGCTTGTTTGAAGATATTTCAATCTGGCGCTGGGACGGCGACAAGGAGAATTTCAGCAACAAAGGCATCTGGACCAAGGGCTGGGACACGATCACCTTCCGGGATGTCAGGATCTATCGCACGCCCACATGTTTCTATATCGACAAGAACCCGAACTTCCACGGCATCGATGCCGATCATTTTGTGTTCGAGAACCTGTACCTGGCATGCGGCAACCGCGAACGCGGCATAGCGATGCATTTCGTGGCGCCGCACATCACCAACGTCTCGTTGTTCGGCACCAATGCGATCATGCACGCGAACAAAGGCATTTATATTCAAAACAAAGGCAGCGGCGGCCACGGGACTACGGTGTCATTGAACGATCTCCGCATCGAGACCGGTTCGCGGCCCGATTGCTGGGGCATCTATGTCGACACCGATTACATCGTCAATTTCCTCTGCAACAACATTCGGGTCGCCGGGGGGTACAACGGTTTTTACTTTCGCGGCGCCGCTGCGTTGACATTGATGAACTGCTATGTGATGGGGGGCGACTATTACAAGGAAACCGGCTACGTCGCCTATGATGTCGACACGTACAAGGAAACGCCGCTGGTCATGATCAACGCCACCTATAACAAATCACCGAACCAGGGTTACAAGCTGGGCAAGACAGTCCAGATCAAGGACGAACTGCAAATCGCCGTGGGTGACGCGTTCCGCGTCCATCAGGACGGGGCGGATGTTTACGTCAACGGCATCGTGCCCGGGAATGTCCGGTCAAGTCTGCCTGGCGCCACACCGGTTGCGGTCGCGATCGCCGAGCTGCCGGCTGAGGGCAGGGCAGCCGGGCCGCTTTTCCATGTGCCTTTTGATGATTCGCCCGAGCCGGCCGTGGCCGGCGGCGGCAAAACCGTTTCAATCGAAGGCAACGAGACCTATGAAGCGGGGATAAAGGGGCAAGGCATCTTGTGCGGCGAGAATCAGTCCCCGTTCGAATACTCGACGGCGGGGAACTTCGATATCACGCAGGGGACGATCGCGTTGTGGTTCCAAAACCGAAACTGGCACAGCAAGGATGACAAGATCCACATGTTCTTCAATTCATCGGGGCAGCCGGGTTATTTCCGCATATTCAAGCAGGCCGGTATGGACGTGTTCAGCGTGCAAGCCAATGTCAGGCATGAATCCGGGAAAGGCTGGGCCGCCAACACCACCGTGTATGCACGTGTCCCCGACATGGCTCCGGGCGGCTGGCACCATTTCGCTGTAACCTGGGACGACAGTCACATGTCGATCTATTTCGATGGCACCCTGCGAACCCGTGGCCCTGAGGCCGGCAAGACAATGGCCATGCCCGCGGCTGTCGGCGAGACGTTCACTATTGGCGATCAGGTGGAACGGACTGCGGCCCGCACGGACGAAGGCGATGTCCTCACAGTCATCGACGAACTGATGATCTACGGACGACCGCTGACGTCAAGAGAGGTGCGACAGCACTTTAAGGAACCGAGAAAATAACCGGAACGGCGCAAATTCAAATGAGTGTAATATCCTGCCGCGCTTCCTTGCTTCTGCTCGCCGCACTGCTACTTGGCAACAGCGATGTGAGCGGCCGCAATCTGGTTACCATTGCCAGGAAGAAAAATGCGATTGTCATCGATGGGAAACTGGACCACGATGAATGGCACGGTGCCGCCGCGCTCTACGGATTCGTCGACGACATAAACGCGGACGGTACGTTCTCGTCACGACAGAGCATGGTCTTTCTGACCTACGACGACGATGCGATCTATCTGTGCGTGCAGGTGCCGCTGGAAGCGGGGCGAACGCTGAAGAGTGCGGCCACGGAACGAGACGGCGCCGTCTGGACCGACGACGACGTCGAAATTACGCTGCAGCCTGGGAAGGGCGATTTTTATCGATTTCTTGGCAATTCCACCGGTGTATACCTCGATGGGAAGAATGCTTCG
>JASLZG010000217.1:5926-8531 GCA_030754995.1 Lentisphaeria bacterium
CACCGTCACGATTGACGCATGGACCGCGGAGTTGTCTATGGCGTTCTCGGAGCTGGGCGTTGACGGGACGCCGGCGGATGGGGACGTATGGGGGTTCAACGTCAACCACTCCTGGCAGGATCCGATGCGTTGGACCTCATGGAATCGTGCCGAAGGCAGTTTCAACGCCCCGGATGGATTCGGCGAGATCAGGTTCGGCGCCAACGCACCTGTAGTTCGTCTGCTTTCCATAGGGACGCCGGCGAAGGGCCGGATCGCCTTCGAAGCGGAACTGGTCGGCGCGGCTGCCGGCAGCGGAAAAGCCGACGCCGTGGTGCAGATCAACGACAAGGCTGTCTATTCGCAGACGCTGGACGTCACACCCGATTCGAGGCAGACGATCCGGGTCGAGCAGGATCTTCTGGAAATGATTGAGCCGGGGAGATCGAACCTCGTCTTCCTCGTCACCACCGCCGAACAGCAGCCGGTTTACACGGCGACAATTCCCTTTGCGTTCTACCCGCCGGTGGACCTGGGCTGGGCTTACTTCTCAGATCGACAGGTCCTGCAACTGGATGTCGGACTGAAGGGGCTGCGGGGTGGCGTCCGCAATCTGACAGCACGCTTCGCGGCGCAGAAAACCGGCGATGCCGAACCCGCACTGACAAAGGAATACATACTGCCCGACGGGGAATCGGAGGCCAGGCTGACCGCCGGCCTGGAAACCCTGGTTGACGGCGAATACCGGATGAGCTTGGAAATCATCCGCGACGGCAAGGTCATCGGCGCTGATGGATTTGACTTTCTGAAGCGCACTGTCGACCCGTGGGACGGCAACCGCATCGGGATTTCGGAGCAGGTCCCGCAGCCTTGGGTGCCGATGAGTACGGCGCAACGAAATATCGTTTCATGCTGGGGGCGGGATTACGCGTTCCGGGACTCTGTTCTGCCCGAACAGATAATCAGTCTGAAGGAGGAACTCCTTGCCGCCCCGATCCGCATCGTCGGGATGGCCCATGACCAGCCGATCGAGTGGTCGCGGCAACGGATGACGATCGAATCGGCCAGCGACGTCGAAGTCCGGCTGACTGGATCGGCGCGGAGCAAATACCTGGAGCTGCGGGTTCGGGTTGCCATCGAGTACGACGGCATGATGCGTGTTGACCTGGATGTAGCTCGCACCGAGGATCTGACCCCGCTGTCGGCGTTGGCACTCGAGATACCGATGCCCGGGGAACGCGCGGTCTTCATCCAGAACGCGCAGATCAGCGCCTTCGAACACACCGGCCGGCGACTCGATGAAAAACAGGGCCAGCTGTTTGGCCATTCGTTTCTGCACAATATCTGGCTCGGTGATCACCGGCGCGGCCTGCAGTGGTTTGCCGAGTCGGACAAGGAGTGGCACAACGGCGAGGGTGAACCAGCGATGGAAGTCGTGCGGGATGGCACGACCGTCAAGCTCCTGATCCATTTCATCAACGACCCCGATTATCTGCTTGACTGGCCGATCCACTACACCTTCGGCCTTCATGCGACGCCGGCGAAACCTGTAGATCCGGTCAAGCGCCGGCGCTTCGTGCTGAACAACACGGGCGACCCATGGTTCGCCGACTATGACGCGTTCGCCTACCTCTGGCCCAATTTACGCTTGAAACCCGGCGACTCGGGAATGAAGTGGTTCGGCTTCCCCGAGCCGCTGCATCCGGATCAATACCGGGAGTTTCTGCAGGGGTATTGCCGCGACCGGGGCTGGCGCCCCCTGCTGTACGTGTACCAGACAACCGTGGGCGAGCAGAGCCCGGTGCTGCGCTATCACTACCAGTGGCTGCTGCAGCCGCGCTGGCGGTATCACGTGCCGGAGAGGGGGTTGCGGGGCTATGACAAGACGGAGCTTGACAAGGGTTACATGTCCCCCATGACCAAGATATGTGTCAATCTTCCCAGCGTCCGCGATTACCTGGTCCAAGCCTATGCCCAGTTCATCCGCGAGTACGACATCGCCGGCTTCTATGCCGATCATGTGCAGCCGTTCGGTTGCCAGTCGAAAGCACATGCCGGCGGCAGCTGCGTATACGAGGTCGACGGTGAGCTGCACGCACCGAAAAAAATATTCGCGACGCGCGAGATCTATAAGCGCATATACACTGTCGGCAAGGAGAAAAATCCGGATTTCCTCGTCGTTGCCAACATGAAGAAAAGTCGATTGATGGCAATCCATTCGTTCATCGACGTGGCGCTGGCCGGCGAGACTTTTGTCTCTATGCAGCACGAGGATTATCTCGACCTGGCCTCCTTCGACAGTGTTATTGCCGAAGACATGGGGACGCAATGGGGATTGATTCCCTGCTATCTGTTTTACACGCAGGGTGCCGATCACTATGATCCACAGGGTCCCAGGAGCCGGACCCTCGGCCTGTTCTTCATGCATGATATCTGGTCTTACATCGCCGGCGCCTGCCAGCCATACCGGCAGAAGGCACTGGCGGTTTTTCGCGATGACTTCGATATCGGCGCGTCCGATGTCGTCTTTCACCCCTATTGGGACAACGCTGCGTATCTCACCGCGGACACGGTGCTGCCTGAGGGCGTGGAAGTCTCCTTTTATCACCGGACCGAGGCGAACACC
>JASLZG010000218.1 GCA_030754995.1 Lentisphaeria bacterium
CCGTTCGATGCGAAATGCTGGGACGCGCTGCGTGCCAATGTTGCGGAAATCGCCGCGTTCGTCGCCGTCAGCAGCTACTACGGCGAGACGATGCAGCGGCGGCTCGACATTCCTGCAGCCAAAGCGAATGTCGTGCGCAACGGCATCGACCTGCTCGACTTCGAGCATCTCGACCGGCGTCCGGCAGCGGCGCCGACGATCGGCTATCTGACGCAAATCATCCCCGGCAAAGGTCTTGAACGGCTGGTCGACGCGTTCCTTGTGCTGAAGCAGGCGAATCGCATCGCCAAACTGACGCTGCATGTAACCGGCAGCCTGGTGCCGGCCGAGAAGCCGTTTCTGGCGCGCCTGAAACAGAAGGTCGCGGACGCCGGTTTCGCCGCCGACCTCAAGGTGTCGCCGAACGTCACGCGGGCTGATAAACTGGCGTTTCTGGCTTCGTTGTCGGTGCTTTCCGTGCCGGCGACCTATGGTGAATCCTTCGGGCTGTACGTCATCGAGGCGCTGGCGGCAGGGGTGCCTGTGGTGCAGCCGCGGCACGCGGCGTTTCCCGAGCTCCTGGCATTGACCGGCGGCGGCATGCTGTGTGAACCGGACGACACGGCCGCGCTGGCGGCAGCGCTGGGCACCTTGCTGGATGATCCGCAGGGAGCCCGGGCGCTGGGTGCCGAGGGGCGGCGCGGAGCGTTCGAACATTTCGGCCTGCCGCGCATGTGCCGCGAGTTCGTCAATATTCTGGAACACACGACGGCCCGGTAACGATTCGGGGCGGCAGCGCTTATCTTGGTGCGGTTCGATTTGGCGGTGCCAATTTCTCTGGATCGTGATTGGGAGATCGGCACTATACTGTCACATTAACGGCCGAGGGCGATCGTTCCACGGCAAGACGAGAAGAAACAAACCATGGCCTGGCAATTCATCTTCAAGAAACGCGTCGAGTTTTGTGAAACCGACATGGCGGGTATCGCGCATTTCTCCAATTTCTTCCGCTACATGGAAATGACCGAGCACGCCTTCATCCGCTCGCTGGGCTATTCGGTCCACACGGAGATCGACGGCTATCGGTACGGCTGGCCGCGGGTTCGCGCCGAGTGCGACTACCGGCAGCCGGTCCGCTTCGAGGACGAAATCGAAGTCGAGCTGCTGGTGGCGGAGAAGAAGGAGAAGGCGATCGAGTATCGCTTTCACATCTACAAGGCGGGTGGGGAGGCGCGTATCCTGGCAGGGGTCGGGACAATCGTCAGCGTCTGCGTCGCCATGCAGGATGACGGCGTCATGAAGTCGGCGAAGATTCCGGCGGGGCTGGCGGATCAGATCGAAACCGCACCGGCCGCGGCACTGTCAGCCGGGTAATCCTCGTCGTCGGTCAACGACGGATCAACCGCCGCTGCCGTCGCGGTTTTGATTGCCCCCACCACCGCTGCCGCCGGACGTGGTGGGCGCATCGGGATTGGCCTGCAGAAAGGAACCGACAGGGAGCAGGAGCTCGTACTTTTCTGCGAGGTCGGCGTAGAACCCTTCGACGGCAGCATTCTGCCGCCGGTCTATGTACTGGTACATCATGATACCCCGGTTCGAACTGAAGCTGCGGTTTTCGGGGTAGAAATGCTTCGCCACATAGACGATGACCGCACCCTTGGCGGTGTCCTTCGGCGCGGCGAGCGTGTCGTTTGGCGATTCCTCGGCGAGGTCTTTGACGATGGTCGGCGTATCGTCATCCGCGCCGACCGGGTCGGGGCCACGGTTGAGCGGGAACGTCGTTTCTGTGAAGTCGGCCTTGGCCGCTTCGGCGGCCTCAGTGAAGGAAGCGCCGGCAGCGATGCGTTCGGCGAGGTCGGCGTGCACGGCGCGCGCGGCGACGCGCGCGGCGTCGAGGGCCTTGGCAGCCTGCAGTTCGGTTTTCGCCTGGCGCCCCATTTTCGAAAGCGCCATCGCGCCGCCATCGGCGGTTTCCTCCTTCAGCAACGACGGTCTCGCCGGCACATTCTCGAGCCAGCAGCCCATATAGACGTAATCGTCGCCGGCCACGACACTGGTGTAGGGCCTGTTCTGGCTGCACTTTGCGCCGGCCTCAATAAGCTCGATGCCATCACCGGGCACGTCGGGAATGACGGCGGCGGTGTCACTGAAAAAGCCGCTGCTCACGCACAGTTTTCCACGGCCGGGCTCACTGCAATGCTGCTGAAAAATCTTTGAGATCGCCAGCCCGTCTTCTTCGTTGTCAGTGGCATCCTGGAAGCCGTCGACAAAGGCGTAGGCGGCCTCGAGCGCCTGGGTCCGGGCGCTGTTCTGGCCGGCGAGTGATTTGGTGCGGCTGATTTCGTCGCGGATTTCCCGGAAAGGCTTGAATTCGCGGGCGCCGAGCTTCTGCACGATGTTGAGGCCTTCGGCCGACTCGAAAATGTCGCTGATTTCATCGTCCTTGAGTGACACCAGCGTGTCCTCGACTTCCTTCTGGAACGAGCCGACCGGGAACCAGTCGAGCAGGCCGCCCTTGAAGGCATTCGGACCGTCACTCTTGAAACGGGCGTTGCGGTGGAATTTTGTTGCGTCCCCACGCACCTCGGTGAGGATTTTCTCGAGGCCCGCGCGGACTTCCTGCTTCTCCTCCGCGGTGGCGTCTTTCTTGACCAGCTTGAGGATCCGGCGGCCTTTCAGTTCCTGGCTCTGGTACTTGTCCTTGTTCTTCTCGTAGTGGACGCGCAGCTCCATGGTCTCGATGAGCTCATCGAGTGAATCTTCGTAAGGCAGATACTGACGCTCGCCGATTTTCTGAATGACCTGGAAACCACGTTTGGTGGTCAGCACGCCACTGATCTCGCCGACCCCGAGACTGCGCGCGGCATTTCGGACTTCGCTTTCCATGAACGTCTCGTCGACGAATCCGAGGTCACCGCCCTTGTCCTTCGTCTCGAAGTCATCGCTGTGCAGTCTTGCCATTTCCTCGAAGTTCTTCTGGTCGCGAATGGACGCCAACAGCGTTGTCAGCTCATCGCGCTTCTCCTTCATGACCTCGTCCGAGTCAGGCAGATTGACGGTGAACAGGATGTGGCGAAGATGGTGCTGGCGCTTGGCGAAATAGTCGTCCTTGTACTCGTCGTAGGCGGCGCGCATTTCCTCTTCTGTAGGCGCGAAATCGGCGTCCCTTGCGAACTCCGCAATCTTGAACGCGACGACCTGCAGCCTGGTCTGCGGCGGGGTCATGTAGCGCTCTTCCACGTTCTCGTTGAAGTAGGCTTCGATTTCTTCGTCCGTTACTTCGATGTCGATCAGGTAGTCGCCGGAGTTGAATCTCCGAATCTGCCCCTCGACCTGGCTGCCGCTGCGCAGGAAATTGAGTTGCAGCTCGGCCGGCGGCACGGCGACGGACTGGGTGATGCGGCTTTCCATGCGATCAATGATGATGTTCTGCTTCCAAAGCTCATCGAACTCGCTGCCCTTCAACCCGCGCTGGGACATGAAGAAGTCCCGCAGTTGGTTGAACCTGCTCTCGCTGTAGACCGCCGGGGACCTCTCGTCGTTGGGGTCGGACGGCGATTGGAGCCCTCTTTGGCTGGTGATGTAGGCGGTGAACTCCTCGGGCCTGACCCCGTCGATTCCGAGCGCCTCGGCCTCGCGCAGCACCCGAAGCCGGCGGAAGAGGTAATCGGAAACCGCCGAGATGGTGGACTGGCTGCTGGTGCTGAAGCCCTGGTTGTAGTTGACACGGTACCAGAGGTCGAAGCTGAAAAATTGCTGCTCGATGTCGTCCTGGGTGATGACGCGGTCGCCGAGTTTCCCGATTGCACCTCCCTGGTTGAGGCCGCAGCCGGCATCGACACCACCGATGCCAAACAGCAGAACGAGCGGTAAAACGAACACGATTACGAGGAAGGCCTTACCCATCGTCGGGTGGTCCATGAACCACTTGTTCATTGTCGCGAGTGACATGTCATCCTCCAATTCAATGAGATCACGGCCGTTCCAGACAACCTTGTCCGGCCTGCGGCAGGTGTGTGTGTGTGTTCAGGTGTCGGTGACAACCATTTGCGGTATCGACGCAGATACGGTGCCGATGTCGCGCCGCGGTAAACAGACGAAGCGAAATATACTGCGCTGGCCGATCGCCGGCAAGGCGTGGGCAACGGGCTACTTCTCGACCCACACGTCGGCGCCGTCATGGACGGATGAGCCGCCGACGATCTTGAGCTTGTCGTCGATTAAGATCAAATGGGCGTTGGACATGCTGCGGATCAGTCCGGCGCCCTGGCAACGGAATGACCAGGACCTCCACAGCGCGTCCGCCAGGCTGAACCGCACGTCGTAGTCCTGAACGGTGTAGCCCTCGTTCATCACCATGTACAACTCGACGTTGCGCCCCGCTTCCTTGGCGTAAATCTTGTCGACGAACTGGACCCCGACACGACGCTTCTGAAACTCCAGCCACTGGCCGTACATGTCCCTGGTATCCTTCAGATGTTCCGGGGTGGCCGCGGGTGAAGGGTCGTATTTGGTGCGGCCAGTGGCCGGCGGTGGGCGCCTGGCCGGTTCGGTTGCGCCGTCTGGCTCATCGTCGGGTACAGAGGCTATGGCGGCGCGCTGCTTGAGAATCTCGTTGACGACTTTGACGGCCATCAGCTTGGCGGCCTGCTCGGGGAACAGGCGCTCGTACTCGCTGGGGTGGACGTTGTCAACGGGAATGAACATGGTGCCGAATTCGACTCGCATTTTGATGCGGCCGGCAGCGACCTCGTCGAGGCGTCCTTCGACGTCCATCTTGTTGCGAAGCTTGACGGTGTACTGCTCACCGAGCGTCGGCCGTGTCATGGTCGCAAAGGCCTTGGTGTATTCGTCGTTGTACAGCAGCTCGAGCTCCGACATCGGCGGTGGTTCGTTCGGTTCGACTGCGGGCGGCGGCTCGGCAACGGGCTCGTCCGGCGACGGTTCTTCCACCGGTTCTTCCACCGGTTCGAGGGCCGGGGCCGGCTCCTCGTAGTTGGCAGCGCTGTACACATCGGTGGCCCAGCCCTTGAACGGACCTCGCACCTCGGTCAACAGGAAGACGGCTGAAATCAACGCAAAGACACAGAGAACGAGAAATATCGGATTGATTCTCATGGTTGATTGAACGGCGCGGTTTGGCGTGAATTCTGCCGTTCGCCGGCATGCCCGGGCTTGACGGGGACCCGAGCGGTTCCGTCCGGGTCCGGTGCCTGTTCAATGAGGCTGGGTGCCTCGGCCGGTGCTGTCCCGGCAGACAAACCAGGCAACTCTTCGATCAGTGTACTGGTGTCACGGACCGGCGCACAACCCGGCGTTGCTGCCAGTTGCAACAGCCACTTCGAGAAGGATGGATGAGTTGTCGCGATCATCGCAGACGACACAGACCCGCGGCCACAGGTAGCCGCGGGTCTGCTGAATGTCGTGGTCGCCCGTAGGCGACACGAAATTACTTGTTCTTGTGGCGCATCGCCTTCAAGCGCTTGCGGCGCTTGTGCTTGGCGATCTTTTTGCGCCTTTGCTTCTTGAGATTCCCCATGATCCCTCCGGTTGCCCACGAGTATGTGTCGACTAGTTCTTTCACGCCCGGAGCAGCACAGCGGATGAGTACTCAAACGCGAAAAAACGACTACCATACCGGCATAATACGGGGTTTTCAAGTGTCCCGGGTATAGCCAAACGGCAACTCGCAGGGGTCGTTCTGGCCGGGCCATGAGCAGACGGTGCGCGCCGCCGGGCGACATCGCTCGCGGAACTGCCTCAGGGGTTCGTTCGTTTCAGTTCGAAGACGGGCATGTCGTGGATTTGCGGATCCATGCAACACGGAACCCCGGCACCGGGCTTTGCCGGCGAATTGACTTGCCGGCCGAGCCTTGGTACAGTGCAGCCATGAGTGAGGAACCTCTGGAACGTCTGGGTGTCGTCGCCGGCCGCGGCGAATACCCGTTGCTGCTGTGCCAGGAAGCCAAGCGCCGCGGCGTCGGGCAGATGATGGCAGTGGCGATGCATGGCGAGACGGATCCGGCAATCGCCGACTGCGCCGATGAGGTCGCCTGGGTATACGTCGGCCAGCTCAACAAGACGATCAAGGCGCTGCAACGGCAGCAGGTGCAGCATGTGGTGTTCGCCGGGCAGATCAAGCCCGGGCGGCTGTTCAAGGGGATGCGCCCGGACCTGAGAACCTTGAAGATCCTGAAGGCGCTGCGCACCCGCAACGCCGCGTCGATTTTCGGGACGATCGCCGACCAGTTCGTCGGCGACGGCATCGAGGTCATGCCGGCAACGCTGTACCTGGAGGAATACCTGGCGCAGCCCGGTGTGATCGGGCGCGTCAAGCCGGCAAGGAAGTACCAGGCGGATATCGACTACGGACGCTACGTGGCACAGGCGAGCAGCCGTTTGGATATCGGCCAGACGGTGGTCGTGAAAAATGGTACGGTGCTGGCGGTGGAGGCTTTCGAGGGTACCGACAAGGCGATCCGCCGCGGCGGTGAGCTCGGGCACGGCGGAGTGACGGTGGTAAAGCGCACCAAACCCGGTCATGACATGCGATTCGACGTGCCTTGCATCGGCCCGTGGACCGTCAACGCACTGCAGGAGGCCAATGCCGGGGTGCTGGCGGTAGAGGCCGGGCGGACGCTTCTTCTCGAGCGCGACCGGCTGCTTGCCGCGCTCGATGCCGCCAAGATCGCACTGGTCGGCTTCGACGGCGCGGTCGACCTGGCCTTCGACGAGGCCGGCAGATTGACAGAACAACCGATGTGACTAAGGTTAACCACGGTTTTTCACGCCCCTCACCCTCACCGGACCGGCAATGAGCGCACCCACTGCTAAAGACGATCTGCAACGACTGCCGCCCTGGATCCGCGTCAAGGTGCAAGCCGGACAGGACCGCACCGATGTGTTGGACCTGATCGAGGACCTCGATCTCAACACCGTTTGCCAGAGCGCCAAGTGCCCGAATATCGCCAAGTGCTGGCATCGGCGCACGGCCACTTTCATGCTGCTGGGCAACCGCTGCACGCGCAAATGCACCTTCTGCGCCATCGATTCGTTCAAGCCGGAACCGGTCGATGCCGACGAACCCGGCAAAGTCGCTGAAGCGGCGGCACACCTGGCGCTGAAATACGTTGTCGTCACCAGCGTCAATCGCGATGACCTGCCGGACAAGGGGGCCGGGCATTTCGCCGAGACGATCGAGGCGCTGCGCCAGCGCATCCCGGACGCCGGCATCGAGGTGCTGACCCCCGACTTCAAGGGGCGCCGGCCGCTCGTCGAGCAGGTGCTGGCGGCGAAGCCGACCGTGTTCAACCACAATATGGAGACTTGCGAGCGCCTCACCGGCCCGGTACGCAGTGGCGCCCGTTACGACCGGTCGCTGAGTGTGCTGGCCATGGCAAAGCAGCTGGCCGCGCCCGGACAGACAGCGACGAAGTCAGGCATCATGGTGGGGCTCGGCGAGACCGACGCGGAAGTGGAGACGGTACTGCGCGACCTGCGCACCGCGGAAGTGGACATCCTCACCATCGGGCAGTACCTGCCGCCGACTCGTGAGCATTGGGGCCTGGACCGATACGTCGAGCCGGCACAGTTCGAGGCGTGGTCGGAGCTGGCGTACGAGATCGGCTTCAAAGCAGTGCGCAGCGCGCCGCTGGTGCGCAGTTCGTATCACGCCGAGGAAATGGCACGGCAGGTGCTCGGCGCCGACAACGAAATCCGGCTGCACTGACGGATGGTTGCCGGGCGCACCGGCGGCAATACCGTGGCCACGGGCACGGGTGACGCCAACAACCATGACGGCAACGGGGAAGGGGATGTGATCAAACAGCCGCGCGCCGCCGCCATCAGGCCGTCGTCCCGGCATCGGCATGCCATCGAGCCTGCCCGCACATCTACTGATCCTTGAAAACCGGCAGCTCGATCTCGACTTCCTCCGGAATCGTGCCGAGCTTGTCAAGCACCAGCGCTTGTTTCATTTGATGGCCGGTGATCTCCACTTCGATGTCAGCCGGCACAACATTGCGAACCGACGACGGCCCGTCCGGCGCTTTCCAAAAGATCATCAGCAAAACGGTGTACAGCACTTTGAGCATGTGCCGCGGTGTCAGCAGCACGTTGTTGAGCCACTGATTGGCGAGCGGGCAGGCGCAGTTGCCGGCAGCAATGTATTGCCGAGCCTCCCTGGCCTGCGGCGAACGCAGCAGGGCCTGGATGTCGTAGTCGCTCCGGCGCACATTGCCCATCTGATTTTCATTGCCCAGAACGCAGCAGGGCCAGATATCGCCGTTGTAATTCAGGTGAATGTTTGAGATACCCCCGTAGCATGCCGTCACCTGGCGGCGCTCCTTGAGGATTTGTACCGCCACGTCATAATATACCAGGCGCACCGCTTCTGTTGTCCGCGTCAGCCAGGCTTTTTTCCTGATGTTGCGGAGAATCTTGTTTTTGAATCCAGCCGTGAGTCGCTCGTACACCTGGACCGGAGGCGTGATCGGATCGCCGAGGTTGTGAAATTCAGCCCGTTGCTCGGCGATCTCGTGGCGATAGGATT
>JASLZG010000219.1 GCA_030754995.1 Lentisphaeria bacterium
GGAGGATCGACGACAGGACCTCTGTCTGCTACTCCACCACTGCCAACTCGATGTCCATGATGTCGGCCAGCTTCCGGATCGTCGAAACGTGATGACCAAGGCCCAGGGCGCAGTGATGCGTCGGCCCCTCTTTGCACCATGCAGCCAGCCACTCGGCAGGCTTGCGTGAGAATACGGTACGCGTGTTGCAGTTTCCCAGTTTCATGATATCACCGGCAATTGCTTCACCCTCGGAAACCACCAGCTTCAAGCGGCCGGCGCCGGTCTGCGTGAGACAAACGACCGTGATCGGGCCGTTCTTGACATTAAACTCGACACTGACGCCGGACCCCGCTTTGCCGTGGTACAGGTCGAGGCCGCGCAGGATGGGCTTGTGTCCCGTAATGCCGATGTGCCCGGGGCCGTCATGGCCGATCAGCATGAAATCGTCTTTGTAGTCGACCAGAATAATCTCACAGAAACTGCCGCCGGCACCCAGGGCATCGAGGATGAGCATTGCGACCGTGGTCTTCAGGTCGCCCTCGGTGGCACAGGCGTAGCCGTTGCTGGTCAGGTAGGTGTTGCCGAGGATCAGGCCGGCCGCGAGGCGCTCATACTCGTTGCCGTCCTGGCCCCGGTAATAGTAGGCGAGCGTCGTCAGGTCGAGATCGTCAAACAGCAACTCCAGTCCCTTGGCGACGCGGGCGGCCCACTGCAGCTGTTCGATCGTCGGCGGGCTGGCCAGTGAGTCCACCGAACTGTTGTCGGTGAGGTCGAACATATCTTTTGTCTGCGCCACGATGTCCGCCGCCATCTCGTCGGTCACCTGGTCGACTCGTTGTTTGAGGTCGCACATCTCCACCACCTCGACATGCGCACCGAGCTGGGAGGCATGCATGGTGAAATCGGAATTCAGGTCCATCATGCCCGGGTAGGTGTGGCCGAGGAACCCGAGCCGGGCATAGTAGATCGTCCGCCTGATCGACGCCGCCGTCACCCAGCGGCGCAGTTCCGCCTGGGTCTCGGCGTCGTCGTAAAGCTGCCCGATGACAACGTGAAACGGAATGCCGGCACGCTCGAACACACAACTGATTTCCGGAATGCTGCAATACACGACACTCTCCAGCCATTCCTGCGTGTCGATCGTGGCATAATCGAATGTCGCTCCCGGCTGCAGGCCGAGCACGACAACCGGCACGCGCCGCCGTTGTACGGCCGGCAAGACACATTGCGAGGTGCAGTAGGTGGCGACGTGGCAGAAGATGATCTCGACATTCTTCTCGGCAAAAAAGTCGCCGGCCGCACGCCCGGCTTCCGGCGTGTCAACCATGCCGGCGGAATACACCTCGGCACCGCACTCCTCGAGCTGCCCGGTCAAATCACCGGCAAACTTTTCGAGCGTCTCTTTCATGCCCGGAAACTGCGGCCAGTAGGCTGCCAGGCCGATCGTGAACAACCCTACCCTGGCCGGCAGATTCTCCCGGCGGACGATTCCTTCCCCGATTTTAGACACGGATAATTCCCTTTGCGAATCGAAGCAGCTGACATCACTGCCGACACTCCGTAATCTTGCCGGTTAGGCGCTCATCTGCAACCCGTTCAAACTCCCATGGCACCGACGCGGCATTGCCGTTTTGGCTCCTGCCAGGCTTCTTTTGATGCCAACGCAGACTACAGTACGCCTGTCCAATGCCCTGACCGGCGTCAGCATTAAACTGGAGATCCACGCCCCATGCCAAACCCCGTCTTCAACCGGATTCCGAAATCACAGATTGAGCTCGCCGGTGTCGTCGGCCAGTACGCTGACAACGTCATCGACAACTGGCTGCTGACAGCGCCACCTGCCAACCCCGCAATGCTCGAGATGTTCCGTGACCGGGAGGCACAGCCATACCGGCAGATGGTCCCGTGGGCCGGAGAGTTTGCGGGCAAATACCTGACGGGTGCGGTGCAGGTGCTGCGTGTCACCGGCAATCGTCGCCTGCGCGCCTGTCTCAAGGAGTTCGTCGGGCGACTGCTCAGCTTGCAGGCGGAGGACGGCTACCTGGGACCGTGGCCGAGGCAGTTCCGGCTCGCCAACTACGCACCGAAAGGCGGCTATACCTGGGACACCTGGGGACACTACCACGTCATGCTGGGCCTGATGCTGTGGCACGAGGAATCCGGCGACAAGGCGGCGCTGAAGGGGGCATTGCGCATCGCCGACCTGCTGTGTACAACGTTCCTCGGCAGGAAAGGCGGCATCGTGGCGACCGGGTCGTCGGAGATGAATCTCGCCCCGGCCCACTCGATGGCGATGCTGTACCGCAAGACGAAAACACCGCGCTATCTCGAGCTCGCCATGCAGATTGTCGACGAGTTTTCCGGCGCTGAAGCGAGGCGGAGAAACACCCACCCGCCGCCGGCTTATATTGCCGCGGCGCCGGCCGGCGACTACTTTCGACAGGCGCTGGCCGGCAAGGAGTTTTTCGAATTGCCAAAGCCGCGCTGGGAAAGCCTGCATCCGGTCATGAGCTTCGCCGAGCTGTACTGGACGACGGGCAACGCCGACTTCCGGACAGCGTTCGAACACTTGTGGTGGAGTATCGTCAAGCACGACCGCCACAACAACGGCAGCTTCTCCACCGACGAGCAGGCCTGCGGCCACCCCTACAAACACGGCCGCATCGAGACGTGCTGCACGGTCGCCTGGATGGCGATGAGCGTCGAGATGCTGAAGATGACCGGCAACTCGATCGTCGCCGACGAGCTCGAGCTGTCGACCCTCAATTCCGTAACCGGCATGCACTCCGTGTCCGGGCGCTGGGCGACCTACAACACGCCGATGAACGGCGTGCGGTGCGCCCATTATCACGAGATCGCCTTCCAGGCGCGCCAAGGCAGCCCGGAACTGAACTGCTGCAGCGTCAACGCGCCGCGCGGCTTCGGGCTGATCAGTGAGTGGGCGCTGATGAAAGACCGGGAAGGACTGGTCCTGAACTGGTACGCGCCGTCACGTATCAAGGCCAGGATCGGGCGCCGCACCAACGTCGTGATTGAACAAGTGACGGAGTACCCGAAGACGGGAAAAATCACGATTAAAATAACCCCCTCGAAACCTGCCGAGTTCACGCTCAAGCTGCGGATTCCGCACTGGTCGGCAAAGACCAGGGTGTTGTTGAACGGGGAGAAAGTGGCCGGCCCAGGGCCGGCGTCATACCTGGCCATCGCCCGGCGCTGGCGCCGCGGCGACACGATCGAACTGAACCTCGACATGTCACTCCATTTCTGGCGCGGCGAGCGGGACTGCAAGGGGACAACGTCGATCTACCGCGGCCCGGTCCTGCTGGCCTACGATCACCGCTACAACCTCGAACACGAGGGCCGCAATCCGCGGTGCCCGGAGTTCATTACATCCAAAGGCTGGAATTTTCACAAGACCGACGCGCCAATGAATCCCGAACCGCTCGATGCCCGGACGCTGCGCTGCCGGCCGGCCAAGTGGCAAAGCTGGGACCCGCCGGCGATGCTGTTCAGGGTGGAGTCGGCCAACGGCAAGACGGTGCACCTGTGCGATTACGGCAGTGCCGGCGACGCCGGCACCGTCAGCCACTCATGGATCCCGGTCAAGCACGCCCCCAGGACGGCGAAGTTCACGCGCACCAACCCGTTGCGCAGCGCCCGGTAACCACCACTGTTCATCCCCAGCTCTTCGTCCCTTCCCTGGCCAAGGCACAGGTGGAAAGTTAAGGGTTGATGGCGGGGCTGAAGATGAGGCAGGCATCACGCCGAAGCCGCGGCTCAGCCGGATTCGCCGTGGGCAGTGAGTTTCAGCCAATGATCGGAAGCGTTCCCGAAGCAGTCACCTGCGAGCTTCGCCCGCCGCCTAATCATCGGCAAATCTGATTTCCACCTGCCGCACGTCCCAGGGTCGCAGCTCTACGGCCACGCTTCCATCCTGCACCGGCAGCTTCGACTTGTGATCGCCCGCCAGCGTCGTGCTCGAGGCGGCGGCAATCGGGGCAAACATGGTGAGGGAGGTCGGCACCTTCCGGTCACACGTGTTGGCCAGGCGCAGCAGCAGTGCGCCATCGTCGTACCGGCAGGACAGCAGTTCGATGTCGGCCCGGTCGAACCGGACAAGGGACTGGGCAAATGATTTCTTTGCGTGCACGGGCTCGATGAAACACGGCTGCACCCAGGCACGGGCCTGCATGATCGGGTTCTTCTGGGCGAGCCCAACGGCGTAACGAAACTGTCGCGCCGGTTCGTTTTCCATGATCAGGATATTCGACAGCGCGGTGCCCTCGCGAATGTAGAACTGGTTGCCTTCGTTCAGGAACACAACATCTTCCGCGACCAGCACATTCGGGCTGTAAATGCGATCGTGCGGAAACGGCTCGAGTACGTTGAAGTGGGACGACCATACCTCCCCCCGTTCTGCGAGCTCGAACCGGACGCCAAGGTGATTGCGCCATTGATCTCCGGCCAACGGCGGCACCTCGAGCACTTGCGCTTCACACGTCAGTGTGGTCGCACCGCTGTCGAGCGATACGCGCGTCGTCATCCGGCACGCGTCACCGACCGAGATCTCGAATTCGATTGTGCCTCGCAGCGGGCTCCTCAGCAGAACCGTCGAGTTGCTGCAGACCGGTGCCGGAGAGTCCGGGAAATAGAACGCGTGGCTGGCGCCCGACAGCAGTTCCCTGCCATCCTCCTTGCGAACCAGCCGTTGCAGGGTGCCGCGTTCCAGGTCAAACTCGGCACGAACAATGCCGTTATCCAGGAAATCCGTGCCCGCCGCAACCGGGTCGGCTCCGCTACCAGCGGTTGCAGCAGCATTCGGGTCCGTGAGTGTCAGGCATCCGTACGCGGGCAAAGACACCCGCACATGGCTACCCTCCTGCCCCGGCAAACTGACGATTCGCTCGCACGCCGGCGCAAAGTTGTAGAAGCGGTAGGCGTTGCCGTCCGCATCACTTTTCAGCCAATCCCGAATCAGCTCGCCGGCTCGCGATTCCGCCGCCGCGATCAATTGATCGGTCACTTCCTTGACGGGCCGGTGGTCGGTCGGTCCGAGGTACTCCGCGACAGCGAACAGGCCACGCCGCGCCTCTTTCGCCAGCGGACTGTCGCCGGGCCCCTGGAAGCCGCCCCCCTGGAAGTACGGCACGATGTAGGTGCCGTGCCCCTGGTAATGGCTGAGAGCTTCCCAGTTACGCTCATGCTCGGCGGTGCGATAGTCGCCATTCCCGGTAATCGCCGCCACCGCATCGAGCAGCTCGGCAGCAGCGAACAGGCTGCTGGTACGCATCGAGTTGATGCAGTTGCTGTTGTAGTTACCGGTGTACGCCTGGTAAAAATCCCAAATGCCGAGATTGATGAAGCTGGCATCACAATTGAACTCGCGCATGTAGAGCCGCTTATCCGGCGCCGGCGCTTTCTTGGTGCTGCGAAAGTAGCCCTGGAACGTCTCGAAGCGCCCGAACACGGGGGCGTAATGGCAGGTGCGTATGAGCTCCTCGCGCATCCAGCGGTGATAGGTGATGTCGCCGAAACAGGAAAAGACCGCAAAGTCGAGGTCGTCCTTCTGGTGCAGGTACAGCTTCAGATGCAGGTTGTGATACGTAAATTCGTTGAGCTGCTCCGACTTGTGCGGGTGCGACGGCAACGAGCGGATCTTGTCGCCGCTCGGTGCCTGCCACTCGATCTGCTCGTCGGTCAGCGTCGGGGCGTCGCCCATGTTCTGCACGCGGATGACGGCGTTCCGGTAGCCCTGCTGTTTGAGCACCGCGGCCAACTGCGGGCAGAACCCGAACTCCTGCGAGGCATAGGTCTTCGGCGGCACGCCCAGCACCTCGCGCCAGACGTCGCGGCCGGTGTCGAACTGGCGGATCTGGCTCTCGAGCGGATGAAACGGCGGATACGGCTGGTTGCACGAGCCATTGACGAATTCGACATGACTGCGCCCCTTGCCCCGTTGCAGCTCACTGAACAATTGCGGAAAGCGCAGCGCCAGCTCGCGCACGGTCGTGGCGCCGAGATCGACATTGAACTTGTACGACCGCGTCTTGGCCCACTGCAGGTATGTCCGGATCACCTCGGCCGGGTGTTCGGGCCAGTCGATCTCGAAGTAGCCGATGTCGGGGTACAGCTCGCCGCCGTGCAGCATGTCGGTGAACACCGCCGGGACCGGCTGCAGTTTACGGTTCTCGACCTCGAGCTCTTCGAACGCCTGCTTCAAGGTACTGGCGGCACCGCGGTGGTCGCCATCGGCCAGCGACTGCGCCGCATCGATCACCAGTGCTTCCGCCGGCTCGACGTCGACGTTGTCGACGCCATGGCAGCGGCCCAGCTCGAGCACGGTCATGTACGCGAATCCGAACGAATGAAAATCCCGGCGCAGTTCAACGTGGCGGGACAGTTTCCTCTGCTCGTCACGGCTGACCGGCATTTCTGTGAACGCCGCGATTGTGTGCACCAGCAGGATGCCGAGATCCGACATCAGCCCCGACAATCGTCCCGGCATGAACTGATACTCCCCGGCCGCAGCAATCGGGTCACCGGCGAAGACCGCGGCTTTATCGGTGACGATGAGGTCAGGGTTCTCACCGATATGGGACAGGACAGTGCCGGCCCCGGGGTTGAGCCGCAGGAACGTGTGCGTGTGCGGGTAGATGTACTTTTCGCTGGAAGCGGCATCGAGGTGCCAGTGTTCGCGCAGCGAAATGATCGTCTGGCCGTAGCCGTCGGTGCAGAATTTCGGGATCAGCTCGGGCGACGGCCGGTTGAAGACAATCCTGCCGCCGGCTTTCCGGACCTGCTTAATGGCAGCGCCATCGTCGTCGTCGTTGGGATGCGCGAAAAGCAGAATGACATCGGCGGGTGCAACGATCTTGTCAGTTGGTTCACGGAGGACGGGGGCAGCCTTCAGCCGGCTCAGGATGAAGGGGTCCCACGCCAGCGTGTAGAGGTAATACGGCGCCACGTCCCAGCAGCGGCCGGGAGCGATGTCCTGGTCGGCAAGGTTGTCCGAGAGTCTTCCGGTAACGGTAAGATGCATGGAGAGGAGTACTCAGTAGCAGCACGAGCACAGAGGCTCGTGCCACGCCTCAATCATTGCCAATTCGCTCGATCGTTGCGGCGGCACGCAGTTCGTCCATCAGTTCATTGCGATAGGAGTGACGTCGGCGCGAGCGCAGTTCATCTTCGATCCGCCGCTGTACCATTTCCTCGCCGTTGGGCTGTTCGCGCATTATTCCAAAGCGGCGCGCGTTCTGTTTCCGATACGCCTCGATCTCGGCGGGATCGAGTGGCTCGTCATCGACCTTGGCAGTTTCACGTTTGAAGAACATTCGCGTCAAAATGGCGCGATCCCAGCCGATTGGCGGTTCAAAACGTGCCTGGCGCTCTTTCGCTTCCGGTGTTTCGTCGAAACCTTCAACTGTCGCCCTGTTGTACACAATTCGTGTCCTGAGCAATGTGTAAAGCTGGGAACCGGGCCGGATCTGTGGTTGGTTCAGCATTCCTATTATTTGCGGCAGATCGCCCAGCCTTGCCTCGTACTTGCCAATGGTCAGCCTCACATCGGCCAGCGCCTGCTTGAACAGCTCCAGCTCGTCCGGAGCTTCCGCATCGGCCGCCACATCGGGCGCCGCCGCAACCGGCAGCGACAGGCCGGCAATCGCCAGCAGTTTCTTCCACATCGGATCCAATTGGCCGGGGGTCGGCCGGGCCTCGCCATTGTAGTGGTCGATTGTCGCTGTCAGGATGTCGGCGGCGATTATTTCCCCGTCGACCTGGACCTCCGCATCCGCGGCGATCGTCTTCAACCAACCGGGATATGCCTGCCTGAGATTCTTTCGCGCCCGGGCCTGGCGGGCGGTGTATCTGGCAGCAAATTTTTCGAGCCGGTTGTATTTCTCGGGATTTGCCTCGAGCTCGGCGTCGATCTCGGCGGCCGTGACCGCGTCGGGATCGCCGGCCGCCTTCAGTTCCTCGACCGACAATTCATACATGCGCGCGAGGTCCATTTCTTTCGACAACGCCTGGGAGGCGGTCGCCCTGTTGACCCGGGCGAGATACGCCTCATCCTGGTCGAACCCTGCCTTTACCGCAGCCTGATGAAAGATCTCGTTGACGATTGTGCCCTCGATCATCTGGTCGATCATCTCGGCACGCTTCTCCGGCGTGTACGCGTCGGACAACCCCTTTATTCCGGTCATGCTTTCCCGGAGTTCCACACCGTTGACGATTGCCACGACCTTGTCTTCAGCTACAGCAGTGGTGACGAGCACAAATCCGCAGATGCTGCGGAGCAGGAGTCGGACAAAATCTGAATTCATGATTGGCGTCTCTTGAAAAGGTTGTGTATTCGCCCAATGACACGGAATTAATGGTACAACCCGGGATGCGGCGTGTCAACAAAAAGCGCATCCTCCAGCAGACGGGGGATGCGCTTGATGATCAGTGAAGGTGTCGGTTGCTTACTCTGCGGGGTTCCACAGGTGGACGATTTCGTCGGCGGTCAGGACCCGGTTGTATATGCGCAACTGGTCGATG
>JASLZG010000021.1 GCA_030754995.1 Lentisphaeria bacterium
ACGCTGTAGACGTCGACATCGTTGTTGTCCGCGGCGGTGGCATTGGCAGTATCGCCGACGCTGCCCGCGAGCTCGATGTCGGAGTAGCCGTCGACCACTTCGATGCGCACATCGGTGTCGGCGCCGTCGATTTCTATGGTGTATGTATAGGACTGCGTGAAGTCGACCTGGAAGCCGTCCGAGGTGATGTCGGGGATGAAGTAGAAGACGCCGTCGTTCGCGAAGTCGAAGTCGGCCGTGAGGGTGTTCGCCTCGTGCTCCTGGGCGTTGGCGACGTCCGGCAGGTTGGCGTAGGTGACGTCGTTGACGCTGTCGAGATCGATCTTCGTGACATCGCCGGCATACGCCTGGAAGATGTAGCCTTGCAGGTCGATATCATGAATGTCGACAGCCGTTTCAACGCCGTCGTCGCCGCCGTCGATCTCGATGGTGAGTGTGTAGCCCCGGCCTTTCGGCGTTGCTGCATCGTCTATTGTGATGTTCTCCGAAAAGCCGTCTACGGTGGTCAGGTCGAAGCTGTCGATTTCGACATCGTCGAGATAGACGCGCAACACGTCGTTGCTGGCCCCGTGCGCCAGGATGACGTCGAATTCGAAAGAAATGTTGTCGGTTTCCGCCGGCAGGTAGAAGCGGTTGTGAGTGATACTCTCGGCATCCACCGACAGGGTGACGTAATTGCTGTCGCCCTCGGTGAGTGCGATCGTGAACTCCTCATCGAACTCGCTGCCGCCGTGATAGAGCCAGCCGGGCACCGCACCGTGGTTGTGGACAATCGTGTCGCCCTCGCTGCTGAAGTCGCCGTTCAACAGGTCCATCGGGTTCCACTGTGGCGCCCACTGTGCCTGGACGACGTCCGGCGGCTCGAGCCGTGACTCGAAAAGTGCGTCCATATTCGGCTCACCGGTGGCGGTGTCGACCAGCAGCGGCGAGCTCCAGGTGTGGTCCTGGGCCCCGGCCGAGTCGGCCGGCAGGGCGAACCAGTACGTCTCGTCGCCGGTCGGGTTGTTGCCGGTGTTGTCGATCCACGCGAAATAGTAGTCGCCGCTGTGCTCGACCTGGTCGAAGCGGCTGTAGGCGGTGCCGGCGTTCCAGGCGGCACCGGTGTCGTTGAACACATAGAAGACGGGCTCCGGCCGGGCGCTGCCGATGATGCGGCTGTAGTCGTAGCCGGTGGTCTCGGTGGTGATCGAGTTCTCGGCGTCCGGCGTGTCCTTGGTGATCCCGTTGTCTTCGTTGGCCTGCGGTTCGATGCCGTTCACCGTCGTCAGGTAGAAGCCCTCCCACACCCAGCGATGGTCGCCGAAGACATTGGCGTCGTCGTACTGACCGGAGGCCGGCATCCGATCGATGGCGCCGGCGGGGTCGAGATAGAAATTGTAGGCGCCTGGTATCGGCCGGCCGACAGGGACGATTTGGTTCGGCGCATCGGTGCCGTTCTCGCCGCGTGTCTGGTAGTAAACGTCGGTGAATGCCACGTTGTCCCAGACACTGGCTCCGTACTGCTCGGGTTCACCGACGCGGTCAACGGATTTACCGCCGTCGATGGCGACGCCCTGGTCGAAGTCGTGCGGGTCCAGGTAGGTGACGTGGTCAACGGGCACGTCGTAGAAGGCCAGGCGCTCGACCGCCTCGCTGGTGACCACGGCACCGGCGCCGTGACCGATGAAGTGCAGCTCCGGATTGTTGTCCGGGTCGTCGGGATCGACGAGGTTCAGGGCGTTGAGCAGCGCGAACAGCGCGTCACCGGCGGCCTCGGCCCAGCCCGGCGACGGATGACGCGAGTCGACGGCCCAGTCGTACAGCAGGACAATCTCACCGGCAACGCCCTCGTCGTCGTCGTCGGGCAGGACCGAGTCGCTGACGTCGAAGCCGCCGGCGGCGTGGTCGTAGTCGAGCAGCCAGGCGGTGGTGCCGCTGTCTTCGACGGCGTCGAAGATCGCTTCGGCCAGCGGCAGCATCGTATCGCCGCCGTCGTCGCTCGGCTCGAAGCCGTGCGTGATGATCGTGACGCCGGTGACGTCCGGGCCAATGGCTTCGATGGCGCGGAGGATGCTTTCGGGGATGGTCTCGTCGACGGCCTTGTGCGGGACGTAATTGGTGCCGTGGAAGGTGAGTTCCCACTCGACCAGGTCGACTGTTTCGCCGGTTTCTTCATCGGAGACCTTCAGTGACCACGTGCCGACAGTGTCTTCGTCCCAGTGCCGGGCGGTCGTGAATGTCCATTGCGAATAATCGCCACCGTCCTTGAGCGTGTTGTCATAGGGGTTGGCCAGGATGGAGGAGGTGCCCGCCGGCGAGGTGAGTTCGACTGTCAGGTCACCCGGATCGCCACCGGGCGCGTGGAAGCGGACCTCGACCCATTCAAGGGTCATGCTGTCCTTGACCTTGTTCTCGTCGTCGAATTCATCAGTCGTCTTGGTCAGGCCGGTTGGATCGTTGTCCGGCACGGTCTCGTGGACGGACATCGTCCCGGTAGAGAAGGTGTCATAGTCCGCATACTCCGCCGGATCCCAGGTCGCGACCATGTCGACGGCGGCACCCGCGTTGACGAGGCCGAAGCCGTATTCATAGCTGATGTCGTGACCGGCGCCGTTGGTGTCCCACTTGGCCGTGTCCGCGGCGTCGTTCATCGTGGCGGAGCGCACGAGAATATGCTGAACGTCTCGCCAGGTCAGCTCTTTGCCAATCGCATCGGCTTTGTTCAGCATGAGGGCGACGACACCGGACACCATGGGTGCAGCAGCGGACGTGCCGCTGAAAGTCTCGGTGTAGGCCTTGTCGAGTGCAGGCGACTCGGCGTCCGGCAGCGTGTCGAAGTTGTAGCCCGCTTCGGTCTTGCGGCTGCCCTCCTGCAGCTCGTTGACGTCTGTCGTGACGATGCCGGAGGGGCCGGCAGATTCCTTGGCCAGCACGACCACATTGTCGATGTTCCAGCCGGGATAGGTGCCGGACGCGTTCGTCGGCCCGACGCCCCAGCGAATCTGTACGTTCGTATCGCCGGCAGCATCGACGCCTTCACCTACATTATGCAGACGGACGGTTTGTCGGGTCCACTGCCGGTCCTCGATAGCCTCGGTGGATTCATCGGCGTTGGTCCACACGGGAGTCCAGTCGAAGCTGTCGGACTTGACCTCTACAGAAACGGTGTCTTCCGCCGGCGGCCCCACACCGAGCCAGCGGTCGAAACTGACATACAACTCCGTGGCGGTGGTTGCGTTGAATGTCTGGGTGGTAGCGTAGACGGGCGCGCCAATGTCATTCTCGTAGTCGTCGCCGAGATTGTAGCCGACGAATTTGAGATGCTCCGGCGTCGACGGCGGGTCGCGGTTGCCGGTGCCTCCCCCGTCCGATTGTCCAAAGCCCCAGCCGTCATCGAATGGTTCCCAGCCTTGCAGAGTTTGCGGCAGGGTGCGGAACAGCACGTTGATGCCGGAGAAGGCAGAAACGAGAATGGGCGCGCCCGGTTCGCTCGAGGTTGTCTGCTCACCGTCGTGATCGACTGCGGCGACTGCGATTGTATATATGGAGTTGGCAAAGCCGTCGTAGTTGACGTTGTCGCCGGTGGCCTGGTCATTGCCAGCCGACCGCACGTAGATATTACCGAGGCCGTCGCGGCCCTCGGTGATGCCTTTCTTGATCGCCGCCTTGGTCAGCGGCCCCATTTTCTCGAGCGTTGCGCTCGGTCCCCAGCTGTTGTTGTAGATATGAATCTCGTCCTGCTGCCATTCCAACGCCTCGGCAACGGGGGCATCCGGAATCGGTGACGAGAAGAAAACCACCTTGAGCGCTGCCAGATCCGCTTCCGGAGCGACGCCGACGACACCATTGGTACCGTCATCACGGGCCAGCGCAATGCCGGCGACCGCCGTGCCGTGTCCCTGGGTGCCGATATCCGGCCAGGCAGTATCGTCATCCCCTACGAAGTCCTTTGCCAGAACCGCCGTCGGCAGGTCGGGATGTTCGGTGTCGATGGCGTCGTCGACAATGCCGATGACGATACCGGAGCCTTTGATTCCGGTGTCCCAGACTTCGACGATATTGAGGTCGACGCCGATGGTCCCGCCGCTCTGTCCGGTGTTGTCAAGGTGCCATTGATCGCCGAACAGCGGGTCGGTCGGGAGCGCCAGCACGGTCGGTGCTGCCGGTTGCGGCCCGGCTTCGAAGAGGGTGGGCAGGTTGTCGAACAGGTCGATCGCGGGTTGGTGATCGGGCAGGGCGGCCTGCGGCCCTTCGGGCACTGCCTCTTCGAGGATTGCGGCGATCGGCTCGGGCTCCGCTGTCCACGCATCAGCTATGTCGGCGCCGGGGGTGGCGGAGAGCAGCAGCCGCTTCTCGAGCGGCTCCATGCCGAATGTTCCGGTACTGGGCACAGGCTGGCTTCTTGGTCAGGAAAAGGGTCAGGTTGAAAATGTGAGCCGATTGAACGGAGATAAGCCGGTAGGGTAGTCCACTGCGAATGGTCTGTCAACAAAAAAAGTAAAATTACAATCCGGCGGGGCGAAATTTGGCGGATACGGTGTGAAATGGCGGCGGCACAGGCCCCGCAATTCGCCGGGGCATCGCCGCTTTTTGCTCATCCCGCGAGGCGACCAGGCCACCGTCAACCCGGCAACCATCGTTCGGCCCAGGTGGTTGACGGCCGGGCGGGCATCGCGCCGGAACCGCGCCCGCCCGACCCCGCGCGAGGCGCCTGGTACAGGCCGTAAAAGCATAGACGCGGCTGGAAGTTCAGCAACGGTGTGCTCTCTTTCACCGCTGACTACGAGTGGACGACTATATTTCCGGTCGCGAACTGAACAGCTGTTCAGTGGCTGGAATTCAACAACCCCCATAAGGAGACATTCAGATGACATCAGCAAACGCATCTGACCGTATTCGCGCCGTTGCCCCGCTCACATTTGTCGTTGCCGCACTGTTCTTGTTGCTGCCGGGGTTCGCCCAGGCCGGTGCCTTCGAGGACAAGACAAAGGAGTTCACCGGCCTGGAGAATATCGGCGACAACGCGGCCTCTTTCGGTGATTTTAACGACGACGGACATGTCGATTTGCAGACCGGCGGGGGGGGCTTTGAGAATGTCGATGGAAAGAAGTACAAAAAATCAGGGGGGGGCAGCGGCTGGCTGATGTGGGGCGACATGAACAATGACGGTCACCTCGACAAGGTCGGTGCAAGTGGTCGCATTGACCTTGGTGACGGCATCGGTGGTTTCAAGGCCGGCAATGGACCGCCCGGCCCGTTTGGCGGCGAATGCGTTGCGGGGGGCCTGGGCGACATCAACAACGACGGGTTGCTCGATATTTATTACGGCGGCGGTTCGGGCGCAAAGGACACCTTGTGGCGTCAGGATCCCGATCATGAGAAGAAATGGGTGCAGGTGGCGGAACTGGGCGGTGCCTACGCCCGCGGCGTCGTCGTCTGCGACTTCGATGAAGACAACGACGCCGATTTCTACGTGTCCAACTACTGGTTGGCTGCCAATTACCTGTGGGTCAGCGACGGCGAAGGCGGATCAACAAACCAGGCCGGCCACTTTGGTGCGACCGGCGGCAACGGCCACTCGATCGGCGCCTGCTGGGGCGATGTCGACAACGACGGCTACTTCGATATTTTCGCCGGCAACTTCGCGCACCCTGGCCAGCCGCAGTCACGTTTCCTGCACAATCTCGGCCCCGATCAAGGGTATAAATTCGCGGATAAAGGCCAGTGCGGCGTGGGCTTCCAGGAATCCTATGCCTCACCGACGCTCGGCGACTACGACAACGACGGCGACCTCGACCTGTTCTTTACGACAGTTTACGGCCACAACGCGGCGCGGCTGTATCGGAATAACGGCGATTGGACGTTCACGGATGTCACGGGCGCTGAAGGGATTCCGCGCCTGGGCTCAACGTACCAGGCCGCCTGGGGCGATGTCGACAGTGACGGTGACCTGGACCTGGTGACGAATGGCAGGCTCTTCATGAACAAGGGGAACGACAACCACTGGCTGAAGATCCGCCTGGAGGGCAACGGCATGACCGTCAACAGATCCGCGATCGGCGCCAGGGTTCGAATCAAGCTCGGCGACAAGACTCTCTCCCGCCAGGTTGAGGGCGGCGGCGTCGGGCAGGGCAATCAGAATGATCCCACCCTCCATTTCGGCCTCGGTACGCATGGCGGCAAGGTGGAGTACGAGGTCGTTTGGACCGACGGCACGAGACAGGTCGGTGAAAGCGAGGTCGACAACATGATCCGGGTCTCACAGTCCGGCGACAACGGGGTGGTGGTTGCTAACCTGCGCGCCAAACTGGACCGCGCCCGCAAGGAGACCCGGTTGTTGCGCACCGAGCTCCGTACAGTGCGGGAGTCGGTGCATTCCCTGTCCGAGGCGCAGAAGGCCCGGGATAACGACCTGGAGGGAGTCAGGAAGGAGGTTGCGGCAGCCCTGGCGGAGCAGGCGAAGAAACAGCAGGGCGCTGCCGGCGACCAGCTGGCGGTTATCAAAAAGGAGATCGCGGCATCCCTGGCGGAGCAGGCGAAGAGACAGGGTGCTGCAGGCGACCAGCTGGCGGCGGTGAAAAAGGAAATCGCCGCGTCCCTGGCGGAGCACGCGAAGATACAGAGCGCTGCAGGCGACCAGCTGAACGGCCGCATGGACGAGATCGAAGCGTTCTGGACCAAGCCCTGGAAGACGTTTCCCGGGATCCTGGAGGATACGCTCGTGGAGGGATACACGCTTCCCTGGGGAGGAGACGCGTATCACCCCCTGGCCGTACAGGCAGGCAACATTTTCACGCTCGAAAAGGGGACCGGAATCGTCCTGTCGAATGGAGCGTATCTCACCACCAATGAACCGTGCACCGCTCTCACCACCGCGCTCTCCAAGGCGGGAGACCTCACCCTGGAGGTCGTGATGCGCCCGGCGAACCTGACCCAGGCTGGTCCCGCGCGGATCGTCTCGATCTCCCATAGTTATCAAAGTCGCAATCTCACGCTGGGCCAGTCGGGCGACAGGGCTGTGGTCCGCTTCCGGACCACCGAGACGAGCACCAACGGGACCAACCCCGTGCTTAATACACAGGCGGGTGCCCTGACCGGCGAGCGGCAGCATCTCGTTTTTGTTCGGAAAGCGGGGACGCACACGCTCTACGTCGACGGGACCCCCGTCGTCTCACTTGCCGTCCCCGGTGATCTCAGCACCTGGGACCACACCATGCCGCTGCTCGTCGGCAACGAGACGGAAGGCAACCGGACCTGGGAGGGAGAGGTATATGGCGTCACCTTCTTCTCCCGCGCCCTCACCGCCGAGGAAATCAGCCGCAGAGTCCCCCGGTAGCCTTCGGCCTTTCCCCCCCCCCGGGATCGAGGGATCCAGGGAAGATGATCCAGTCAGTTCTCAAGGCGTCGGCATTCGCCGGATCGGCCGTATTGCTCG
The DNA here is from genome assembly GCA_030754995.1 of Lentisphaeria bacterium. GTDB lineage: Bacteria > Verrucomicrobiota > Lentisphaeria > JABSQK01 > CAJWLW01 > CAJWLW01. Next base: position 7,415 of record JASLZG010000021.1, read on the forward strand.
CTGTTGCTGGAGGCGTTATATTATTCCTGTCGGGCGGTTATCGCCCCGATAAGAATATGCGGGTATAGCATAGTGGTAATGCTTCAGCTTCCCAAGCTGGCCAGGGGGGTTCGATTCCCCCTACCCGCTCCAATTTATACGGCTGAAAACCTTGTGCAGCAGGGTTTTCAGCGTTCCGCAGTTCCTGTTTCATCATGGCACACGAGGGATCACCTGCCACAGAATCCCCACGGGAATTCCGCCTTTTTATGCCGGTGATGCCGCGACCATTGCAGTTGCCGATGGGGCCCGGAATCGAAGGGCAGGGATGGCACCGCCGCCGAGGGAATCACCCGTACGGTTGGCGGAAGTGCTCCGGCGGCACCCGGCACCTGATTCGAGCGACGAGGGAGAGATGAACATTTCGCGGATTAAACCCGGGCGCTTAATTTCATTCAGTCGCACGCTGACAGTCGTCCTGTCGGTCGCGGTGTGCACCGTTGCCGCGGAAAATGTCCAGACATTGCTCAGGAAGGCCGAGGCGGGGGATGCCAACGCCCAGTACAATCTCGGCTGGATGTGCGCCAAGGGCTGGGGTGTGCCCAAGGACGAAGCCGAGGCAGTGAAGTGGTACCGCAAGGCAGCTGAGCAGGGGCATGCCAACGCCCAGTACAATCTCGGCTCGAAGTACGCCGACGGCGTCGGGGTGGCAGAGGACGATGCCGAGGCGGTCGGGTGGTACCGCAAGGCGGCTGAGCAGGGATATGCCAAAGCGCAGTATAATCTCGGCCTGATGTACGACATCGGCAGTGGGGTGCCGGCGGACTATGCCGAGGCGTTGAAGTGGTACCACCAGGCGGCCGCGGCGGGAGACGTCGACGCCCAGTTCAATCTCGCCGTGATATACGCCAAGGGCAAGGGGGTGCCTCCGGACGACACCGAGGCGGTCAACTGGTATCGCCAGGCGGCTGAGCAGGGGCATGCCAGCGCGCAGTTCAGTTTCGGCTGGATGTACTACACCGGCGACGGTGTGCCGGTGGACGATGCCGAGGCGTTCAAGTGGTTCGGCCAGGCGGCGGCGCAGGGTGATACCAACGCCCAGTGGTACCTCGGCCTGATGTACGCCAACGGCGAGGGGGTGGCAGAGGACGATGCCGAGGCGGCGAACTGGTTCCGCCAGGCGGCGGAGCAGGGATATGCCGCCGCCCAGTTCAATCTCGGCCTGGTGTACGCCAAGGGCTGGGGGGTGGCTGAGGACGCTGCCGAGGCAGTCAACTGGTACCGTAAGGCGGCGGAGCAGGGGCATGCCAACGCGCAGTACAATTTAGGCGTGATGTACGCCAACGGCTGGGGGGTGCCCGCCGACGCTGCCGAGGCGGCCCGCTGGTACCGCCAGGCGGCGGCGCAGGGTGACGTCAACGCCCAGTGGAGCCTCGCCCTGATGTATGCCGGTACAGGTGTGGCTGAGGACGATCTGGAGGCGGTCAACTGGTACCGCCAGGCGGCGGCGCAGGGGCATGCGGGAGCGCAGACCAATCTCGGCGTGATGTACGCCGAAGGCAAGGGTGCGCCCGAGAACGATCCGGAGGCGTTCAACTGGATCCTCAAGGCGGCGGAGCAGGGGCATGCCGCCGCGCAGTTCAGTATCGGCTCGAGGTACGACGGCGGCGAGGGGGTGCCCGAGGACGATGCCGGGGCGGTCAACTGGTACCGCCAGGCGGCGGCGCAGGGGCATGCCGCCGCGCAGTACAACCTTGGCTGGATGTACGCCAACGGCTGGGGCGTGCCTGAGGACGATGCCGAGGCGGTCGGGTGGTTCCGCCAGGCGGCGGAGCAGGGTGATACCAACGCCCAGTGGAGCCTCGGCCTGGTGTACGCCAACGGCAGGGGCGTGCCCGCAGATGATGCCGAGGCGTTCAAGTGGATCCTCAAGGCGGCTGAGCAGGGGCATGCCGACGCGCAGTACAATGCCGGCTTGATGTACGCCATGGGCAAGGGGGCGCCCAAAGACAACACCGAGGCGGTGAACTGGTACCGCCAGGCGGCGGCGCAGGGGGATGCCGCCGCGCAGGCCAATCTCGGCTGGATGTACGCCAACGGCGAGGGGGTGCCGGAGAGCGATATCGAGGCGGCGAACTGGTACCGCCAGGCGGCTGAGCAGGGGGATGCCGCCGCGCAGTACAATCTCGGCGTGATGTATGACAAGGGCCAGGGGGTGGCTGAGGACGATGTCGAGGCGGTCAACTGGTACCGCCAAGTGGCTGAGCAGGGGTATGCCGATGCGCAGTACAACCTCGGGGTGATGTACGCCAACGGCTACGGTGTGCCCGCCGATGATGCCGAGGCGGCGAACTGGTTCCGCCAGGCGGCTGTGCGGGGGCAGGGCATTGCGCAGTTCACGCTCGGTTACATGTACGCCCACGGCGAGGGGGTGCCGGTGGACGGTGCCGAGGCGGTCAACTGGTTCCGCAAGGCGGCCATGCAGGGAGATGCCGATGCGCAGTACAATCTCGCCGTGATCTACGACCACGGCGAGATTGTGCCTGAGAACGACGTGGGGGCTTATGCCTGGTACAGCGTCGCGGCCGCGTCCGGTTTTGCCGACGCCCGAACCAATCGCGATGCCCTCAAACGCCAGCTGACCCCGCCACAACTTGACCAGGGCCAGGCGATAGCAACCAAAATCTTCGAGAAGATACAGCAGCGGGCAGAATGAGCAGTGACCGGTACCAACCGGCAACCGCTGACGGACTCGCCGTCAGCACATGGTGCAGCCCGAAGCGCCCACCTGGGTATCTGACAAACCCGGCAAGCGGCAGTGGCACCGCCGCCGCGTTCAATACCGACCACGAAAAAGGTTGGCAACCCATCCGTCGCGACCGATTGTCGTCGAGCTGCGACCACCGAAAACGATCTCAAACGAACTCATCCGAACGGATGCAACGCAACCTGTGCTGGCGGTGCCGCCAAGTGGATGCGGTATCAGGAATGGATTACAGTGACAACCTTTCCGCCGCGGTGGGCCTACGTCATCGCCCGCTACTACTGGGATCAACCGGACGATTGACAGAAGGCCCCATGCAATGATGCCGAACAGTCGCGTGTTATTTGCCGTTGTCGCCGCCAGTGTCTGCTGGGGTGCACAAGTTGCGTTTGCCCAGCAACTTCCGACGGCACCCTGGCGTTTCCACGAGGATTTCGAAAAGCAGGATCCATCCAGCTTCTTCTGGGCCAATAGTGAATACAAAGTCAACTTCAAGGGAGTGACATCGGAAGAGGCACACGCCGGCAAGAAGTCGCTGAAGATTGATATTACCCTGGGCAGTACGGGGGTCTACTGGTTCATACCGGTCCGGGTTCCCGCGGAAGGAAAACTGGCATTCCACGGGCGCCTGATGCTCGGCCCGGAGTCTACCGGCAAAGCGCGTGCCGACATTGAGGCGTATGTCCAGACGGTCCCGCCGAATACCGGTCCGGTTTTCGGTTTCGGGGTTGAAAACGTGCATCGGGGCGGCAAGGCGTGGACCCTCGTCGAGGGCGATATCCACCCGCAGGCGGAGCGATCGGCGCAGAATTCGGTGAACCGCGCCATCTGGAAGACGACGCGTGAAAATATCGGCATCTATCTCGAGGGCATGGTGGTTCGGTTGTTCGGCGAGAAAGGCGACCGGGTGGTACTCTACATGGACGACTTCATCGTCGAAGGCGACGTTCCCGATGCGGCCGAGTACGCCAGGGTGGTGGCCCGCCGCTGGGAGCCGGTCCGCAAACAAGTGGAAGCGAAACTCGACGAATGGGCCAGGGCACTGGCCGGGATCGGCGAGGCGCTGAACAAGATCACGCCCGCGGCGGCTGACCGGGCGGGTTTCGAAACCGTATCTGCGAACCTGGCGGCGGCGCGGAAAACCCTCGCGGCTGTCCGGACACAGGGCTATATCCGCAAAGACGACCACGGGCCCATGGAGGACACCATTGCGACCCTCCGGTTTGCGGCCCGCAACCTGACCGCCGACCGCAACGGTTTGCTCGAGGGCCCCGGCGGACGGACACGCTGCTATGTCGTCAAGCCCACCAGCTCCACGATGATCCTGCCCGACACCGAGCCGGTCCCCGGGGAATTGTCCACCGCCCTCACGGTCACGGCGGCCCGTGGCGAGTACGAGCCGGTCAGCTTCGTGTTGCGCCCCGAGGGTGACCTGGCCGGCTTGCGCCTGAAAGCAACCGCCCTCACGCACCAGAACACACGGGCAACCATCCCGGTGGGCGCCGTCGATATCAAGGCGGTCAAATGCTGGTACCAGGCGGAAGGCGCCTGGGTCAACAAGAAACGGACCGGCCCGGGCCGGGTGCTGATACCGGAACTGCTGCTCAACGACGATGGGCTGGTCAAGGTCGACACGACCGGGAAACGCAATTATTTGAAGTTGCGTTTCGCCGAAGGCGTCCGCTACATCGGGGTCGAAGACATCGGGCGCGAGGGGGAGGACGTGCACCCCGCCGGCAACAAAGTGGCATGGCCGATCGCCAAACTCCCGATCCGCGATGCGGACACTTTGCAGCCCCTGGCGATCACCGCCGGTGCCAATAAACAGTTCTGGGTAACCATCCATGTCCCGGCGGACGTTCCGGCGGGCGTGTACGACGGCCGCATCGAGCTGCACACGGCGGACGGGGCACTGGGGGCGCTCACCCTGGGCCTGACGGTCCTGCCCTTCGACCTCAGTGCGCCCGGGACTTTTTATGATCCTGCCGAGCCCTTTGCTGTGAATGCCTACTACAACGGCCGTCTCACACGCCGCCCGGAGCATCGGGCAGTAATCTGTTCCGACTTGAAGAACGAAGGGCAGCTGCGACAGGACCTGGTGAACTTTTATGCCCATGGAATTCTGCCGACGGTCAACCAGATGCCCGATGACACCGAGTTGTTGTCACGATACCTCGAGATTTTCAACGAGGCGGGGTTCGCGGGCAAGCCCGTATACTTCACCTCCGACGATGCCGGGTTCTCGACGGGCAGCCCGACCGGCGCCGCAGAGCTGGCCGCGCTGAGTGAGAAAGTGAAAAAGGTCATGGCGGTCGCCCGCCGGCACGGTGTGCCGGAAGTGTACGTCTACGGTCTCGACGAGGCCACGGACGAGCGGCAGAAGGCTCAGCGGGCCGCCTGGCAGGTGGTCCACGAGGCCGGCGCCAAGGTCTGGGTGGCCGCGTCCGCGGGAACCTTTGAAGCGATGGGCGACCTCCTCGATGTCTGCAACCTGGGCGGCGGACGATCCGGACCGGATCCCGCCGAGCCGGCCAAGTGGCACGCCGTGGGACACAAGATCTGGAATTACGGCAATCCGCAGGGTGGGGTAGAGGACCCGGAACTTTACAGGAGGAACTACGGACTTCTGCTTTGGCGGATCAACTACGATGGCGGCGGCCCGTGGGCCTGGCAGTCGTCCGCCGCCGGCGGGATGTGGAACGATTTCAACGACGAGCGGCGGGCTGTCGCCGTGACCTATCCCGCGGCGGAACGGCCGATCGACACCATTGCCTGGGAGGGATTCCGCGAGGCGGTGGACGACGTGCGCTACGGCACGACCCTTAAACTGGCTATTGCGGCGGCGAAAGAGGCGGATGACGAGGGCCGGCGCAAGCTCGCTGCCGCGGCCGACCGTTTCCTGGCAGAGTTCGACGTCACCGGCGACCTGGATGCGGTTCGCCGGCGCATCATCGAGTACATCCTGCAGCTGCGTGATCTCGAAGGCGCCGGGTGACGGACAGCGCCTGCGGCAAAGCCGCCGCAGAGGCCGGGTTTCGGGTTTCGGGTTTCAGGTTTCGGGTTTCAGGTTTAGGTTTCAGGATCAGGTGGGATCGATCCGACCGATCCGACTGAAACCTGAAACCCAAGAGATTCAGAGGCGGGGAATCGCACAATGCAACTCTTCTACAACTGGGATCCGACGGATTCGCCGCGGTATCACAAGAACCCCATCGACGCGGACTACTTCGACTGGCTGTTTGCCATGCTCGAGGGCACCGGCGTGACCTTCATGTTCCGCTGCAACACCGCCGGGCGTACGTACTATCCCAGCCGGTTGATGGCGCCATTCGACCACAGCTGTGTCGATCCCGGCAATGAACAGGCGGCGTTCTGGCATCGGGTGGCCGATATGCTCGACTGCTGTGATCCGCTTGCCGAGGCCGTTCGCGCCGGACGCCGGTATGGCGTGCCGGTGTGGGCCTGGTACAACTGGAATGAATTCCAGCACGTGCGGCCCGGCTGGCTGTACCAGGTCGATCCCGTCTGGTATGAACGGCCGCGGAAGTACTGGTGCTCGCGCGACGGTTCCCGATTCTATCACGGGGTGCCGGCGTTCGGTGACGAAGAGGTTCGCGCCAGGCTCCTGGGCCTGACCGGGGAGGCCCTCGACTACGGGGTGGACGGCCTCTACCTGTCGACGCGTTCCCACAGTTGGTTCCCTTGCTGGCAGAGCCCGGGCTGGCAGGATCACCTCGAGCCGTTTGGCTTCAACGACTGCGTAGTTGAGGCGTACCGCGAGCGGCACGGGGTCGATATCCGCTACGACGACTACGACAACGACGAGTTTCTCAAGATCAAGGGTGAGCAGTTTTCGACGTTGCTTTCCCGCATCGGCAGTGCGGTGCACGAGCGCACAAAGCAGTTAATCATCGGCATCGTCCCGGACCGCCATACGCTGATGGACATCAAGCACCCCAGCAAGCATTACGTCGAGTTGTACAAGGATTGGGAGCGCTGGATTGCCGACGCCGCCATCGACGGCCTGTGTGCCGAACAGCAGTGTCCGCACCAGCAGAAACTCGAGCCGGCCGACATTTCGGCATTCAAGGACACCGTACCCGAAGGTTTTCCGCTGCACGCCTGGGCGGACGCGGCGTGGTATGAGAATCGCGGGGCCGGCCCCTTCAGCCTGGCCAACTGGAATCGCAATTCCCCTGACGAGGTCCAGCAGCAGATCGAGCTGGCACAGCAGGCCGGTGCCAGCGGGATCATTTTGCATTCGCTCTACCATTACACCGCCTGCGACACCGACGGTGAATCGATTGGCGGCTATGGGGTACTGCCGCGAACCGAATATTTCGACGCCCTGCGGCAACGACAGGCCGCGGGCCGGGATCGATAATGCACTACAAGACGTGGAGAGATTATCACCCCGAGGTGGCGGGGAACGCAGCGCTGCCGGTGCGGCCGTGGCCCTGCGAAACGTACACCACGGAATTTACCGGTGTCCATCAGTGTTCGGTCGCCATGGGCCCCGACGGGGACCTGGTCGTCGCCGGCGACACTGATGACGATAAGCATGGGGCGCTGTTTCACTCGGCCGACGAGGGCCGAACCTGGTCGATACTTTGCACCATCGCCGACTTCTCCCCGCCCGTTCCGGCGGGATTCAAGCTGATGACGCACAGTTACACCGGTTCGGGGTATGCCGCCGACGGCACACTGCTGGCGATCGAACGGTTCGCCTATAATGACGGGCGCCCCTACGAAGGCCACAGCGATCCGACATTCCATGACCGGGTGCAGATCTTGTGCTCTGCGGATCGCGGCAAGACCTGGGAAATCGCGCAGGAACTCGATCCGGTCCCGCACGATTGTCTCGGCGGCAACGAAGTAAGCATCCGGCGCTTGTCGGATGGCCGGTTGATGCTGCCGGTGTGCGTCTACGATCAGTCCCGGCCGGGCAAACCGCTGCCGTTCGACCGGTATACGCAGCGCGCCTTGCTGTATTGCTCCGAGGACCACGGCCGGACCTGGTCCCGGTTCGCCTCGCTGGGCGAACACACCGACGAAAGCTGGATCGCCGAGCATCCCTCCGGGCGCCTGGTCGCCGTGACCCGCTATCAACGCAAGAAACTGCCCGGCGATCCGCCTGAGCTGGCGACGCCGTATTACTTCACCGACGGTCACCCTGTTGACACCTGTGTCGAGTGCAAGGACGGTCCGGCGGCCGTCGGCGGGCACAGTGTCTACAAGCAATCGGCGGTTCTGCACAGCGACGACGGCGGCGGGAGCTGGAGCACCCCGCGTATCGTCACCGGCTGGATACAGCAGACCGGGTGTATTGTGGTGCTGTCAGACGGGACGGTGGTCCTGCCTTTCAGTCGTAAGGACGGTACACACGGCCAGCGCTTCATCGTCAGCTACGACCGCGGCGAGAGCTGGAGCAAGGCAATCTGGGAACTGAATGACTGCGGCATGTACGCCAGCTCGGTGGTGATGCCGGACGACACGATCGTGACCGTCCACGACGGGCTGCGAGGCAAGGCCTCGGGCCGGCGACTCAGTGCGCTGCGCTGGCAGGTGCCGCCGCCGGCAGTGGTCGAGCAACACGGATTCTTCACACCCGGGCCGGCTGAAACAGCATAAATCCTCGAGACGATCTCATGAGCCGCCAGCCGATCCGCATCTGGCGCGTCCCGAAGCAGGTCTTCGGCCCGCGCGAACTTGAAACCGCCGCGGCGGCAATGACGCCGGAGATCCTTGGCCGCATCGCCGAGCGTGGCTTCACCGGTGTCTGGACGCTGGTGCGGCTGCGGGATGTCGTGCGTACCGACGTATTCCCGGAGCTCGGTGCGGACGCCGCCTCGCAGCAGGCGGTGCTGGCCGATTGCAGCGCCCGCTGCCGAGCCGCCGGGCTCAAGCTTTATCTATACCTCAACGAGCCGCGCGCCTTCGCTGACGACGATCCGATCTGGGAGGCGCACCCGGAGCTGCGCGGCTTCTGGTGCGAGGCGTTCAATGACAACGCCATCTATGGCTGGCCGAAAAGCCGCGCCATGTGTACCAGCGTCCCCTTGACCCGTTGTTGGCTCGAAACGGCCTGCGCGGGGCTGTTTCGCTGCCTGCCCGACCTCGGCGGCATCGTCTGCATCACTGCCAGCGAGCACCTGACGCACTGCTACTCCCGCTTCGACGTCACCGGGTGCGGCCTTGGCGAGCACTTTGGCCAGCGTCCCGGCGATGTTTTGAACTGTCCGCGCTGCCGCGACCGCGAGCCGACGGACGTGCTGCGGGAGGTGCTCGAAACCATCGAGCGCGGCGTCCACGGCACCGCGCCGGAGGCCGATGTTATCGCCTGGACCTGGAGTTGGGACCTGATGGCGCCGGCCCCGCAGGCGGAGCTCATCGCTTCGCTGCCGCCGGGGATCATCGTCATGCCTGACAACGAGCGTGGCGGCGAACTCGAGTGGCAGGGGCAGCGGCTGGCAGTGGACGAATACAGTCTCAACTATATCGGCCCGTCGCCGCGCGCCCGCGGTCAGATCGAGGCGGCCCGGCGCAGCGGCAAGCGGGCCATGGCGCGGTTTCAGGTCAACCACACCATCGAATGCGCCACTGCTCCGAACTGGCCGTTGATCGCCAATCTCTACCGCAAGCTGGCGGCGCTCGGCGAGCTCGGGGTCACCGATGTCATGGCGTCATGGAATTTCGGCAGCAACCCCGACACGCTCAACTGTTTCGCCTTCGATCAATTCTGGCGGCGCGACGCCACCGATGAGGACGACTTTCTGCGGTCCGTTGCCGAGGACTACTTTGGCCTTCCGGACGGCAGCGCGGTCGCCAAGGCATGGCAGGCGTTCGGTGAGGCGGTCCGGTCTTACGCCTTCGGTTTCGGTATGCTGTACTTCAGCCCGTTCAACCGTGGCTGCGCCTATCCGCTGCCGGATTACGAGCCGCGGCAGCAGTCGATGATCGCCTGGCACATGGACTTCCGTGAGCCGCTGGGCGACATGCTCGAGCAATGCGTCGCTTTCTGCGGGCTGGCCGCGGTCATCGACCGGCTGGGCATTATGCAGGAACGCTGGACGGAAGCGGTGAAGCAGTATGAGCCGGCGCTGGCACCGGCCGCCCAGGCCTCCCGCGGCGAGCAGGAGCGTAATGTCGCCTGCTACTTCGGCCATCTTTTGCACAGTGCCTGGGTCCTGTTCTCGTGGCTGGCCTGGCGCCATCATCCCGACGCTGTGGCGGGTCTCGACACCGCGGTCATGCGCGCCCGGCTGGAAGCCGAACAAACCAACCTGGCCGAGGTCGCGGCGCTGCTCGAGCGCGACCCGCGCCTCGGCTTCTACGAAGAGGCACAACGCTATTACGTGACCCCGGACGGCGTCCGGGCCAAAGGCCGGGCCGACGCCGCCATACTGGCCCGGCTTGGCTGAAAACGCCCCGCGAATTTGACGTGACTACGGAGTTGGACGACATTGGGACGGATGATGTGGGAGTGATTCGTCGCCACCGCATTTCCCCGATTCTTCAACCACCCGGTAACCCGACAGTGCGTGACTTGGAATGACGACAGATTCCCACGGGAAGTTGGCAGTCAACGGCGGTGAACCGATCCGCCGCCGGCCATTTCCGCCGTGGCCGGACTTCACGGACGAGGAGATCCACGCCGTCGAAGACGTCCTGCGCCAGGGCCGGGTGAATTACTGGACCGGCAGTTGCGGGATGGAGTTCCAGGAGCGGTTCGCGGCATTCTGCGGTGTGCAGCACGGCATTGCCGTGATGAACGGGACGGCAGCGCTGCACGTGGCATTGGCGGCCGCCGACGTGGGACCGGGCGACGAGGTTATCGTGCCGTGCCGCACCTTCATCGCCACTTCGTTTGCGGTGTTGCACCAGCAGGCCGTCCCCGTGTTCGCCGATGTCGACCTGCAGACCCAGAACATCAGTGTCGAGTCGATCCGGGAAAACCTGGGCGAGCGCACGCGTGCGATTATCCCGGTTCACCTGGCCGGGTACCCGGCGGATATGGATGCGATCATGACCTTGGCGGCGGAGCACAACCTGGTGGTCATCGAGGACGCCGCCCAGGCACATGGCGCCGAGTACAAGGGGCGCCGTGCCGGTGCTCTCGGGCACATCGCGGCATTCAGCTTCTGCAACGACAAGATTTTCACCACGGGCGGCGAAGGCGGCATGGTGGTGACCGACGATGATCGGATGGCGGAGACCGCGCGCAGTGTCAAGGACCATGGCTACAATGAAATCGAACGCCGCAGCCTGCTCGAGCTGGAAGCGTTGTATACCTACGTCCATCATCGTATCGGCTACAATTACCGCATGACCGAAATGCAGGCGGCAATCGGCCTGAAGGCGCTGGAACGGATTGACTGGAATCTGCAACGCCGCCGCGAGAACGGCCATTACCTGACCGAGCGCCTGCAAGCCTACGATGCCCTGGTGCCGCCCCATGAGGCCGCCGACGTGAAACACGCTTTCTACAAATACTACGTGCGGCTTCGCCCGGAAAAGCTGACCGTGGACCGCGACACGTTCGTCACGGCGATGCGGGCTGAAGGCGTGCCGGTCGGGCTGGGCACGGCCGGGGAGAATTACCGCGAAGAAGTCTATCAGAAACGTATTGGCTACGGCAAGACGAGCTATCCGTTCGAATCGTCGTTTCGACCTGAGCCCGCCGACTACTCGACCGTATCTCTGCCGAATGCCCGCAAACTGGCAGAGGAGGTCTTTGTTTTGCAGGTCCACCCGACAGTTGAACGGGCCGACCTGGATGATGTTGTCTCGGCGATCGCCAAGGTCATGGATGCCTATAGCAGTTAGTGTCCCGTGCGGACACTGGAGGTGCGTTCGATCATGTTGCAGGCGGGCTTCGCCAACTGTGCCATTACACCGCCGCCCGGCCTGCGCATGGGGGGATACCGGCGGCGACGTGAACCGGCCAGTGGTGTCCATGATCCGTTGACGGCAAACTGCCTGGTGGTGGGCGATGGACCGCAGCGCGTGGCGTTTGTGGCCCTCGATCTGATCAGCCTTTTTGCGGACACGGTGGCGGCGATCAAGGCGGCGGCGGCCGAGGCCACGGGCATGGATGCGGCGCACTGCCTGGTAACCTGCACCCATACGCATGCCGGTCCCGACACCATTTTTCTCTCGGGCGGCGGCGAGGCCGTCACTGCCTGGTGCCGGGAGTTGCCCCGCACCGTCGCTGCCCTGGTGCAGCAGGCGATCGCGGTGCAGAGGCCAGTTCAGGTATCCGTTTCCCAGTGTGCGATCGACGACGTCGCCTGGAACCGGCGTCTGCTCATGCGGGACGGAACGGTCCGGTTGAACCTCGAAGCGGTAAATCCGGCAGAGATAAAGGCACGCGGACCGGTGGACCCGACAGCGACGATCGTGGTCTTCGAAGACGCCGAGACTGTCGTCGGCATGCTGGTGAATTTTACCTTGCATCCCGCCGTTGTAGGTGAAGAGAATCTGATGTATTCGCGGGACTTCCCCGGGGTCGCTGTCGATGCTATTCGCAACCAGCATCCGGACCAGCCACAGGTGTTGTTCATCAACGGTGCATTCGGCGACATCAATCACGTCAAGACCCCCGGGGAATGGATCGCCACCTTTGCCGAGGCGGAGCGGATCGGCAACAGGATCGCCGCGGCGGTATTGCCCGCGATCGGCCGCCGGTGCCGGGTCGCGGCCGAGCCGCTCAGCGTCGCCAGGAAGATGGTGGCGCTCGAGAGGAGGCCGGCGCCGTTCGCCGACATCGAAGCGGCAAACCGCGAGATCGAGCGGTTGACCGATGCGCTGCGGGAGGCGCCGGCGCCGGAAGCTGCCGCACTGCGTTACGAATTGTCATTCGCCGAGGAAACCCGTGATGTGATGATGGCAAACGACGCGTGCGTGGCGGAGATTCAGGTGATCAGGATGGGCGGGATCGAACTGATTGGCGTCCCCGGTGAGTTGTTCGTCGAGGACGGCCTGGACTTGAAGCGGGCAGACCCGCAGCGGCATTCACTGATCGCCGGCAACGCCAACGGCTATATTGGCTACCTGCCGACGGCCCGGTCATTCGCCGAGGGCGCGTACGAGACACGATTTGCCCGGACCAGCTGCCTGGTGCCGGAAGCCGCCGGCATCGTCGTCGACGAAATCAACAGACTGAGGGGGCTGAAATGACCATTCGATGGGGCGTAATCGGCGCGACAGGGTTCGCCGGGAAACGGCCGCTGCCGGGCCTGGCGAAGGCAGGGAACTGCCGACTTCACGCGGTCTTGAAGCACAACACCGATGCCGGTGAGGTGGCCCGGGAATTTGCGGCAGCGGTGGTCCACGACGAACAGGAAGCGCTGCTGGCGGACCCGGACGTCGACGCGGTTTACATCTGCACGCCGGTCTTTCGGCATGCCGCGCAGACCGCCGCCGCCGCCGCCGCCGGGAAACATGTCCTGGTGGAGAAACCGATGGCCTTGACGATCGACGAATGCCGGCAGATGACCGATGCGTGCAAGGGCAATGGTGTCAAGCTGCAGATTGGATTTATGCGGCGGTTTCATCCGTATCACCGGAAGATCAAGGAAATGATCGACGCCGGCGTCCTCGGCCGGATCGTCCGGGCCCGGGTTCAGACGCACCTGTGGTATCCCGGGCCGCCGGACGCCTGGCGGCTGCAGCAGGAGACCGGCGGCGGCGGTGCGTTCATGGATGTGGGGTCGCATTGCCTGGACCTGCTCGAGTTCTTTCTGGGCGAGGTGCAGTCGGTGACCGGTCTCACCGGCAACGTCGTCTTCGACTATGCGGTCGAAGATACCGCGGTTGTGCTGTTACGCTTTAGCGCCGGTGCCATCGCCGTGATCGAGGCCTCTTTTGCCGTCCCGTTCACGGACAATGCGATTGAAATTCACGGGACCGAGGGCACGCTGCGGGCCCGGCGAACCGCCGGGCCGTTTACAGATCCGGAACTCATGCTGACAAACACCGACGGGACAACGCCGATTGCAGTCGACAACGACAAGGACCAGTATCAGGGGCAGTTCGAGTCTTTCGCCGCGGCGATCATTGAGGACCGCCAGCCTGAAGTTGACGGTGCCGCCGGCATGCGAAACCTGGCACGCATCCTCGAGATCTACCAGGTCGCTGACCGTTGCGATGCGCACGGCTGACGGGAGACAATGAGATCGCCAGCGGACAACTACCGGGCCATCAGCTGGTGGCTGAAGTGGGAAGACATCAACTGGCCGGACCAGGACGTCGCCGACCGGATCCTCCGGCGGGCCGACGCCGCGGCCGACGCCGGCGTTAACCTGGCGATAATCTTCGGCACCCATTTCCGCTGGGACTTCCTGCCGTTGTGGTCGCAGCTGCACGAGCTGTTTGCCTTTACCGCCAACGCCCTTCACCAGCGCCGGATCAAACTTTTCGACCATCATTCCGCGGTGCTGACGCATCGACCGAGAACCCCCGATGACGCAAGACGCCTCGACGAACAGATGCGGCATCATGTGCTCTCGTATCCATCCCTCGAGGCCGCGGCCGAAATGAGCTTTGAAGGCCACCGGCTGAACGACTGGCGGATGATCGATATCGAGACCGGCGAGCCAACCTACAACGAACGCTGGTGCTGCGAACAATTCTGCATGAACAACCCCGATTTCCGCCGTGCCTACCAGGCCTATGTCCGCCGGCTTGTCGATGAAACCGGGATCGACGGGCTGATGAGCGACGATGCGATCTACAACATGCGATGGCTGGCGTGCGGCTGCCGGTGGTGCCGGGATCGATTCCGTCGCGACTATGGTCACGAGCTGCCGCCGACTAACGACATGGGGTTCTGGGGCAACCGGGACTCGGAGGCGTTCAAGGACTGGATCGAGATGCGGTTCCGCAGCGCCGCGGATTTTCTCGGCTGCGTCAGGGAGGCAACGGCTCCCGACTTCCCCCTGAGCAGTTGCTGCTCCGGCAGCGTTTCACAAAGGCGGATCGGGACGGCAATGAGTGCCCAGGAGTTCATCAAGAACTGTAATGTGATCATGCTGGAGATGTGCTGGCGTGTACCCGAAGCCGACGGCACCTGGAACCGGCGTGTCTCCCAGCTCGGGCTGCACCTGTCCATTACCCGCGATGCCGGGGCGAAATGCATCGGGCTGGGCTACGGTTTTTTCAAGGATACGGCGTTCTTTGTCTGGGCGGTCAACAAGTTCCTGGGGTCGGATTGCTGGTTCAGCACGATCAAGGACCATTTGGGCCTGCCGCACTCGCAACAGCAGGAACTGCCGGGCGAACCCGAGCTGATCAAGGAGGCATATTGCTGGGAGCGCGATCATGCATCCCTTTTCGGCGGTGAGCCGGTGGCGAATACGGCGGTGTTTTTTTCCCGGTCGACCCGTGACTTCTATGGCCAGGCATCGGAGAAGGATTACACCGACGACTACTCGATCACCTGCCACGAGTTGATTGGCGGCGGCATTGACTTCGAAGTGGTCACCTCAATACCGGAGCCGGGCCGCCGGCCGGTGCTGGTGTTGAGCAGCGTCATCTGCCTGGGTGAGGAGGAGCGCCGCCGGCTCGATGCCTTTTTGGCGGCGGGCGGCATCGTGATTGCCACCGGCCCGGTGGGACTGCGGGACGAGCGGGCGCGGCCGTCCGCCGACCCGTGGCTCGGCGGTTACGAGATCGACGCGGCCCTGGCGGAGCCCGGGCGGGCGCCCGGATTTCCGCCGTTTACGCAAGCTGAACCGGCGGCGCCGCCGAACTGCACCGGCCGCTACCGCGGTCAGTTGGTCGCCGTCGACGAATGGGTCCGGGTCGTGACCGGCAAAGGGGCGCTGCTGTGGTCTCCCGGGCGTGTGCAGACCGACGCGGCGACCCTTGCCCTGCCGGCAACGGTTGCGGAGCGCCTGCCACCGGAGGACGTACAAATAGAGCGCCGCCCCGACGGCTGGTTCCTGTGCCGGTTTCGGCAAGGCGACCGTCTGCTGATCCATGGCATTCCCGGCCGGGTCAAGCCGGCATTGCACCCGACGTTGAAGATCCAGGGCGGCAATGTAAGGATCGTCGAACGCATCGACTTCGCCGAGCCGTCACCGCCGGAACTGTTGGTTCGCCTGGCGGCGGACGGTGCTTCGGCGGTACTGCACAGCCCCGACCTGGCGGCCCCGAGAGCATGCACCGAATACAGCAACGGTGTGTTGTCCGTGGACCTTGGCGGCGTAAGGCGTTACTTTGTGTTGGAGTTGAGTAATTGAGGAACACCGAGGACGGTCCCCGGCGATTCTCCGGCGGTGCGACGGGTCGACACCTGCCACGAACTTCTCCAGCCGGACCGGCGAGGCAAGCATTTCGAGAAGCCAGGAGCATAGGCCATGATTATTGACGTACATACCCACCTGTCCACCCGGCAGCAGTGGGGACGGAGATTCGTAGAAGTTATCGAATCCGGGCGCGCCGGACACGGCACCCTGGATCTGCAGGTAACGCCGGAGCGGCATTGGGCGGCAATGGAGGAAGCGTCGCGGGCCGTCGTGTTCGGCATCAACTCAATCGCCTTGGGGATGAACACGCCGAACGACGATATCGCCGCCTATGCCAACGCGCATCCGGAGAAGATCATCGGCTTCATGTCCGTCGATCCGAACGATCCGGACGCGCTCGATGAGATCGATCGATGTGTGCAGGACCTGGGATTGAAGGGCATCAAGATGAGCCCGGTCTACCAGCATTATCATCCCTGTGACGAGCATGCCCGGCGTGTCCACGCACGCGCCGAGGAGCTGGGGCTGCCGATCCTCACGCACGCGGCCTTCCACGTCATCCCGGAGACGCCGATGGAATGGGCGAACCCGCTGCTGTACGACCCGGTTGCACGTGAATTTCCGGAGTTGAAAATCATCCTGGCTCATGTCGGCCTGCCCTGGTCCACTGATGCGATGGTGATGATCCGCAAGCATCCGAACGTCTATGCCGACATCTCCGGCGCTGTGTCGCTGAGGCCGTGGTGGGGCTACCAGGCCCTGGCCGCATGTCACGAAAACAGCGTGATGCACAAGCTCCTGTTTGGCAGTGATTTTCCAATCTGCACGATCCCACAGACGATTGCGGCGCTGCGCGACGTCAATCGCTTTACCCACGGCACCGGCCTGCCGCAACTCCCCGAGGACGAGATTGAAGCGCTCATCCACCGTGACGCATTGCCGTTACTGGGATTGGCCTAACAAGCAAACAGCACGGCAGCATGCGTATCCTCTATCTCGACCTCGACAGTATGCGGCCCGATCACCTGGGCTGCTACGGTTATGCGCGGAATACCTCGCCCAATATCGACGCCATCGCCGCGACCGGGGTCCGGTTCACAGACTGCTACTGTTCGGATGCACCGTGCCTGCCCTCGCGAACCGCGCTGTTCAGCGGGCGTTTCGGTATTCACACCGGTGTTGTCGGTCATGGCGGCACGGCGGCCGATCTGCCGCCGGAAGGGGAGGCCAGGGGGTTCAAGAGCAATCACGGCCGGTCCTCCTGGATGAAGATACTGGCGGATTGCTGCGGGATGCACACCGTGACGATCAGCTCGTTCGCCGAGCGCCACTCGGCCTGGCATTTCCATGCCGGGTTCAATGAAATCCACAACAGCGGCAAAACGGGCAGGGAGCGCGCCGACGAGGTGACGCCGATCGCCATTGACTGGCTTCGCCGGCAGGCAAAAAATGATCACTGGTTTCTGCACGTGAATTTCTGGGACGCGCACATGCCATACCGAACCCCGGAAGCTTACGGCAACCCCTTCAGCGATGACAATCCGCCGACGTGGCTGACCGGCGAAGCACTCACTGCACAGCGGCAAAGTCACGGTCCGTGCAGCGCCCGGGAGCCCTGGGGGTGGAACCAGGAAAAAGCGGCCGCGCAGCCGCATTTGCCCGGTGAAATCGCCACCTTGTCGGACTATCGCGCGTGGATTGACGGCTACGACACAGCGGTACGCTATATGGACGATCATGTCGGCAGGCTCCTCGAGGTACTGGAGGCCGAGGGCGTGCTCGATGACACTGCGATCATCGTCAGCAGCGACCACGGCGAGAATCTGGGCGAGTTGAATGTCTATGGAAACCACCAGACGGCGGACTTGTGCACCTGCCGCATTCCGCTGGTCATTCGCTGGCCGGGCCTGGGCCCCGGTGTCGACGACGCGTTGCACTATCATGTGGATTTGCCGCCGACCGTTGTCGACTTGCTGGACGGTCCTGTCCCGGCGTCCTGGGACGGGGAGAATTTCGCGGCGACGTTGCGAGACCGGTGCTCGGACGGCCGTGATTTCCTGGTCCTCAGCCAGTGTGCCTGGTGTTGTCAACGGGCCGTCAGGTTCGAGGGGTGGCTGATGATCAAAACGTATCATGACGCTTACATGAACCTGCCGCCGACGATGCTGTTCGATGTCGAGGCCGATCCGCATGAGACTCGTGACTTGGCCCCGGACAAACCGGATATCGTGGCTCGCGGCGAGAGCTTGCTGGAGCGCTGGCACACGGAAATGACGACCGCCGCCGAGCTCCACACCGATCCGCTGCAGACCGTTCTGGCGGAGGGCGGCCCGTATCACGCGAAAGGTAAACTCGAGGAATACTGTCGGCGCCTGGAGACGACTGACCGCCATTGGGCCGCTGACAAACTGAGGACACAGTATAATCGCGGAGCATAACAGACCGAATATCATCCTGCTGATGGCGGATCAGATGCGCTTTGACGCAACCGGGGCCGCGGGCTCCGGCTGGGCGCGAACACCGAACCTGGACCGGCTGGCTGCCGAGGGTTGTTTCTTCGAAAACGCCTTCTGCACCAACCCGGTGTGCACGCCGGCGCGGCACAATATCCTCACCGGGCTGCCGCCCCGGTTTCATGGCTACTGGCGCAACTCGCCGCAGCCTTGGGACAAGGACCTGCCGGTCATGCCTCGACTCCTGTCGCGCGCCGGCTATGTCACCCAGGCGATCGGCCACATGGGCTTCCGCCCGCAGCGGCACGATCACGGCTTCGACGGGATGCTGCTCGCCGAGCACGCCGCCAACAATCGGGATGACAACGACTATGCGCTCTACCTCAAGGACGCCGGCTTCGGTCATGTCCGGAATATCTTCGGGGTGGCGAACCTGATCCGGTTTCAGCCGCAACGCTCATTGATCCCGGAGGAACATCATCTCACGACGTGGATTGCCGACCGTTCCATCGAATTTCTCCGCGACAACCGCGACCGGCCGTTTTTTCTCTGGTCCAGTTGGTTTGCGCCGCATGCGCCGTTTCAGGTGCCGGAGAGTTTCTCACAGGTTCTCGCCGCTGCCCCGATCCCCGATCCGGTACGACGTCTCAGCCCGCTTCCGCCGAAGGCGCAGGCGTACTCGCAACACGAGGAGGTGATTGGCGCCGAACAATTGCGGCGGTCACGCGAGCTGTACCACAGCGCCGTGTCCATGATTGACAAGAACATCGGTCGCCTGCTCGACGAGCTTGAGGCATTGGCGTTGGCTGATGACACGCTGGTGCTCTTCACATCCGACCACGGCGACAACCTTGGTGACCTCGGGTGCTTCAATAAATCATTGCCGTATCGCTCATGCTGCCGGATCCCGATGATACTCCGCGTGCCGGGCCGCGTTGCGGCCCGGTCCCGGTACGATGATTTCGTTGATCTGAACGACATCCTGCCCACGTTCCTCGACGCCGCCGGCCTGGCGTATCCGGGTGAGGCGGAGCTGCCCGGGGAATCGTTGCTGGCGGATGCCCCGGACAAAGACCGCTCGGTTCAGTACCTCGAAAACGACTTCGGCCAGCAGCGCTGGATCAGCCTCCAGGACCACCGCTACCAGTATGTGTATTGGTACGGCGATGGAATCGAGGAACTCTATGACCTGAAGGAGGACCCCGGGCAGCAGGTCGATCTGATGCATGCACCGCTGACGCCGGCAGCAACAGCGGCGCGGGACCAATTGCGAGCCCGGCTGACCGAGTACGAGAGCCGCTGGGGCATGCCCGACGGCGTGCAAAACGGCGATCTCACGGTTATGCCGGAGGCCCGATGGACGGCGGCGCGCCACAACCATTTTGAATGTTGGCCGGAGAATTTGCCGGACGACGATGAACGTGCCGCAGTAAACCCGAACGAATACGAAATCCTGCGAGCGGTGCGTGACGAACCGCTGGTCGACCTTGCCCGGCTCGATCTGGATGCGTGGGTCAAGGCGGGCGGCTCGCAGGAGTTCGCCCACCGGTTGCGGACAGAGTCCGCGGCCGACCTGCTTACGGAGTACGAGAGACTCTCCTAAGCACAGCACGGAGGCTGATCCAAATAAACCGTTGGTTTATTCACCCCAACTGTTCTATGCCTTGGTGATTGCCTTGATTGTCCGAAAATGTGCTGTGCGCGAGTCGAGCCGGCTGCAATGTTACTTGCATCATGAACTTAAAACCGACAGTCAATCCCAAGCTGGCAGGCCTTTGAGTCCACGATGGTTGTAGCCACTGATGATCGACCCAATCTGGATTGGCTGGCGGGACGCTGTACAGTACAGCATGCTGAGCATCTCGGCATGGGTTTCGCTGTAGATCAACGGGATTGGCCGCTGTGGGATGGAATAACGGTTAGGGATGGCAGGAAACGGATGATGATCACTCGTCAAGAATCCAAGGAGCAAGTTTCGGATTTCCAGTTTTCCATGCGCTCCGCTCATTCCTGGCGACGGGCGACGGGCAGTCGGGCCTACGGCCCGGCGCACGGTTCATGGTTCACCCTGATCGAACTCCTCGTGGTCATTGCCATCATCGCTATCCTGGCGTCAATGCTGCTGCCGGCGTTGAATCAGGCCAAGGAAATAGGCAAGCGGGGAGTCTGCATGAACAATCTCAAACAGGTTGCC
>JASLZG010000220.1 GCA_030754995.1 Lentisphaeria bacterium
GGCCAGTCAATCAGAGCATTATTCGTTGTATCGTCATCTCGAATCGTGCAACATGCTCTATGTCGATGGTCACACGCAATTCTTGAAATATGTCGAGCCGTATATCTCTCCGGCTTCTCCCTGGAGCCAGGAGTTGTAGTGCCGTGCAGTCCCGATTGGGACGTATCGTGAAAACGTCCAAACCCTGTTGGCCAGCTGCGCCGTGCATTACCGACGTCGGCGCATCAATGACGGGAGCCAGAAAGGCGGAACGGGGAGGGTAGGGGAGGGGATTGATTTGATCCATCCTTCCAGCACCCGGTCTTATTGCAGCTTCATGATATGTTCTGCCAGTGTCTCCCGCAGATCGACGAAAAACGCCGGCGTGAGCTTGTCCGCGGCGATGCTGATGGTGAACTTGCTGTTGTCCATGCTCCCATCCGGTTTCCGGGGCCGTGCGCTGGTGTCGACCTCATCAAATAACTTCTGCAGCACCGCTTCTGCTTTTGCCGCGAGCTTGTCATCGGTGCCATTCGCCTCGCGGCGCTCTTTGATCAACTCCTGCAGGGTATAGATGTATTTGAGGTCTTCGATGCCCTCGCGCATCGACTCCCAGCCGGTCGTTGGCAAGGGGCCCGTGCTGGTGGGAAATACCCAGCATGAGAAGTTCGCGCGTACGCTGCCAACATCGACCAGGTCGTTGAAGGGTTGCTCATAATCAAGCGACGGTCGCCAATAGGTCCAGTCGAGCACACCCTCGAGTTCGAGTTTGGCGGCCCAGATACCGCGGTACATCCGGTCACCAATCCCGTTGCGTCCGTACTCGGATGTACCGCTGTACATCCAGCAATTCCGCTTGGCATTTTGGGTGTTGACCGTGATCGTCTCGTCGGCGTAGCTCGAGAACGCGCGGATATCGACGATTGGTTCAAAAATTTCCGAGTTTTCCGGGAATACTACGGTGGTGAAGATTTCGATGTCCGGTACCGCATTGCGAATTTCTGTAGCGGCCTTCATGGATTTTTCCAGGGTCCCATTGGCGTCGGCTTCATCCCCAGCGGATGCGATAAGCTTGGGCCAACCGCGGGCGCGCCAGTCATCGACGAACGCTTTGACCATGGTGCCGAATGCTTCGTTGTGCGGATTGTATTTGGGAATAAATTCATCGGTCCAGAAGTTCCAGATGACGTGAGTGATGCCGACCTGCTGGCAGAGACGGGCGAATGGTTTGATCGGTGACATGTCGAAATGAATGCCGGTGGCATCCTTGGTCGATGTCAGGGTAGGACCGAAACTGATGAATATCGTGTCCATGCCATGCACCTTCATGTCGAGGAGTTGCCGGTGCATCTGATCTTCCGGCAACGCTTTCATTTTCGTCATGTCCCGTTGGAGTATGACCAGGTTGGAATACATACCCTGACGTACCGGCGGTGGGCGCAAACGAACGGGCACCACTGACAACCGAATCGCCAGCGTTTGTGTAGCGCCGTTTTGCGGCCGGATCGTGATGCTGCCGTGGTAATCGCCGGCGGGCGTTTCGGGCGGCACGTATACGGTGATCCAAAAACGCTGGGTCGTGTCCTTGGCGATGTTGAGTTGGTCGCGCCGTTCCAGCAGCGTTGGCGTGACAATATATTCTTTCTTGGCCCAGATCCGGTTCGGCATGCAGCGCACCGAACGCAGCTCGATGTTCTCTGCGTCGATGGCAAGGAATTCGGAGGTGAGGTCGCTGGCGGTTGCCTGGACATTCTCAAGGCCGCGCAGGGCCCGGACCGAGAAAGTTGCAATTTCCAGTGCGTCCGGTGCCGAGGAAATCGCCAGAGTGTCCGAAACTTCGGCGCGTGTCGGGCAGGTGCTCGGATAGACCATCTCGAGGTAGTTCTTGCTGAATGTGACGTAGCCCCGCGCCTCTTCCTCGGCGGTGGCTTCGGGCATCGTCGTGTTGATGCCTTCCGGCTGCTGCTCGATCCAGCCTTCCGGGATCGGGGTGGATTCGGCATCTTTCGGCACGGTTGTGCCGAGCACCTGGAAGGCGACGGGGCCAACTGCTTCAGACATTAAGGCGGATCCGAGTAGGGTGAGAAAAAGTGTCGACGTGAATCGCATGGTCACATGGGGGGGTGGGTAGTCGAAAGCCGGGTGGTGACGAACTGTGGATGCCGGAGTTCACTGGTTCAGATGTGTTTGATTGCGTTGACTGTCCGAAAAATCCGCTGATGCCGTGAGCCCTCATCGATTCCTCATCCCGGGGTGCGAATGTACTCCTCCGTGTAGCAACTTCCGGCGATATATGAATGCCAGCGTGGCGTCAGTGTAATTTGCCGGTCCAGATCGACGATGTCCCCGTTGCGCACGACTTCCGGCTTTACCAGATTGTAAAAGCTGAAAATACTGCCATCAGCGAGCTGCACACTGCCGGGGCCGCCAATATAGCTGGACGGCAGGCAACTGTCGATGAGGATTTTCTCGTTGTCGATGTCCCAGGTTTCTCCTGCATCGTGACTGAGCGTTGCCCGGATACCGCCGGGAAAGCGTCGATGCGCGTAACCGCACAGAACCGCACCGCTTTTCAGGGCCAGGGCACTGAGCGGATAGCCCCCGCGAATGCCGGTGCCGCGGGGGACGGTCCAGGTTCGACCGCCGTCGTCGGAAAAGCAGCAACCGGTCTCCTCGGCGCGCAGCAGGCAGATGACGCGACCCGAAGGGTGATAGACCAAACATGATTCATTGTACCCTTGCACGCTGGCAGGCACTTCGATTAATTCAAAACTTTTGCCGCTGTTTTCGGAACGCAGCACCAGGATTTGCAGTGGGCCGAGGAGGTTGCCGTCGATTGGCTCGGCGTGCTTGATGCCGCCGTAGCACGGCACCAGAATGGTGTCATCGGGCAACACGATCGCGCCGCCGCCAAACATGCAGCCGAAGTGTCCGTAACCTGTGACATCGACAACTTTGCTGAGGCTCCAGGTGGCGCCGCCGTCGTTCGACACGCGTGAGAATAAGTTGGTCGGATCATGGGTCGCGACGACATCGTCCGGTAGGTATCGTTGATCCGGCGTCGGTCCTGCGTGCAGGTCCCAGACGACGCGGCCCTCGGCCCTCAGTTGCTCGGCCATCGATGCCGGCCAGAGGTCCCAGGAGAGCATACAATCGTCGTGCCAGGCATGGCCGATGCCGAGTGACTCGAGCCGTGCCTTTTGCTCGTTTCGTGGTGTCAGTTGCCGGTCGTCGACAATTTCGACCAGGGTTCCGTCCGAGAGTTCGAGGGGGATGTGATAGGGCCACGGTGATTCGATCTCGGTCCAGCTGTGGCCACCGTTGCTGCTGTGCATGGTGACGCGGCGGAAATGATCGATCAGGAAGTCGTCGTTGTAGCCGGAAGCATCCCCGCTTTCAAACCTTATGACGATGTCGCCGTTTGCCTGCAGCCGGATGGCACCGCCCCCCGGGTAGCCGTAAGTATAGGCATTCCAGCCGGGGCGGTCATAGATGTCGACGTCCCATTTCATGTGTAATTCACGATCGTCAGCCAGGCCCGGCTGGATGGCTGCGGATTCGGTTGTCAGTTGGGTTTTACAATTCCGCTGTCGCGTGCAGCAGGTATTTGCGGGTGAATTGGAACCCCTGGCGGGGATAGACCGGGAACTTACTGGGATAACAGCTGAGTTGCACTTGCGTAGCACGGTCGAGTTCGACAATCTGCAGCAGTGACCGTGCCATCAGCACGCTCGAGAGGCCGCGACGGCGCCAGTCCGGGTCGATGAGCACGGGACCGTACTCCGGCAGTGCGGTTTCGATCGTGCGCGCGAAAAACGTCGAGTACGCGATCACGACGTCGTCCTTCAACGCCAGCATGACGTAGGTTACATCAACCTGTTCAATGACGTCGCGCACCAATTGTGGCCAGCTGCCGACATATGGTGCGCGTTCGTAGAATTCCTCGAGGGCGGCAATATCGTCGGCGGCGCACGACCGGACAGTAACACCTTGCCCGGCAAGCGCCTCTTCCCGCTGCGCGATGTTTTCCGGTATTCGGTAGCCCTCCAGGTCAACACGCATCTCGGCGCCGATTACGATTTCGTTGTAATAGCCCATTGTGAACAGAAGGTCGATCCAGGCGTCGTCCATCATATCGAAGGCGGACGAAATGGGTTGCCGCGGTGTGAGCTTCAAGGAAGTCAGCCCGCGTTGCACTGCCAGGTCGCGGATGCTGTGAAGCAGTCGTTCGGCGATCTCCACAAAGCGCGGGCCCCGCTCTGCTTCCAGCAGAAACAGCTCGAGTGCGTCTTCGTTGACAATCGTGCCAGCAACACCCAGCAACTCACCCCTGTCGACGGCGGCGAAGCAGCATTCCGGGTCCATATTGGTCCAGGGAATCTCGTCGTCACCCAGCTCACAGGCAGGTATGAAGATGCCGCGACAGAAGATGGATCGTGGATTCGAGCGAATCAGTCGAGTTGCCTCCGCGGCCATTGCCGGGTGCAGTGCTGTGATGTCCATGATCTTGATTTGGGTTAGTCACAAAATACACTGCCTGGCGATGTGCGCAAAATGATTGGTGAAACGTGGTGCGTGAGAGGTGATTGATACTGTAAGATAGACGTCACGGCGACGGGTGACTGTGCCACGCGAGCCGATTGAATTTTAATTTATAGTTCTTTTTAAGAAAGCTGTTGAAGTCTTGCTATCGAAAAAGGCAGGGTTATATAAGTAGGAAACAAAGGAGAACAGGACAAATACGTATCGACGAGGTAGCTGCTACTATCATCTGATCAATCGTGCCTGGGCACTTTAGCCGATTAGCCGATCGGCGATCATTTGGAAAGCAAGTTTGTCGATATGCCGCTACCGCAAACTAACCAGCCACACTTCAGCCGTTTATTTCTCAAATAGTTGACGTGATAGCATAATTTCCATTTCGTGATTCTCTGGACGGGAGATTCCTTGCCAACGTCGCCCCCAGATCAATTCCAGTGTGAAGCACTGGAACCCCGAGTATTGCTGTCTGCAGACCCGCTTGCCGACCTGGCCCTGTCGTCTGCCGACGAAACACTCCGTGTCGAACATCAGCTCGAAGTCTCGGCCAGTACCGCAGATGTCGACCCAGGTCTGTATGAAGAAATTTCCCAGCCGCCGACCGATCTCTTTGATGACTTGGAATCCCTTGTTTTTGACGAACCCTCCGCCAGCGACGAAGCAGCCGCCGAGACATCTGATGTTTCCCCTGCTAACGAGCACGAAGACGCCTCCACGGCGTTCCTGGCAGGCCCCGAATTCGACACGGTAGCCACACAAGTCGTGCCGCTGCCCGCAGGTCCAGATGGTGCCGATACAATCACCGACTGGCAAATTGAAACCCTGCTTGCCGCCAATCCACCGCCGGCGGAGAATCGCACACCCCATACAATAAGTAGTTACGCTGACGCTGCTTGGGGTAACGATCTGTTCGATACAAATTCCGACGGTTCCGCCGGGGGCGTGACCCTTGTGCCTGCGGAACCATCCGACAGCATTGGCATCGGCAATGGCGCTGCCGGCGACTTTGTCGTGAGCCAGGACGATCTGGATGCGTTGGCGGAGACGGAGTCGATAACCATCGGTGGGCCCGACGGTGCCCATGTGATTGAGATCGGGGCAGAAGGCAACGGGCCGCTCTCCATAGGCAGTTCTCTCACCATTCAGAATCCGCAAGAGGGCGGGGAGATCTTCTTCCTGAGCGACGTCGTTGGTGATGGTTCGCTGACCATCTTTGGTTCGGGTCATACGACCACCTTCACCAACCAGACCGTTGTCCAGCCCGGCGACATCACGATCAATGACGCGATCGTCATCAGCGGCAATGTCACGTTGGAGGCCGGCGGCAACATCACCATAGACGCTCCTGGAACCATCACCGGCAACGGTGACTTGACACCCGACAACCTGATTCTCCGTGCCGGCGGCAGTATTTCTATCACCGGAGCCATTAGCGGCGCCGGCTTGAACAACCTGATTATTGAAACTGCTTCAAGTGTTTCTTTCGTCGGGGCGCTCGACCTCAATGGGGAACTGGCAATTACCATTCCCGCTGGAGACATCGAGGCGGCCAGTTCCGTACAAACGCGTACGAACATTACGATGACAACCGCCGCGGCTACGAGCGACATTCTCCTCGACGGCACGGTTAGCACCACCGAAGGTTCGATCACGCTCAGTGGGCGGGACATCACTCTGGTCAACGCTGTGACCGCGGACAGTGGAATAGATTTGTCGGCCAACAGAGTCCTGACGCTCAGTGGCACCCTTACCTCGGAAAACAGTACGGTTTCGTTGACGTCGGCCGACACCGTCGCTTTGGCTGCTGCAATTACAACCTCGGGCGGCAAGGTGACGGTTACCGGGGACGAGATCACGGGGACGACGGCTGCCTCGATCACGACGACCGGCGGGACCGCCAATCCGGGGGGAGCCGCTGGTGAGGTCCTGGTGCATTCGACAGGAACCGGTATCATTGCCCTGCAGGCGGCGATCACCGCCAACGGCGGCGCGGCGCAGAGCGGGGATAACAATGGCGGCGCTGGCGGGGTGGTTACCGTGCTCAACACCGATGGATCGGTTGAAATTGCCGATATAACGACTCGTGGCGGGACGGCGGCAGGAACCGGCAGCGCCGGGGCCGATGGTATTGTTCAATTGAAGGCTTCGGGCACGATCACGCAACGGGCCGGAAGTGCCATTGATGCGGGATCCCTGAAAATCATTGCCGCCGGGAACGTCACCTTGAAAACGGCGGCGGGGACCGAGGCGGATCACATTCCGCCAGAGTTCACCGCTGCCGCCAGCCTGAATTATGCCAGCGCCAAGGCATTTAACGTGGGGACCGTGCCACTGGCCGGGACTGGCGATGGCCAGCTTGCGGCGGTGACGCCGCTGGACGGCTTCAGCCTTGCGGTGGTGACGGGGTCGTTTGATTTGGTCAAGCAGACGGGTGTGGCGATCGATGACGGCAACCTCGCGGCGTTCACGGCAGATGTTTTGAGTGTGTCGCTGACAAACGCCGGCATTTTCGTCGGAATCGATGCCAACGTGACTGCGCCGACCGATCCGCCGCCGACCGATGCGGTGGGCTTTAACGTACCGAGTGGTGCCTCGCTGGACCTGGTGATTTTGCAGGATACGGCAACGGCGAACACATACACTGGCCTGCAGGGAAGTGTGACCAATGCCGGGTTGGTGGGCATCACCGATCTGTCGGCGACGGTATCAGGCAATGTGCAGATGAACAAAGGTCCCGCGGCGGGTCGTTTGGACTGGTCGGAGGTGACGGGCGCCGGCAATGAGTTGCCGGGCGTGACACTGACGATGGACGAGTCAGTAGAACTGGCGCTGAACGGTAGCGCGGCGTTGAACATTTTCGGTTTCGCTGTGTTGTCCGGTTCGTTCGACCTGGTGAACCAGGCCGATGTGGCGATCGATGACAGCAAGCTGGCGGCGTTCTCGGCTGATGTCATGACCTTGTCATTGACAGCCGGCGGGTTCGTTGGTGTGGGCGGCAGCTTGAGCGCGGTGAACGATTCATTGGCGACGGTGGTGACGACCGATGCGGTGGGCTTGAGCGTACCGAGCGGTTCTTTGCTGGACCTGGTGATCCTTCAGGACACCGCGACGGTGGCAAACAAGTACACCGGTCTGCAGGGAAGTGTGACCAATGCGGGTCTGGTGGGTATTGCGGATCTCGAACTGACGGTCTCGGGCGATGTGCAGGTTAACCGTGGTCCTGCCGGTGGTCGCCTGGACTGGTCGGCGGTGACGGGTGTGGGCAATGAGCTGCCGGACGTGACGCTGGCGATGGACGATGCTGTTGAGCTGGCGATCCATAACGGCAGTGCGGCGCTTAATGTTTTCGGTTTCGTGGCGCTGTCCGGTTCGTTCGACCTGGTCAAGCAGACGGGTGTGGCGATCGATGACAGCAACCTGGCGCCGTTCACCGCGGATGTCCTGAGCGTGTCACTGACAGCGGGCGGATTCGTCGGAGTGGGCGGCAGCCTGAGTGCGGCGAACGACTCATTGGCGACGGTGGTGACGACCGATGCGGTGGGCTTCAGCGTCCCGGCTGGTTCGGTGCTGGAGTTGGCGATCCTGCAGGACACGGCGACGGCGTCGAACAAGTACACCGGCCTGCAGGGAAGTGTGACCAATGCCGGGTTGGTGGGCATCGCCGATCTGGAACTGACCGTTACCGGCGATGTGCAGGTTAACCGCGGCCCAGCCGGCGGTGATCGCCTGGACTGGTC
>JASLZG010000221.1 GCA_030754995.1 Lentisphaeria bacterium
GATGTAACCTTCGAAGTGGTAATACCCGTCCAGTGCCGCCCCGATCGCGACGCGTCCGTTGACATTGATCGAGCCGGTCTGGGTATGCGAACTGTCGAGGACGCCATTGATATAGATGTTGTCAACGTCCGCCGCGTGGTCGAACGTCATCGCGACGTAGTGCCACTGATCGAGATCCAACTGTCCGGTTGAACTGTTGGTCGGGCCGCCGTTGACCCAGGTCTTGAGATAGCCGCTCGGATCGACATAGAACTGGATTGAATTCAGCTTCACGACAATCTGGCTGCGGCTGTAATTCTGCGGCGTCGGATAGCTATGGATCTTGATGAAGGCGGTAACGCTGATCGAGCCGCCGAACTGAGTGCCGTTTACGTCCGCAAAAGACCCAACCGGCGCCGTCGACGCAACGCCGGCATCTAAGTCGAGGCAATTCGCCACGGCGGTGCCGCTTAGTGACCTCCATGCCACGGCCGTGGACGCGGCCCCGGGGCCAAGATTGGCATCATGCCCATTGCCGCTGATATCACGGGCCGTCAGGCCACCCCCCTCGTACATCGGCCAGAACCCCCACAGGTCATCGTTCAGCGTCGAACCGCCGCCGCCGCCGCCGTCCGCACCGGCCGCACCGGTCGGTCCCTGCGGTCCTGCATCGCCGGCCGGTCCCTGCTTACCCTGCGGCCCCTGAGAGCCGGCGGAAGCGGCTTGCCAGGACGCGACACCGGTGCCGTCGGCATCACCGAGCACGCTGCCCGCGCCTGGTGAGGGGTTGGAAACGTCGATTGTGACTTGCGCCGATATAGCGCCGACAATGAACAGTCCAAGAACTGCGGCCAATGCAAATTTCACGTGTTTCATCCTGCCTCTCCGTTGGTTGAAAATTGGGTTCAAGTTCTCTTGTCAATTTATGAGTGTACAAAAATCCAACTGTAATTGCAAGAAAAAAAAGCTCGAGTGGCACTCACAATAAAATCACCGAACTGTGCCTGGCATGCTGAGCGGACATGACCGCTCGCCCAAGAGAGGAACCGCACCGCAACCCGGGGCCCGCAAGCTACCGGACATCCACCGTCACGACTCGATCGACGGCGGTCATAACTTTCTGCACACCAACATTATGCGGCCACGTAATCTCAAGTTCGACAGGGTCACGTTGGCGGCCGAGACCGAAGTGCAGGACCAGCTCGCTCTGATTGCCTTCGCCGGTGCCGGCTTCGACCTGTCGCGTCAGGGTCCGGTCGGGCAGATGAATGCGAACCTGCGCGCCGATCGCTGAACGGTTTACCTTGCCTGAGCCCTCCAGGCGCACCCGCAGCCAGTGGTTGCCGACAGTCTGGTTCCTGTAGAGCGCTTTGCCGGCCAGCAGGTCGAGATCGCCGTCGTTGTCGAAGTCCGCATAAGCTGCCAGGTATCCCGCGCCGATATTGGCAAGACCCTCGGCCGCGGTGACGTCGGTGAATGACCATCGCCCGGCGTTGCGGTACAACCGCGGCTGGTTGTGGCCGTATACCGTCGTGAAGAAAAGATCGAGGTCGCCGTCGTTGTCATAGTCGCCCAGCACCGGCGAGGCGTATGACTCCTGATAGCCCACACCGCAGGTGCCGCGATCGGCAAACCTGTAGCCGTGCTCCGGCCCGAGGTTCTCGAGGAAGCGTGACTGCGGCTGGCCGCCGTGCGCGAAGTTGCCGACAAACAGATCGAAGTCGCCGTCGTTGTCGATGTCGCCCCAGCAGGATCCGACGCCATGGCCGTTGCCGCCAAGGGCGTTGTGTGAAGTGCCGATAAAGGAAAAGTTGCCATCGCCGTCGTTCTCCCACAGACGATTCGGCTGCAGCCGGTAGTTGGTCACGTACACGTCGACATCGCCGTCCTCGTCCCAGTCACATGAGGTGACGCCGCGGCTGTTCGACGGACCGCCGATCACCTGGCTGGTGAAGGAGTTCGCGTTGTCGCTGAGCATCAGCGTGTCGTTGTACGGCGCCATGCCGCCGGTCTCGTAGCCGGTGACAAAAAGGTCGAGAAACCCGTCGCCGTTATAGTCGGCCCAGTTGGCGCTGCGGTTGGTGCCGTTGCTGATGTCTTTGCCGGCCGGGAGTGCCGGCAGCAGCATGCCGGGTTTGAACACAAACTTGCCGGGCGTGCTTATATTCTGATACACCCGATTACCGAGCCAGGTGTAGCCGTCGAGGTCGCCGTCGTTGTCATAGTCACCCCACATGCAGCCGGCCGGAATCTTCGGCTGCCTCGAGAACCCGTTACCGCCTTCATTGCGCCAGCTGTCGCTGTACATGGTGATGTCGGCGAAGCCGTCGCCATCGACGTCGGCCCACGCCGCGGGCGCGCCGCTGACTTCGAGCTTCATCTCGGCGGTGACGTTGCGGAAGCGGCGATGGCGCGAGTACAGGCCCTCGAGTGCCTTGACGATTGCCCGCCGGTCACGGCGGATGGCGTCGGCAAGCTCGTACAGTTGGTCTTCATCGGCAATGCTCTTAATCCGCTTGAGCGCCCGTTTGCCTTCGCTGACGGCGGTCCGGCGGTCGGTGACAATCTGCGCTGCTGCTGCGTCGCCGCCGTCAACGAGCTGGCTTGAGGCCAGCTGGAGATGATCGACGTCCTGTGACAGTGCTGCGAGGTCGGCGGCGGCCTGTTCGCGAGCCGCGGCGAACCCGGCCGCGGTGCCCGGCGTCGGGTGCGGGCCGACGGGCGGGGAAAAGTTGGCGTGGTGCTCGACCTGGTCAGTGATCCGCAGCTCGTCGAGGCGGCCGCGCAGGCAGTGACCATGCGCGGATGCCCACATACCGACGTGCAACCTGCCGCCCGACGCCTTCAGTGCTTTCCCGTTGTCGAGGTGAATCGTTCGGCGGCCATCGACATAGACATTGTACCTGCTGCTGCCGTTGCCGCCGGTGCAGTCCCAGTTGATCTCGAGATGATGCCACTTGCCGGTGTCGACCTGGTAGCGTGCCTGGACCAGTGAGCTCGGCGAGTAGACGTCGAAGGAGATCACGCCGTTCTGGGTATACGCCTCGAAGGCGCCGTTCTCGAGGTTCCCCGGCATGTTGTACCAGCCGAACAGCGGATGGTACACGTTTGTCTCGTCCTCATCGAAGCAGTACCAGAAATCGACGGTGCCCTGGCGGATATCGAGGTTGTCGAGGGCGGCATAGGCGCAGCGGCCGGGGTCGACGTTGTCGATTGCCAGGGCCCCCTGCCATCTGCCCTCGGCAGCGATTTTCGCAACCTCGTAGCCCGGTACCGGCTCAGCGACCGCGGCACCCGTTGCATAGTCTCCATCGGGGCTGTCATCATAGTGCGCCAGGAAAAGCGTCCTGGCGGCAGCAAGGTTGACGGCAAAGGCAATGGTAATGCAGATGAACAGCCTGGGCATACAAAGTTCCACCAGATATGAACGGACACGGCGTTCCGTTCACTTTAATCCCTAACCTCCCGGGAACCAGTGAAGATAAACTGTAGGCAGTTGGTGGCGCCGATGTCGGCCGGGGCGCCCGGGGAGATGTTGACAATCCCGGTCTCGATATGAAGGGATCCGTCCCGGGCGATGCAGCCACACGAGCCTGGCGAATATCAGATGCCAGGCAAATTCCAGATCCGGATGCGTTTTTGCGGGGTGTTACCCGAGTTGAATTTATGAAGAAAAGCCACAGCAGATGGTGTAATTTACCGGGTAACCAATGCCAAACCGGCGCCTCCTGCGCGGCAATCGTGCCAATAAATTTCGTCGCCGGTTGATTGGAAGAGAGTGACCTGATGAAGCCCTTTCTCCACCTTTTAATTATTGCCGCTGCCGTTCCCCTGCTCAAGGCTGAACCGTTCATACAAGGCCGTGGCGGGCAAACGATTACCACGGACATTGTCCTTACGCGTGACATTATTCAGTGCCACCGGGGCATTGTCGTGGCAGCGGACAACATAGTCATCGACGGCAACGGGCACACCATCTCCGGCACCGGCTGGGGCAATGGCATCACCTGCCTCGAGCGCCACAATGTCACGATCAGGAACTGTGTCATCAGGAATTTCAAGAACGGCATTCTCATCTCCTCCGACAGCAAAGCCGAAGAAGATCCGGTTTCGCACGGGCACCGGATTGAAGCCAACACGCTCGTCCGCAACCAGCGTGGTGTGTTCATGAAATGGTCACACAATTCGGCGATCACCGGCAATCAGATCACCGACAACCTGGACGCCGGAATCACCCTCAGCGGCGCGGAATTATGGCAAGGTCCGGCCTGCAACGATATCGTTGTCTCGGATAACCGGCTGCGGCGCAACAAACGCGGTCTGGTCATCTGGGATCCATACCAGCGACCGAAGGGCGTTGTCGTCAGCGACAATCTGTTCAATCACAATGTCGTCCCGGTTCCGGATCGATTCTGGAAACCCGGCCAGGTGAGTTACCGGGGAAACACCTTCGATTCGAACCTCAACAATCTGTTTTTCGTGTTCCCCGGCGACCACGGCCTGACGCCGGGACAGGAGCGGGCCTTCGAAATCGCGCTGCACGCGCCCGACGGCACGGCATGTTCGGGATTTGCCGTTGACAGCCTGACCACCAGCCCACCGGAAGAAATCGCCTATACGACAGACGGCAATCTCCTTCGCGGCACTTTCACGCCGACACGCGCTGGCATGTATTCATTGCATGTCGTCCTTACCGGCTGCGGACAGACCAGCATCGATCAGCGGTACTGGTTCGGCAATGAAAAATCCAAGACGTTCTACCTGGGCATGGGCCATCGAAACGATATCGGCAACTTATCGAGCCAGGTACCGACCCAGCCGGTCAATGTCTACTGCACGATGTGGGTCGAGGGACATGTTGTGGATGCACCCCCGATCGATGGCCTGCAGAAAATCACCCAGGTGAAGACCTCTCTCTGGTCGGACTACAAGGCTTTCCACGGCATCGCCCCGTCCTGCAGCGTCGAATTCGATCGGACATACTCGCGGCGGGCCGACGTCTTCCGCGCCATCGATGACACCTACCCGGACGGGCGAAGCCTCTTGAAGAAGACGTTCGGCAAAGGCACCTTCATTCACAATCGTGCCGACTGGCTGGACCTGACGGTCAAATACTGGTGTTGGGATCCGGCCTGGGAAAGCAATGACGAGATCAAATCCACGGTGGAATTCTCCTACCTGGTGACCAGCCACCCGGTCATCAAGAACATTTCCAACCGGTACGCATGGATTCTTTCCGCGACATCACCGGAGGGCAGCACGAACCAGGCGGACATCGCCCTGCAGGGCGACGGCAAAACAACCGTGTCGCTGCAGATGGCTGACCGGCAAAGCCGGTACGTCGTGACCGTCGATGACGACCAACCGTGCAACGGTGATTCGGCCTGCGGGTATACCCAGGGGGCCGGGCAAATCAACGTCACACTGGAGCTCGGCCAGGCGGCTCGCCGAATATCAGTCCAGGGCGCAGAGTGAAGGCTGCATTCGAGACAGGCGCCGGGTTCCGTTCTATTGCAGCCGCAGCATCAGTCCTTCACCGGGCCCGAGCACAATTGGCAACCGGGTGTTGCCGTTCGCGACGGCAGCGGGCACCGGGAAGCCGCCGTCGATCGACAGGTCGGTGACCGTTGCGTATTCGCCGCGGACAACGACTTCGGTCGACAGCGCCGCTGTATAATCCCAGTTCAACAGCGACACATACAACGGCCCGGCCTCGTCTTTCTGCCGCAAGACCATCTCGACATTGCCACTGGCAACGTGCGCCCGGCGAGCCGTTGACATGTCCAGCAGGCGATAGAGCTTCCTCACTGCCGGCGGCAGCTCTTCGTCATTGTCCAGTTTCAACGCCCGGCCGCGGTCGTCCCGTTTCTTTGTCGTGCCGCTGTCCGCCCCGGTGCCGGAGATCTCGGCGCCGATCTCTGTGCCCACGTGTGCTTCGGCAGATGCCGTTCCGCGGCGGCCGAAGCCCCGGCCATCGAGGGTCATCAGGACCTTGCCGGCACCGAAATTGTTCGCGAAGTAGTCGCGCGCCACTGATTCGCCATTGCGACGCGCCTGCCATTCCCAGGAAAGTTCGTAGTCGTCGGGCGGCGGGTAGACGAACGCCGTGCCGGCAAAGACCGCGGCGGCGCCGTGCTCAAGCTCGGCGCCGTACTGGTTGTACAAACCGAACGGCCCGGCGGCAATCAGCGAGCCGCCGTCGCGAACCCAGTCCGTGAGTCTCTGGTCGAACCCGTCCTTGAAATACTGGGCGTACGGCAGGATCACCACGTCGTAGTTCTCGAGCCGGTCGCGGCCGTTGAGGATGAACGCCTCCGGCACGATGCCGAAATGATATTGCTTCGCCAGCAACCGGTCGAGGATGTCCCGGGTGACCTTGGCGCAGGCGTTGGTCGGGTACGCGTTGATGATCGAAACCCCGGGATGCACCACCGCGATTCGGGGCTTGATGATCGGCACGTTGATGAGAATGTCATTGACCTCGATGACGCGCCGTTTCGTGGCCGCGATCAGGCCGGACCACTCCCGCAACAGTGGTGAATTGATCTCGTTGAGGCCGTTGCGCATCTGCACGATCTTCTGGGTCCAGTAAAACAGCAGCATACGCCGGTCCCAGCTGTACTCATGCCAGACATCGCGGCGCCCGGCGTTGAAAACAGTTTCAACAGTCGCCCCCGGCGCCGCCTTGAACGTCGGCCAGAAATTCTCACCGATCTCCTCCTGCGCCCAGCCGTAATACTCCAGCGCCACCAGCGTCTTGTTGAAGTACCGGTTCAACCCGTACATGTACGGCGAGTCAGCCCAGCCGTAGCCACCGGACGGATGCTTGCCCCACATGTCGACGCAGCGCTCGGGCATCAGCAGGTCGTCGAGTGAATTGATGAGAATTTCGCCCATGATACCGCCGGACGTCGACGAGGCGAGCGGGTGCTTCGGGTCGCCGCGCTTGATGGCCGCACGACAGTCCGCCAGGTAATCGGCATAGAGGTCTTTGCGACAGCGTTCGAACTCGTAGGTGAGCGCCGTCGTCGCGGCACCGGGCAGGCGTTTGTTCGGCAGGAACATCGAGTACACGTCCTGGCCGCGATCATCCCTTGTGACGATGAAGGCGCGGATCAACGGGGCCGGCGGTTGGATCGCGCCGAAGCTGCCGTAGTTCGAGCGCCAGGCGCGGTTGAGGTTGGCAATGGTTCCGTGCTTCGCCTGCAGATAACCACGAAACGCCTTCACTGCGACCTTGCTGAAGCCATGCTCCTGAAATGCCGCCGTGCGTTTGCCGGGGACATCGACCGATGTGCCGCGATACGGATGCGCCTCCCAGGGCCCCTTGTAGATGAAGGTGTACGGTTCCTGCCCGTTGATCCGGGCCGCTTCCTCCAGGTATTGCATGATCAGCTTTCGCGGCAGCGGATGGCGATAGTCGAAACCGCCGGTGCCGATATAACCGCCACCCGCGACAAAGTAGTAATCCGGGTTCTCGCCGTACACATCGGCGAACCACTCCGGACGATACATATTGTCACCGACGGCGTAGAGAAAAATCTTGTCGGACAGCGGAATCCTGTACTCTTCCCATTGGGCGATTGTCACGGCTGACCTCTTCGTGGCGAATTCGGCTTGCTTGGGCCAGGTGACACTGACGCCGGTCTCCCGCAGCGTGTCGAAGTTCAATACCGATATGGTGTCGGTCCTGCCGTGGGCGCCGCCGAAGATGACCCGCTTCAATGTGCCGTCCGGCTCGACGGCGACCGGGCCCGGCGCCGGTGGATTGAACCGGCGGAAAGCGGGAAATTGCGCCACCAGCGCCGGATCACTACGCAACCCCTGGAGCTCGGCAGCAACGGTGTCGCGGGCGCGCTTGACGGTTGCGGCCGCCTCGCTGACCTGCTGCGACAGCGCCTGCATGATCCGGGCCTTGTCCCGATTCGCGCTGAACACCTGCAGGGCGGCGACCGGGTCCGCGCGTGCCCCCGGCGAATCCTCGAACATGCGGAAGAAACCGTCGCTTACCGTGCCGAGAATTTTCGAGACGCCGGCCACCGTCTCGCCTGCCCTGGCTGCGGCCGCACCTGCCGGCGCCGGGTCGGCCAGGTCCCGGCAATAGTGAAGCGCCCGCCGCAACCCTTCAATTTCGTCCCGGAGATAGGCCAGGTTGACCACGGTCTCGTTGTGCATACGCGGGATGCGGGCGTACAGCAGCCCGGTTGCCCGGGCCA
>JASLZG010000222.1 GCA_030754995.1 Lentisphaeria bacterium
CGGGGGATTCGTACCTGAGTTGGGGTTCCCGCCTGAGGGTGGGGCCAGATACGCAGTTGACGGTTACGGTCACTAACGGGACGGTCTTCGACAATGCGGCTGGTGGTAACGTAAACTTCCTGAAGTTTGTCAAC
This sequence comes from Lentisphaeria bacterium, assembly GCA_030754995.1. Taxonomy (GTDB): domain Bacteria; phylum Verrucomicrobiota; class Lentisphaeria; order JABSQK01; family CAJWLW01; genus CAJWLW01. The sequence continues at coordinate 135 of JASLZG010000222.1, forward strand.
GTGGACCTCTTCGGCGTCTCGAACGGCGGCGATCATAAGGGGGGTACTTCCGTCACCCACAACGACGGGGTTAACGGCTGCGCGTACTGCAAGACCCAGACGATCACCTTTGATATCGAGGACCTGGCCGGCTCTCTGGCGGACGGGACGTACTTCCTGAGGGTCGAATACCGTGTTATCTATGTCGATCCCGATGGCGTCCAATCCCCGGGTATACCGAGTTCGGAACGGTACATTGCCATCGAGCTCGACAACGCTGTGATGCCTTCCACGCTGGCGGAGTGCGAGTGCGCGCTGGCGGTGTGCGAGGCGAGCGGGACGTCTTCTTGTGTCGAATGCCAGCTTATCGCCGATCAAGTTTTCGCGGCGTCCTGCGACGTCATAATGGCGTGTAAGATGCCGACGGCACTCGGTGAGTATACGGCCGGTGTCACCGCGCTGGCGAACCTGGCCCTGGCCAATATTACCGCCTGCCCGGATTCTTTCGGCGGCGAGGTGGACTGTCTCGCTTTGATCCTCAGTCAGGTTGATTCCATAATCAATCCGTGACCTGGAAGCGCGGCGACAACCGTCGCCTTGACCCGAAGCGTGACCCCCAACGCAGCTGACCGTCTGAATTCGACCCGTAGCGTCGGCTTCCAGCCTGCGGTCTTGGCGAATTCACTCTGGTCGAAGTGATGTCTGGCCGGGGGCTTGTGAATCGTCCAATGACGTCCATCAATTCCGGTGAAACATCTATGGCGGCGAAAAGTGCGCCTGGAAGAACTGCTACTACCTGTTGCAGTTAGCCTATCGGCTGATCCAGCTGATGACGAAAACCGATAAGAAGAAAAGTAAATAATCTCCCCTCTGTGCTCTATGTTTTCCGCCATCTGCGGTTGTCCTGAATCTGCGGGCGGGGTAATCTTCTTCTGTGGTTGTCCCGAATCTCCGGGGCCGCCGGCCTCATACGACCTGAGTAGTTACAAGTAACTTTGAACCAGCCGAGCGCCCCATGTCGATCGATATCTCGAAACTCACGCGCGCTGCTTTTATCGACGCCCATTATCCGGAATGGCAGGTGCCGGGCGAAGAACTGTATCATGACTGGTCGGCGGCGCAGATCGTCGAGACGGTCGCGAGCGCCGGGGCGCAGATGATGGTGTTCTTTGCCAAGGACCATTTCGGCAATTGCTACTATCCAACCGACGTCGGGCATCGCCATCGCGACATCCACGACGACTTCACCGGCCAGGTCGTTGACGAAGCACGCAAGCACGATCTTCCCATCGTCATCTACTACTCCGCTTTCGCCGACGACTATGTCGCGCGGACACACCCGGAATGGCGCAACCAGAATCCCGCCGTCCTGAATCCTGTCAAACCGGCGCCATGGGGCAATGTCGGTTTCCATCAGACGTACATGGACGCGTACTTCATTCCCCAGATCCGCGAGATCTGCGAGCGCTATCGGCCGGACGGTCTGTTTTTTGACACCATGGGTGATGCGCAGCCGTGCCCGTGCGCCGAGTGCCGCGAGCGATTCGAAGCGATCTGCGGAGTCGCCATGGATCTGGATGCGCTGGCGGCGGATCCGCGGCCGTGGGAGACCACGGTCGCGCACCTCAAGGCGCAGCTGTACCGGCAGGTGGCAGCCGCGGTCGAGGAGATTTCCCCGGACACGGTCATGATGTGCGGCGGTTACGCCGAGGATCCCGATGCCGTCGAGGTGCTGGCATCCGTCTTTAACATGGATCTCTATGAAAGTACGATCCACTGGCGGGAGCAATACGCGGGTTACTTGAACGCCGGCATCTACGCGCGTTACTATCGCACCAAGGCGCGGCCGGTTCTCGCCAATCACTACTGCTTCATCGGCTGTTGGGGCGAACTGACCACCAAGCCGGCCGCTATGCTCGAGACCGAAATGCTCTCCACTGTCTCCCATGGTTCGACGGTTGCGGTCGCTGACTACCTGCGGCCGTCGGGTCGGATGGAGCCGGAGACATTCCGGCGTGTCGGCAAGGTATTCGAGAAAATCAAGGCTCTCGAACCCTGGCTCGTGGCGGCGCAAGCGGTGCCCCACACCGCCGTCCTGCAGACCGACGGGCTCACCGTCAGCCAGCAAACGGTCGGGGCCGCGAAAGCACTGATCGAGGGGCATCGCCAGTTTGACATCATCGACGAAACGGCCCTGGACCGTCTGATGGATGATCAGGCGCCGTACAAGGTAATCATCGTGCCGGCGCCGACACGGTTGTGGCGACCCGAGCGTTGGCAGTGTTTGGCCGACTGGATCGCTGCCGGCGGCCATGCCGTCATTGAGGGGAACGAGCTGGTTGCCGGCGAAGCAGATGTACTCCGGGATATCCTGGGCATCAAGGATTTGTCGCTGTCACCGTTCTCGTCGTGCTACGTCAAGCTCGATGGCCGGCTCACCATTGCCGAATCCCCCGAAACACCGCTGCTTTTTCATGAGCGGCCGATGCACTATGCATGCACGACGGCCCTGCCTTTGTGTTCGCTTCTCGATCCGATCGATGAATTCGATCTGACAAAGGGCGTGACGCACCGGACCAGCGTGCTGCCGCCGCGTCGTGCGTCGAGTGCACCGGCGATAACCATCAATGAGTGTGGTGCGGGCAAGGCGGTCTTTGTCGCCGCTTCGCTGGCACGGGCATACTGGTGCCATTCGCATCCGTGGCTGCGGGACCTGCTGCTGGCTGCGCTGGAGCTGCTCGACCCCAATCCGCTCAGGGTCGAGGCGCCCGGCTGGGTCGATGCCAACCTGATGACCGTCGACGGCAAGCTCGTCCTGCATCTCGTCCAGTTCTGCCTCAACCATGGGGCCGGTTGTGAAGAGACGTTCTGGCACGGCCACCATTATCATTTGATTGAAGACGTCCGGCCGTTGTTCGACATCCCGTTTCGGGTGCGAACGAACAGGCAGCCTGCGGCTGTCACGCTGGTCCCGAGTGGCGGACCGCTTGAATTCGACTATGCCGATGGATGGGTCCGTGCCGTCCTGCCGCGGCTGGACATCCATGCGGCGGTGTGTATGGCGTTCTGAACCGCGCACCGGGTCCTGCATGCGGGAACCGACTGCTCGCCGAACGACAGGCACGCCGGCGGTGACGGCTACCGGGGTGGGAAGAACGCAGACCTCATGAATGCAAGAGCGCTCAGCTGTAATGGGTAATCTGGGGACAGGGCCCTGACGACGCAAAACCGCAGTCCATGGTCCATGGGTTACGGATACTCAATCTCTGCGGTCTCCCGCAGACTGTCGATGAACGCCCTTTTGGCCTCCTTCAGCTCCATGTCGACCATGACCTTTGCCACGGATTTCCGGGCCTGTTCCTCGCCGTCCTGGTCGCGCATCCTTTGGAATTTTTCCGGTTTTTGCTCGATGAACCAAGAAAGCTCGTCTTCGGAGATGTCAATAGTCTCGGCTACAAGGCCAATTTTGTGATATAAATAACCTCTCAGAAGTTGCCGAATTAGCTGTGTGCGCAAATCTTCGATGTCAGCATGGTCATGAGTTTGCAGGACCATCTCGGTTGCGAGAATGTTCCGAATAGAATTTATGTTGGCGGCGACCGAAAGGCTGTCTCGCAACTTGTCGTGGACCGGGTCGCCGAGGTCGATTTTTTGGCTGCCCACCGTCAACGTGACCGTTTTGAGTCCGGCTTCGACCTTGACACGTACAGCGGAGTCGTGAAGAACCGCATCCGGATATCCAGCGGCGGCAAGCAAATTACTGCGGAAGCCGCCCTCCACCCCGTCTTTTGTTTCGACTTCCAAGGAGAGATTGGCGACCGGCACGAGTTTATCGTTGATCGACACCGGCACCTTTTCGAAGATCTTCTGCATCCGTCTTGTCTGCTGCCGTCTGACGTATCGGACCAAAAACTGGGTGCGCATGTCCTCTTTTTCCTGAGCCGTCGGGGTTGCGTTGATCTTCGTGAAAAACGCATCCAGGGCGCTGTCCGTGACACGCCCCTGGGCGCTGTCTTCGAGATAGGCATTGGCCCAATAGTCCCTTCCCAGTGTTTCACGGATTTTGTTGGCGATGTATGATTCCTGCTCTTCGACCAACTGTTGAAACTCGGGTTCTTTATCGTACCCTCCCTCAACCGCGTGCTGGTGCACCAGCCAGTCATTGATTGTAACCTCGAGTTTTTTGCTTACCGCGGATTTTGGCCAGTAATGGAGCGGGGTGGGATTGGACCGAACGATAAAGGCTGTGGAGAACTCCACGCCGTTGACGACAGCGTGAACATCATCTTCACCGGCCGGCGACAGTTGCGGCAAGCTGATGGAAATAAGAAAAACGATTGTCAACAGGTGATTTTTCATGATCGGCCTTGCGGTGGAGTGGGATTCAGGTTGGACATCGGGCTTGAAGATATTTTCCAGTCAACGGCCTGATTTTTCCTCGGCTTTCAGGCAGCGCCCTTACTATAGCCTGCCGGATATCACGATTCGCGTCGGGGTTGTGCGCCCGCCGCCTTTAAACACGCCCTGCTGGTGCAGCCTTTCCGGAGTGCACGGTGTTCATGACCGGGCAACCTGGGCCGCACGGCGGGGCCACTTCGCAGGTGCATTCGGCCAGGGGCGGGTTGCAACATTGGCTGTTGCTCCGCACATTATACCGATAAAATGAGGGACGCGAACATGTCTGTTATTTCCGAGATCAATCGACTCGAATACGGTTCGCCGATCGAGGTGCCGAAGGTCATCGATGACAAGCAGGTGGCGGCGTTTGTCGACAACGGTTATATCGTCGTGCCCGACCTGGTAATGGCGGCCGAGCTCGACGAGATGTGTGCCGACCTGGTGCAAATTTCCCGGGGCGTCTACCCTTGCGAGGGGATCGAGCCGTTGCCGGCGGCGACGCCGGAGAAGGAAGTGCTCCGCAATATTCTTTGCATTCACCAGGCGCATTACATCAGTCCCGTGATAGAAAAGTACGTGCGTCATCCGCAGGTTTGCGGCGTCCTGAGCCAGATCACGGCGGCCCACCTGCCTTATTGGGACGGCAGTGTGATGTGCATGCAATCGATGATGTTTGTCAAGCCGCCGGGGTTCCAGGGACAGGCGTGGCACCAGGACGAAATTTACATTCCGACGCGCGACCGTTCTCTCGTTGGCGCATGGATAGCGCTGGACGATGCGACACTGGAGAATGGCTGCCTCCATGTGCTGCCGCAGTCCCATCGTGAAGGGTTGCTGTTTCCGCAGCGCCCCCACGGGGACGATGATGAATTTGACTTCGCGGACGAGTCATACGGCTTCGACGATACCGGCGAGGTGCCGGTAGAAGTCGCCCGTGGCTCCGTCGTGTTTTTCAACGGCTATCTGCTGCACCGCTCACGCAGGAATAGCAGCGATGGTTATCGCCGTGCCCTCGTCAATCATTACTGCAATGCATGGTCCCGCCTGCCCTGGAAGTTGAAAGATGGCGAAACGGCTGGCACCAACCATCGCACCGGCTGTGTTCATGTGGCCGGTGTCGACCCCTACCACTGGATGGGCAAAGAGGCGGCCGACAAGGCCGTTCGGCTTCGCACCTGCAAGGCGAACGAGGGGGCTTAGGACGCCAAAACCCGTGCATCAGGCGTGGCGGGAACAGGAAAAAAACCGCCTTGTCGCCATTCGGCCTGACAACTCCCAGAGCCGGGCTGATGTTGCCGGCGGCCGGTTCATTCAAACGGGCTTCGCTTGAGCCCGTGGCGGTTCACATCCTCGCCGCGAACCAGATAATACTCACGATCAAAAGTGCTTCGGTCCAGGTAGCTCGTGTAGTGGCGTTGACCCATCCCGGCGGCATCGGCCGGCATAAAATGCACGGTCATGACCCGTCGCCAGTTGCTTGACGAATTCGGCGTCGAACGATGCAGTGAATATGAACTGTGCGTACCGGCCTGGCCGGCCTTTAATCGGTATGTCACTTCCTGTTCCTCGGCATCCTGCGGCAGGTCAGCATCGTCAATTGCAAACCCGAAGAAATCACCCAGGTCGGCATGGGGTAACAGCCCATGGGCATGTGTCTGCGGCAGGACCGACATGGTGCCATTGGTTTCGTCGATGTCGTCGAATGCAATCCACAGATTGGCGACGGGGGCGAAGACCTGTTGCGGGTCCCAATACACCTGGTCCTGGTGCCACGGGATACTGCGGCCTGTTCCCGGTTCCTTGACCAGTAAATCCGTATGCCACAAGATGAGATTCGGCCCCAGTTGACGCTCGGCATAGTCCAGGAGTTGCGGGTCTGTGGCGATGTCCCACATCCATTTTTCTCCCAGCTGGTGGGGCGACATCATTTCCGTGCCGCTCATTCCCTCAGCGAGCTGGGAAAACATCCGACCGGCGTGGGCCCGGGCTTCAACCACGGCTTCATCGGTCAGGAAACGGTCGAAGATGAGGTAACCTTCTCGCTCGAAAAAACGGTGCTCTTCCTCACCATAATGAAAGTCATCGTGAATGAGCGGCCTTGCCGTGTGCATGACATGTTCCATGAGGTCATCCCCGTTTTGTCAGGAAACGCAATTAGCCCGGGGGAGGGGGCGTTTCCTAGCCACGGAAGATAGTGCAGTCACAGGTGGAGGCAACTCCGGGCGCTATCCTGTCCCTGATTTTATCCCAACGAAAATGGGCTGCGGGGCGTTTCCGGCGATCAGCCTGCCCGGGGTCAAAAATCCATTTCGGAAACTTGCAATCGACTGAACCCGGAGCATCATGGTCGCGTTGCGGTCGTTTTCACCCCAACCGCCAACCGTTCGCCAGATCGGCCACCCATTCACTCCCTTCATGCTTCCCAACATGCTTGACGCCATAAAGAACGCCCTGATCGTCTCCTGCCAGGCCGAATCGGGGTTTCCGCTGAACACCCCCGACCGCCTGGCGGCGCTGGCGGAGACCGCGATCATGGGCGGAGCCCGTGGCATCCGCGCCAGCGGCCCGGAAAACATCATGGCCATCCGCGAACGGGTGTCCGTACCCGTGATCGGAATCTACAAGAAGGAATATCCGGGTTCCGAGGTCATCATCACCCCGACCATGGACGAAGTCGAGGCTGTCGTCGCTGCGGGCGCAACGATCCTCGCCCTCGATGCCACCTGCCGAAGGCGCCCGGACGGACGCAGCTTCGCGGATCTCGTGGGCGCTGTTCGCAGCCGGTTCGACATCCCGGTGATGGCTGACATCTCAACGCTCGAAGAAGGTGTGACTGCGGCGGCAAACGGCGTCGACCTCCTGGCCCCGACTCTGGCCGGCTATACCCCATATAGTCGGCAACTGATCGGGCCTGGGCCCGACCTGCAGCTGACGAAAGAACTCGTCCGCCTCGATGTTCCCGTCATCGCCGAAGGCCGGATGCAGACTCCGCAGGATGTTCGCGCGGCATTCGCTGCCGGCGTTCACGCGGTGGTGGTGGGGTCGATGATCACCCGGCCGCATCTCATCACCCGGCACTTCCTGACCGGGGTACCCAAACCCAAAACGCCGATCGGTGCCATTGACATCGGCGGCACCAAGATTGCCGCTGCTATATCGGCCGGTGTCGACTGGGTGGATCGTGAGAGGGCGCCGACACCTGCCGATGCTGACGCTGTGGTGAATACCGCCATCGACCTGCTGCAGCGGCTTATCCACCGCAACCGCATTGGGTCCCTGGCAGCAATCGGTGTTGCAACGGGTGGTGGGGTTGACCACGAGGGACGCATCGCATCGGCAACAGACATCATGCCTGGTTTCGCGGGGACCGATCTGCGGACTGCGGTAGCCGATGCCTCCGGCGGGCCTGTCGGCGACATCACCGCCGGGCCCGCCGCGGCACTGGCCGAGGCCGAAACCGGGGCCGGCAGCGGGTATGCCATGGTACTGGGGTTGACCATCGGCACCGGTCTGGGCGGCGGTATTGTCCGTCACGGCGAACTGTACCGGGGAGGTTCCGGCCTGGCAGGCAGTGTCGGACACCTGATCATTGAACCGGGGGGACGCCCATGCAGCTGCGGCGGCTCTGGCTGCGCAGAGGCCTATGTCAGC
>JASLZG010000223.1 GCA_030754995.1 Lentisphaeria bacterium
CGCGTGGTTATTCGGCATTGGATATCGCTGTGATCGCCATTGCCGGGTCGTCGGTCATGATGCCGTCAACGTCCAGGCCGGCAAGCTGTTGCACGGCACTTTCGGTGTTTACCGTCCAGGTGCACACCCAGCGCCCGGCACCGTGGGCTGCTTCGACGAGCGCCGCCGTTACCAGCGGCGTCTCTGGGTGAACACCGCCTATCCAGGCCGGCGGCGCAATCTCCGCCTCAAAGGTGATCGCCAGCGCCAGCCCGGAGTCAGCTTCGTACAGGGCGGCCACGATTGCCGGATCGAAGCTGTGCAGCACGACGTCCCGCCGCATCCCGACTGAGTCCAGCTCGGCAAGGATGACCGATGCCAAATGCGCCGCGTCGCAATCGGCCTGCTCCTTGACCTCGACCAGGGGAAGCACCCGTTCGTGCATCACCTCGAGAGCTTCGGTGAAGGCGGGCACTCGTTCGCCGCGGAAGGCCGGCCCGAACCAGCCGCCCGCGTCCAGGCGCTGCAGATCGTCCAGGCTGTGTTCAGCAACAGGCCCGGTGCCGTCCGTGCAGCGATCGACATTGGCGTCGTGCATCACGACCAGCCTGTTGCCAGCGGCCAGGCGGATGTCGAACTCGATGCCGTCTGCACCTGCATCAATGGCATTGCGGAAGGACAGCAGGGTATTTTCCGGCGCGGTGCGCGGTGCGCCGCGATGCCCGATCACGGCAACTGGGCGTGAAGGTCGATCAAGGGATTCAAGCAGACGGGCAAGGTGGGTTGCCACGGTCACTCTTTCTGAACGGCGCGCACGTCAATAATCTTGCCGCCAAAAAGGTCGACAGCGTCCTGAACTGTCTCGTCCTGCTCGGCCTGTTGCCAAAGGTCGGGTGATGACGACGTTTCCTGCTGGTCCGGTTCAGGTGTTGCCGGTGGGGGCTCGTCAGGCACCAGCGTCAACTGCGGCTCTTCCGGTGCCGCGGCCTCAGGGGCCGGCGGTGCGGACGACTCCGGTGTTGCTGGTTCGGGTGTTGGGGGTGCTTGCGGTATCGGTGCGTCTGGTGGCGCGTCTGGCGGCGCGGCTGGTGGCGCGGCTGGTGGCGCGGCTGGTGGCGGAGTTGCTTGCACGGGTGCCGTGTCGGCGGCCGGCAGGGCGCCTTTTTCCTGAAGCACTCGCAGCTGCGTGATCAAATCATCGACCTGCACGGCGTGTGCGTCTCGCATCACCCGCAGCAGCGTGGATTCAATATAGATTCGCTTGTTCAGCGTATAGCGGATGTTGCTGTCGCCGGCCAACAGCCCCTGGACCAGCCGTTGCACCACGGTCGGCGTCGCCAGCGTTGCCAGCTGCTGGAGATCGGCAAATTCCGCGTCGTTCAGTTCGAGCATCGCCCGCGGGTCGCTGACGTGACCGAACACCATCAGGTTGCGCCCGTATAGGAGGATGTCGGCGTAGAGGCACTCCAGGTTGCGTCCCTTGTCCGCCAGGTTGTGGACGGCCGAAATCAACGACCCGGCGTCGTTCTGCAGTATCGCCTCGACAAGGTGTGTGAGCTCGGAATGCGACACCATCCCGAAGACGTCGATCACGTCGGATTCACTGATCGGGCTGCCTTCGTCGTTGCCGCCGCAGAAGGCGATCATCTGGTCGAAGATCGACTGGGCGTCGCGCATGCCGCCTTCCGCCGCCCGCGCAATGATCGTGAGGGCACTGTCTTGGGCGAAAATCTTCTCGGCCTTGGCAATCTCGTGCAGGCGTGCAACGATCAGCGGCGCCGGGATTCGTTTCAGGTCGAAGCGCTGACAACGGGACAAAATAGTCGGCAGGATTTTGTGCGCCTCGGTCGTGGCGAACAGGAACTTCACATGCTCCGGCGGTTCCTCCAGGGTCTTGAGCAGGGCGTTCCAGGCCTGCGGCGACAGCATGTGAACTTCGTCGATGATATAGATCTTGTAACGCCGGCCACTGGAAGGCGTGTACTGCACGTTGTCGCGGATTTGCCGCACGTCCTCCACGCCGTTGTGCGAGGCGCCGTCGATTTCCAGCACGTCGAGGCAGTTGCCGCCGGCAATCTCATGGCAGGTCTGGCATTCGCAGCACGGTTCAATGCCGCCGTCGGCGTCCGTTGCGGGGCGTTCGCAGTTCAGTGCCTTGGCAAAGATGCGGGCGCCGGTGGTTTTGCCGACCCCCCGGGAGCCAACGAACAGGTAAGCGTGGCCCACCCGTGATTCCTTGATCGCGTTCTGCAGCGTGCGCGTGGCATGCTGCTGGCCCACGACTTCCGAGAATCGCTGCGGGCGCCACTTACGGGCAAGTACTTGATAGGCCATCGGGTCTCGGGCGTTGGTCTGGCATGCGGGGCGGGCACCCGCCTTGAAAGATCCTGAAAAAGTCCATCACTACCGGCCCGCAGGTGGTCCTACAGCGCATGCCCTCTATGCTTAGAGTTGCTCCCGTCAAGGCCTGGCCCGGTTCACAAGATTGCATCGCATAGGTCCCGCGAACCGATAGCAATGGACTATTACCGTAGCAGAAAGCCGTCGAAATCCAATAGGCGCTGGCGAAAAAAATGGTCGCCTGCAGTACTATCTTCAGGAAAGATATCCCAGCAGCAGAGACAACTCCTGCCGCAGGTTTTTGCGTGCCACAATGCGGTCGATGAAGCCCTTCGATTTCAAAAACTCCGCTGTCTGGAAGCCCTCGGGCAATGTCGCCTGGGTCGTCTGCTTGATGACCCGCGGTCCCGCAAAGCCGATCAGGGCGCCCGGTTCCGCCATGATGATGTCGCCGAGCGACGCGAAACTCGCCGTCACCCCGCCCGTCGTTGGATGTGACATGATGACGATGTACGGCAGGCCCGCCCCATGATGCCGGCCGACGGCGCCGCTCGTCTTTGCCATCTGCATCAGGCTGTACAGTCCCTCGTACATCCTCGCACCGCCGCTGGCGGTCACCAGCACCAGCGGTACCCGGCGGTCGGTCGCCAGCTCAGCCAGGCGCGTCACCTTTTCGCCGACCACCGAACCCATGCTCGCCCCGAGGAAACGGAATTCCATCACCCCCAGCGCGAACGGCCGTTCGTCCAGGGTCGCCGCGCCGCAGACGACGGCATCCCTGATACCGGATTTCGTCTGGTTCTCGGCGATCTTATCCTTGTAGCTCGCAGTGCCGGTAAATTTCAGCGGATCGACCGAGGACATGTCAACGTCCTGCGGTTTGAACGAGCCGCTGTCGGTCAACAACTCGACCCGTTCCTGCCAGGTGATCGGATTATGGAAGTCGCATTTGGGACACACATTGAGATTGCTTTCCAGGTCGTCCTTGTGAACGACCTCGTTGCAGCTTTCGCACTTCAGCCAAAGCCCCTCTGGAATTTCCTTTTTCGTGGTCACACCCTTGATTGTTGAATACTTCGGCTTCTTGAACAATGGCGCCATGTGTTCGGTTCCGTCTTTGGGTTGAGCCGGTTGCAGACAGACAAGACGATGTCATCAGCCGCGGGCGACAGTCATGATGTCGATCGATGCCGCACACGCCTCCAGCAGCTTCTCAGAGCATATGGCCAGCGTCGAGCCCGTGGTGATGACATCGTCGACCAACAGTACTCGTTTGTTTGCCAAATTGAAGCGACTCGAAATCGCAAAGGCATTTTTCAGATTGCGCCGTCGCTCGGTCGACGACAATCGCGATTGCGGCCGGGTCCAGCGGCAGCGTTTCAGCAGGCCGCGGTACGGCAGGTCTGCCAGGACGCAGAATTCGCGGGCAACCAGCTCGGCTTGATTGTAGCCGCGCCGGGCTTTGCGCAGCCAATGCAGCGGTACCGCCGTGACCACGTCGATTTGCCCCGTGGCGTGGCTGACCATCCACCGGTCCCAGGCGGCGCGTGCCAGGAAGGGGCCGAGTGAGACGTTGCCCCGGTACTTGAACTGGTGTACGATAAAGCGCGCCAGTCCTCCGAAGTCGAACACTGTGGTGCCATGTTCCCACGGTCGTGATTGCCGGACACATTCACTGCAGACATCGAGGACGCTGTCAACGGTGCCGCCGCACAGATTGCAGTGGGGCGCCGCAATGCGTGGCAAATCCCCATCGCATTCGTCGCACACGCCGACATCCGGCTGGGGAGGTACTCTCAAACAAATCCTGCATAATTCCGGGTAAACCAACCTTCGCATGTACCACTATACCCGCCAAACCTCAACGCTCCTAAACTTGCCTGTTCTTTATAATTCTCCTCGGGACAGCCGTGGCACGGACGAGGGAATGAGGGTCGGGACGGCCTGTGCGGGTGGAGACGACGAAGTACAGCGGCAGAATGAAGACAATGTCGACCAGGATCGAGATGGGCCGGAGCAGGCCGGTTTTCGAACGGCGTCGTTGCTGCCGCTTCGTCAGTACTTCAAGGTAAGCACGTTGAGGTTCTCGAGATCGAGTTTCTCGCAGCGGTCCAGAAGGCTGATGAGCTGGTGCTGCTTGGCATTGAGGCCAACCTTGATGATGAGCGTCTGCGAACGGTCGTCGCGGGTCAGGTCGTCAATGGTCCTTTCGACGGTGTCCAAAGTGAGGCCGACGCCATTCAACACGTAGCGGTCCGGCAGGATCTTGACCTCCAGCAGGACCGGCGGTGGCTGACCGGGGACGGTGGAGGGCGAAGGCAGGTTGACGGTCATGTGCGCTTCGAGCGGCTCGATCTTGAAGGTCAGGATGAAGTAGACGAGCAACAGGAAGACGATGTCGATCATGGCCGACATCGGAACTTCTGCACGATCCCCTTTCATTTCTCTTTTGCGATGTGCCATGGGTCAATTCTCGGCGGATGCGGCCAGACGGATGCGGGTCATGCCGGACTCTCCGACGGCGGCCATCACCAGGTCGACCTCGCTATAGGTCATTCCGCCGGCGGCCCGGATGACGATTGGCGTCTCTTTGTTTTTCAACTTGCGCAGCATGACCTTGAGATTGTGCAGATCCAGGCGCTGCATGCCGACGGTGATTGAGGGACCGGCACGGACATTGATGATTACCTTGGAGCCTTCCAGGTTGGCCGGGTCGGTATAATGGGACTTGGCGAGCTGGAGGTCACGATCAATCGCCTCCTTCTGGATCGTCGAGGTGACGACGAAGAAGATGATCAGCAGAAACACGATATCGATCATCGAAGTGATCGGTGTTTCGATTTCCAGGTCACTGGCTTTGCGCATGGTTATTCGTAGGTCTCTTCTTCGTCTTCGACTTCGGCGTTGCGCAGGATCTTGATGAGGTCCAGCACGGTTGCCTCGGTCTCGAGCAGGACCTTGGTGGCCAGGTTCTTGAAAATGGTAAAGCCGAGCAGGGCGGGCACGGAGATCAGCAGGCCGGCGACGGTGGTCCACAGGGCGCCGGAAATGGCCAGCGCCAGCAACTGATCCTTCATGGCACCGGCATCGGCGAGGCTGCCGAAGGCGCGCACCATTCCGGTCACGGTGCCAAGCAGCCCGAGCATCGGGGCGATCTGTCCGCACAGGTTCAGATAGTTGATGCGCTGCAGGATTTTCTCACTTTCCATATCGCGGGCGGCCGCCACGGCATCCTGGACAACGTCGAAACCGTCGGTGATGTTGGAGTACCCGGCCATCAGGATATTGGACAGCGGGCCGGGGTTCTGTTCGCAGGTGGCGACGGCATTGCCGAGGTCGCCCTCGTCGAGTGAGGCGCGCACGCCCTCCACAACGTGGATGGGCAATATCTTGTCGCGTTTGGTCTGCAGGATGCCATCGACGACGAGCGCGATCATGGCGAACGACGAACTGAAGATGAGCAACCAGATCAGGACCGCGACCGGGCCGCTGAGGAAGACAATATCGACGAAGCCCGGCTGTTTGATCTTGTTACTCGCTCCGTCACCGCGTTGCTGGACTTCCCCTGTGGCGTCATCTCCACCGCCATCGGCGGCCTGGACATCGATGGCGGTGAGGCTGGCGAAAAGCAACAATGTTGCAAGAACAGTGAGGATCACTCGATACATGATTACGGGATCTCCAAATGGGTTTGCCGGCGATACGCGATCGCCCGGTGTGGGGCTGGGGTTGGCATCTGATCTATCAGCTGCTATCCGGGCTGATGTGGCTCCAGGCAGCGGTGATGGTAATAGTGTAAAACCACCACTGGGAATTACAACAGACCTCGCGGCCTGTGTTGGGAAATTCGATCAGTTGAAGCGGCGTCGCATGTCCTTGTCAAAGTCGTCGGCGCGGTTGTCTTTCATTTCACGCAGCAGGGCGATGACTTCCTTGTAGGCTTCGCGGGTGTTGGGATCGTTGGGGTAGAGCATGATGGTCTTCAGGTAGCTGAGGACGGCCATGTCTTTCTTGCCCTTGGCGGTGAGGACTTTGCCGCGTGTGTTGAAAACGAAGGTCGAGTCTTCCTGGCTTCTCAGCTTCATCTTTCTGAGGACTTGCTCTGCCTCATTGATCTTTCCCTGTTGGAGATACACCTCCACCAGCGATTTGCCGAGTTGGTTTCTGGTTTTGGAATTGGCGGGGAACTTGAAGCCTTCCTTGAAGGCGGCTTCGGCTTCGGCGACGGCGTTCTTCTTGAGGTGGCAAAGACCACGCAGATTGCAGATGTAGGCGCCCCAGCCGATCCACTTGTACTTTTCGAAAGCGACCCCGAGCTTGGCAAGGGCGCGATCATATTGCTTGCGGGAGACGAGATCCTCAGCATCCATGACAGCGGCGGGCTTCGGGGAGACTGCCGCCCTGATGCGGGTGCGGCTGAACGTCTGCTTGCCGCCCCGGTCGTCGTGCACGGAGACCCGCCCGTCGCTGGTAGCGCTCAATTTCGTGCCATACTCTTTGCTGCCGTCGCGCAGGATGACGTAGTAATCCGTCTGCCGCTGCGCCTGTACGGCGATCGATCCGCCGAGCAGCAGGGCCAAGACGATTATCGTTTGTTTCATGTCGATTCCTCGGTTGGGTTAAAAGCGTTTCGGCGGCAGTGAATTGAATGCCTTGCGGTAGCGGCCGTCGTGGAATTTCGCCAGGTACTCGCGCTTGTACTCGATGGCGCGTTCCTGGTCGCCGAGGCTGGCCAAGGCGCGTGCCACCTCGATATAGGCATCCTCGACGAACGGCCCGATCTCGGGAATGTTGGCATCGGCGAACTGAATGACCTGGAGGAACCGGGCGACTGATTTTTGGACGGTCTCCTCGTTCTCGCTGGCGGCCATCGAGATGCCGGCACCTACGAGACTGGCGTAATACTGGCTCGGATAGCGGTCGCGGTTGATTTCCGACAGCAGCTTGTCAAAGCTGGCGCTGGATTCCTCGAGGCGGCCGGCATGGCGAAAGGCGATGCCGCGACCGTGCAGGATATCGAAGTAGTAGGCGCTTTCCTTGCCGCCGCTTTCCTTGGCAGCCTCACTTTCGCGCATCATGCGTTCGAACAGGTCAATGGCTTCTTCGAATTGTTCCGTCGCCAGCAGACAGGTGGACATTCTGAACATGGCGCGATTACGGTGTTTGAGGGCACGGGCCCGTTCGGGATGTTCGGGATTTTCGGCGCGCGCGACAATTTCGCGATTGGCGGCGAGGGCGATTTCGGGGGTCAGCCCCGGCCGCGCCGGGTCGCCGTCGATATACAGGCGGGAGCCGACATAGACCAGGTTGGCCAGCGGATAGCTGGGCAGGCGGTCGAGCATCTTGCTGAAGGTCTCTGACGCTTTCGGGTAGTTGTCGTTTTCGATGTAGACCCGGCCGAGCGTGAACCGGGACTGAACGGCGGCGTCGGAGGCTGGATATTCCTCGTTCAGGCGGATCAGCCAGGTCTCGGCGCTGGCGAAGTCCTTCTGTTCGACATGGAGTGACGCGACCTTGGCCAAGTTCGCCGGGGTTTGTCCGGAATCCGGGGAGCGGGTGACGAAGTCGATAAACCCACGGGTGGCGCGGGCCTTGTATGCATCGAACTGCGCCTCCAGCTCTTCGATGCGGGCGGCGATCTCGGCGGCGTTGAGGGGTTTGTCGACAAGGGCTTCAACCTGGTTTCCGCCGTCGCCACCGCCTTCATCTGTCGCCGCGTCATCCCCGCCGCCGTCGCCGCCTTTCCCCTCGTCGACTTCCCCGTTCCCCGGCAGTGCACTGGGTGCCGAGATCAGTTTCTGGTTCAACGCGATGATTTCCTTCCT
>JASLZG010000224.1 GCA_030754995.1 Lentisphaeria bacterium
GTAATCATACTTGTCGCAGTGCTGTCGACACCCATAAGTAGATCGACGACGGGCGCCAGGGTGAGAATCGCTGCGGCGTCGAAACAACTCACGCCAAGCAACAGGGACGCGGTGCAGATCAGCAGCCACGGGAATTTCCAACATATGTCACCGACGAAGTATCGCAGGGAAGTTCCGGACGTATTCTTCATTTCATGAGGGCGTGCAATTAATCGTGCAGCGCCACACGATCGATCGAATGATGATTGGCAATCGTTGTCATCGCCGGCGCCCCCGCGCCGTTGCCGATCAGAAAGATCGCACGCCCTTCCCGGCACACCGAGATGGCGTCGTGGCGCCAGCGCGTATATGTGGTTCTGTCACGACAGGCGAGGTTCTGAATCCACCGATACAGCGATTGGAGATAGTTGTTCCAGGTCATATGAACTTGGGAAAAGGGGGTAAAGGCCTGCCGGGGAGGGCTGGCAGGAAGGGCTGGATTCTTGGCGGCGCGCTGATTCAACTCGGCCGTCATCGGCGTTGCGGTGAAGGCACCTCCCGACCGTTTCCGGTGTGGCCGGGGAATCGCCGCTTGCCATTGATGACGGCCGAGTCTAATCAGGCTTGGACATGCTACGCCCGGTCACGTCGCTCTCACCTTCGACGTAACAGGCGTGTTTTCAGTAAGTTACCACCCAAAAAGAACGTCTCGTCACGAAACGATACCCTCAGTAACGTTACTGGTGGAAACGATAGCCCCGGTTTGGGTCGTTGTCAAGAGCTTGCACCCAGATTTTTTTGCCCGGAGGATAATTACCGGCCTGCCCATGGGGGCTGAGTCATGGAACACTAATTGCGCTGTTTCAGGGGGATGTGACAATCGTCACAAAGAAAAACGGGGTTGATCGGAAACCAACACGGGATGGATGTCATCTATATAGATATGCAACGCACATGGGGGAGGTCCCCTTGGCTGGGGAGCTTTTCGATGACAGACGTCGTGAATATCGTGCCCCGGTGCTGACGCCTGAACCACAACGAAAAGAGCGCAGATCATGAAGGAGCGCATCGCGATAATTGATGGTATCCGCACACCGATGTGCAAGGCCGGCGGCGTCTTCAAAGACATTCAGGCGGACCAGCTGGGCGCCTGGATCGTTACCGAACTGATCGCCCGCAGCGAAATCGACCCGGCACTGGTCGACGAACTTATCATGGGCAACGTCGGCAATCCGGCTCATGCCATGAACATCGCCAGGGTCATTGCACTCAAGGCCGGCCTGCCACAGGCCATGCCGGCATTCACCGTGCACCGCAACTGCGGCTCCGGCAACGAGGCACTCACCACCGCGGCTGCCAAAATCCAGGCCGGCGACGGCGACATCTACATTGTCGGCGGCACCGAATCGATGAGCAGCATGCCGCTGCTGTACGGGCCCCGGATGACTGAGCTGTTTGCGAATCTCGCAAAATCGAAGACCCTGGGCCAGAAGCTGGGCGTCATCAGCAGCTTTCGACCGTCCTTCCTGAAGCCGGTCATCGGTATCGTCCAGGGCCTGACCGATCCGGTCTGCGGCCTCATCATGGGCAAGACCGCCGAGCTCCTGGCGCGCGAGTTCCATGTCAGCCGCGAAGAACAGGACCGCTACGCCGTCGAAAGCCACCAGAAAGCGGCTGCGGCCGTCGAAAGCGGCCGGCTCGCCGAGGAAATCGTGCCGATCCCGGTACCGCCGCGTTACGAGGCGGTGCAGGAAGCCGACGACGGCCCGCGCGACAATCAGTCGATGGACGCGCTCGGCAAACTCAGGCCCTATTTCGACCGCCACAACGGCACCGTTACGGTCGGCAACTCCTGCCCGCTGACCGATGCTGCCGCCGCGATGCTGGTGATGAGCGAGACGAAGGCGAAGGAACTCGGGCTGACGCCCATCGGCTTCCTGCGCGCCTATGCCTACGCCGGCCTCGAACCGCAACGCATGGGCCTCGGCCCCGTCTACAGCACGGCCAAAGTCCTGGACCGTTCCGGCATGGCGATGAGCGATATCGAGCTGGTCGAGCTCAATGAAGCGTTTGCCGCCCAGGCGATCGCCAATCTGCGGGCTTTCGACTCGGACGAGTTCGCCGCCCGCCACTTCGGTCGCCAGCATAAGGTCGGCGCCATCGATCCGGACATTCTCAACGTCAACGGCGGCGCCATCGCCTTGGGGCATCCTGTTGGCATGACCGGTGCCCGCCTGGTGATCACGACCCTGAAGGAATTGCACCGTCGCAACTGCAACGTCGGACTGGCCACCATGTGTATTGGCGGCGGCCAGGGCGGCGCCCTGCTTCTGGAGGCCGCATAATGGAAATGCCAGCTACTCCGAATGGGTTTCAGATCAACATCACCGACAAGGTCGCCGACATCGTTTTCGACCTGCATGATGAAAAGGTCAACAAGCTGACGACGCCCGTCATGGAGGAGTTCGACGGCCTCGTCGAACAGCTTGCCGCCACCGACGGCCTCGAGCTGCTGGTGCTGCGCAGCGGCAAGCCCGGTATTTTCATTGCCGGCGCCGACATCGCCGAGATCGCCGAGATCACCGACCCCGTGGCCGGTGCGGCGCTGTCGAGCAAGGGGCACCGTATCCTCGATCGCCTCACGGACCTGCCGTTCCCGACGATCGCCGTGATCGATGGTGCCTGTCTCGGCGGTGGCCTCGAGCTGGCTCTCGCCTGTACGTATCGCATTGCCACCGACAACCCGAAAACCACGATTGGTCTGCCGGAAGTCAATCTCGGGGTCATCCCGGGCTTCGGCGGCACCCAGCGGCTGCCGCGGCTCATCGGCATGCCAAAGGCGCTGTCGATGATTCTCACCGGTAAACCGGTCAATGGCCGGAAGGCTTTCAAGCTGGGCGTTGTCGATGCCCTGGTGCCGGCTGAGTTCGCGGCTGAAAAGGTTGCCGAATTCGCCGGACATATCAAATCTGCTGCGGGGCGCAAAGCCGTCCTGGCTCGGCGCAATCCCCGGCCGCTCCGCCGCTGGCTGACGCAGGACAACGCCCTCGCCCGCCTGCTCACTGCGAAGGTCGCACGCCGTAGCCTGATGAAAAAGACCAAAGGCCGTTACCCGGCGCCGCTGAAGGCTCTCGAGGTCATTCGCCGCACCCTGGGCATGCCCCTGGACGCTGGGCTGGCGGCCGAGGCGCGGGAGTTTGGCAAGCTCGCGGTCACCCCCATCAGCAAGAACCTGATCAACCTTTTCTATGGCTCCGAAGTGCTGAAGAAGGATAAAGGCGCCGTTATCGACGGCAAGCCGCGCCAGGTCAGCCGCGCTGGCGTGCTCGGTGCCGGTGTCATGGGCGGCGGCATCGCCTGGAACTTCACCAAGGCCGACATTCCGGCGCGCCTCAAGGACCTCAACTGGGAGGCTGTCGGCAAGGGCTACGAAGCGGCGGCCAACATTTACGGGCAATTGAAGAAGCGGCGCAAGTACGACCAGCGCGAGGTCGACATCAAGATGCACCTCCTCACCGGCACCACTGATTTCAGTGGTTTCGGGAACCTGGACATTGTTGTCGAAGCGATTGTCGAGGACCTCGGCATCAAGCGCAAGGTGTTGGCCGAGCTTGCCGGGCACGTGCGTGACGACACGATCATTGCCAGCAACACCTCGACCCTGCCGATCACCGAGCTGGCCGAAGGCCTGCCGCATCCGGAACGCTTTATCGGCATGCATTTCTTCAACCCGGTCAACCGCATGCCGCTGGTGGAAGTCATCCCGGGCAAGGAGACATCGCCGGAAACCGTTGCCGCGGTCGTGGCCCTGAGCAAGCGTCTGGGCAAGACCCCGGTCGTCGTGCAGAGCTGTCCCGGCTTCCTGGTCAATCGCCTGCTGCTTCCGTACCTCAACGAAGCCGTCATGCTGCTGCAGGAGGGTGCCAGTCCAAAGGCTGTTGACCGGGTGCTGACCGGTTTCGGCATGCCGATGGGACCATTCACCCTGCTCGACGAAGTCGGCATCGACGTGGCGCACAAGTGCGCCGTTGTCCTGGCCGCGGCCTACGGCGAGCGCATGACCAACGCCACCCTGCTGGAGTGCATGTGCGAGGACTACCACCTGCTCGGCAGGAAAGGCGGCAACGGCAAAGGCTTCTACCTGCACCAAGGCAAGAAGCGGGTTGCCAACCCCGAGCTCCCGGCGATCGTCGGCGACTGGCGCAAGGCGAACAACATCTGCCCGCGGCAGTTCAGCGACGACGACATTCTCGACCGCTGCCTGCTGACGATGGTCAACGAGGCGGCCCGCTGCCTCGACGAGGCGATTGTCGCCGACCCGCTGCATCTCGACATGGCGATGATCATGGGAATCGGCTTCCCGCCGTTCCGCGGCGGTTTGCTGCGCTATGCCGACGCGCTCGGCGCCGACCATGTATGGACGCGGCTGTCCGAGCTCGCGGGCGAGTACGGCGACCGTTTCAAGCCGTGTGAGCGCCTGCAACAGATGACTCGTAATCAGAGAGAATTCTACAATGAAACTGTCAGATAATGCTGAAAAGCAAAAATCACTCGAAGTCGCCGAAGCAGCACGAGAGACTGTATGGGAGCATCCGAGCTTCGTCGCTGGATTGTTCAAGGGCGAGTTCAACTGGGAGCACGTCCACCCGTTTCCCCTGCAGTCCGAAGCCGACAAGAAGATCGGTGACGAGTTCCTCGCCAAACTCGAACTCTGCCTGCGCAAACACATCGACCCCGACCAGGTCGACGCCACCTATGAGATCCCGCCGCATGCGGTGAACGCATTGGCCGAGCTCGGTTGCTTCGGCATGAAGATCCCGAAGAAGTACGGCGGCCTCGGCCTGACCCAGACCAACTACAACCGCGCCATCGCCATGGTCGGCAGCTTTTGTGCCTCTACCGCGGTACTGCTGTCAGCCCATCAGAGCATTGGCGTGCCGCAGCCGCTGATGAATTTCGGCACCGAGGAGCAGAAGGAGAAGTACCTGCCGCGCTTCGCCAATGGTGAGATTTCCGCCTTCGCCCTCACCGAGCTCGACGTCGGCTCCGACCCGGCGATGATGAAGACATTCGCCGAACCGACGGACGACGGCAATTACATCATCAACGGCACCAAGCTATGGTGCACCAATGGTCCGATCGCCGATATCCTGATCGTCATGGCGCGCACGCAGTCGATCATGGTGCATGGCCGCGAACGTCAGCAGATCACCGCGTTCATCGTCGAGACCGACAGCCCCGGGTTCGAGGTCGAGCATGTCTGCCGCTTCCAGGGACTGCACGGCATCCAGAACGGCGTGGTCAGTTTTAACGACGTCAAGGTGCCGGCGGCGAACATCATCGGCAAACCGGGCATGGGCCTGAAGATTGCCCTGACAACGCTCAACACCGGGCGCCTGACGCTGCCCGCCGCCTCGTCTTCCATCAACAAGTTGTGTCTGCATCATTGCCGCAAATGGGCCAGTGAACGGGTGCAGTGGGGCCAGGAGATCGGCAAGCACCAGGCGATTGCCGACAAACTCGCCGACATGGCCGCCACCACCTTCGCCACCGAAGCGGCCACCTGGCTGACTTCCGCCATGGCCGATGCCCACGATGTCGACATCCGCCTCGAGGCCGCCATCGCCAAGTACTTTTGCACCGAGGCCGCCTGGCGCGTTTGCGACCAGGCGCTGCAGATCCGTGGCGGCCGCGGCTACGAGAGCTCGTCGTCGCTGCGCCAGCGCGGTGAGGCAGGCATCCCCATTGAGCGCATCCAGCGCGACATCCGGATCAACCGGATCATCGAGGGCACCAGCGAGATCATGAACCTGTTCATCGCTCGCGAAGCGATGGACGTGCACTTCAGCAATCTCATGCCGCTGATGGATCCGCGCCGTGATCTCGGCAGCAAGTTCAAGGCCGGCCTCAAGACCGCCGCCTTCTACGCCGGCTGGTATCCGCGCCAGTGGTTCAGCCTGCCCGGCGCCACCGGAGTGCGCCATCTTTCGCGTGCCAACCGCAAGCATCTGGGCTTTGTCCGCAAGACTACCAAGCGCATGGCTCGCGGCCTGTTCCATGCCATGGCCAGGCACCGGCAGGGGCTTGAAAAGGAACAGCTCCTGATGTTCCGCCATGTCGATATCGGCACCGAGCTGTTCGCCATGACCGCCAGCCTGTCGATGGCTGAGCGCATGCTGGCCGACAATCCGGCAGATCGTTCACCCCAGGAGCTGGCCGATCTGTTCTGTGCCGGCGCCAGGCAGCGGATCGCCGAGCATTTCCGCAAAATAAAGAAGAACAACAACCGCATGGTCGCCGATGTCAGCGCCGGTGTACTCGAAGGCCGGTACGAATGGATCGAGACCGACATCGTCTGCGACTGCCCCGGCTGTATGAACCGCCTCGACGTCGATCGTGCCCCGGCACTCACCCGCGAGGGGGGCGGCCGCGTCGCGGAGAGCCGTGATGTGGCTTGAACGGTACGGCCAGACACCGGGCGCCCAGGTGCGCCAGTGTATCCTTGAACACGTAAACAACCGAACGACATGGTCAACGCGACATTCCATACAACGGCCCTGACGCTGAGGGCGCTGGACCGTTTGCTCAAGAGCAACTTCCGCGCCGACGGTCTCGAGAACCTCTCGGAGCGCCCGACGATGTACGTGATAAATCACTTCACGCGCGCCGAGACGTTCATCATGCCCTATATCATCTGGAAGTACGCCGGCCATTACTGCCGCTCGCTGGCGGACGCCAAGCTGTTCAAGGGGCCCCTGGCGAATTACTTCGAGCAGATGGGCGTGATTTCCACCAAACAGAAGGACCGCGACAAACTGATCATCGGCAATCTCATGTCCGGGCGCCACAACTGGGTCATCTATCCCGAGGGCGCCATGGTCAAGACCAAGAAACTGATCACCAAGGGCAAGGTCCGCCTGACCACGCCCGGGCATATCGGCCCGCCGCATCGTGGCGCTGCCGTGCTGGCACTGAAGGCGGAAATCTGCAAACGCCAGATCCTGCAGCGGCACGAGCGGGGTGACGACGAAGCCGCCGAGGCGCTTTGCCAGGAGTACTTGATCGACGGCGTCGACGATCTGTCGGATGCCGGCACCGTGCTGGTGCCCGTGACGATCAGCTACTACCCGCTGCGTCCCGGCCAGAACTTCGTCAAGCGTATCTGCCAGACCTACTTCGGCGAGCTGCCGCCGCGTCTGGAGGAAGAACTGGAGATTGAAGGCAATCTGTTCCTGCGCAACACCGACATCGACATCAACTTCGGCAAGCCGCTGGAGATCGGCGACTATGTGCGGCGTTACATGTTGGCCAGCAAGTTCGTGCCGGTCCTGCGTTCGCTCGACCGCAGCAATCTGTTGTTGCGCGCCCAGAGCCGCAAGATCACCGAGTCCTTCATGGCGACGATATATTCGAACACGGCGATCAACATCGACCACCTGGTGTGTACCGCCCTGCATAAATCGACCAGCCATCGCCTTTCGCTCGATCACTTGCGGCGCGCCGTCTGCCTGGCGGGATTCAAGCTGCGCAACGACCCGAAGTACCGGATGCACCCCACCCTCGGCCTCGAGCTCGTCCGCCTCCTCACCGGCAGCGAGTCGGCGGTTTTCGAGGATATTCTGGCCCTGGGCGAACGCATGGAGGTCCTGAAACGCGACGGCGACGACATTGTCATCGACCCCCACAAGCTGCGGCTCAATCACATGTTCCACAGCGTTCGTGTGAAGAACCCGATGAGCGTCATCAGCAACGAACTCGAGCCCTTTGCCGACGTGGTTGCCGACGTTGACAAACTGATCAATACCGATCCCGCGGCCCTGCGCCGGGCGACGGCGGACGCTGTGCTGGTGACCGACAAGAATGATTTCGAACAGCAGTACCGCCGGTACTTCGAGCCGAAACTCTCGCACTCCATGGAAGTTGGCGAACCGTTCCTCCTGCGTGCGCCCGATTCACGCACCGGCGTTGTGCTGGCGCACGGCTATTCGGCGGCGCCCGCCGAAGTGCGGCAACTGGCAGAGCACCTGCATGACCAGGGTCACAATGTCTATGCGGTGCGCCTCTGGGGCCACGGCACCGCGCCGCACAACCTTGACGAAATCAGCTGGCAGGATTGGCTGCACACATATCTGCGCGGCTATGCC
>JASLZG010000225.1 GCA_030754995.1 Lentisphaeria bacterium
ACGAAATTTTTCTGTCCGCAGTGGAAGGAGTCGTCGCCTGATGGAGAATGAAGTTCTGGTTGGCAAGGTACAGACCGTGAGCGGTGTAATCGATGCCGAGGCGCTTGGCGTTACGATGGCGCATGAACACCTGCTGCTGGACATCAGTCACCTCTTGCCGGTCCCCGACGACCCGGAGCGCAAGAAGCTCTTCGAACAGCCGGTGAGTATGGAAATCACCGGCCAGTTGCGTCACGGCATGGCGCATAACCGGGATGACAACCGTCTTCTGGATGTCGACACAGCGATTGCCGCCGCGGCATTGTTTAAGCAACATGGCGGTCAGACAATCGTGGAATGCACCATCAACGGTCTCCACCGCGACCCGCAAGGGCTGCTGGCGATTTCTCGCGCCACCGGCCTGCACATCGTCATGGGTTCGTCCTACTATGTGGACGCTGCCCATCCGCCGGAAGTCGATCAGATGAGCGAAGACAGCATCGTGGCGGAAATTGTCAGAGATGTGACAGTCGGCGTCGGCACATCGGGCATTCGCGCCGGGATGGTCGGCGAAGTCGGTTGCTCCTTTCCACTGACGAAAAATGAGCGCAAGGTCCTGCGGGCATCGGCTCGGGCACAGCGCCTAACCGGCGCCCCGCTGATGATCCATCCCGGCAGGAATGAACAGTCTCCTCGCGAGATCGTCGAAGTTCTCCGCGACGCCGGCGCCGATGTGCGCCGGACGATTCTCTGTCATGTGGCAAGAACGATTTTTGAAGATCACGATTTTACCGAGCTGGCAGAACTGGGGTTCTACCTGGAATGGGACATGTTCGGATGGGAGAATTCCTTCTACTGGCCTGAACCGACTATTGACGTTCCCAACGACGCGACACGCATGAAGCAGATCCAATCTATCTGTGCTCAGGGCTACTCGGACCGCATTTTGATTTCGCAGGACATCTGCACGAAAGCTCGACTTTCCTGCTATGGCGGCCACGGATACCACTACATTCTTGAGGGCATCGTGCCGCGAATGCGGGCGCGGGGATTTGAGGAGACGTGGATCGACAACATGCTGGTCAATAACCCCAGCGCCATCTTCGCGTTCGTCGAGCCCATTCCGACATGATCCTGATGAACAATCGCCCGTACTGGCAGACACTGATCATGAAAGGTGAGTCATGTCTCTGAGCAACAAGACTGTCCTTGTAACCGGTGCCTGGGGCGGTATCGGGCGTTGCGAGTGCGGCAACGGCCTCAAAGGTTGAGCGCTGGGTTGGAATAGCACTAGGTTAAGCCAAATGACGGCGCCTGGTGATGGACCCGAGCGATCAGATAGCGGAAATCCATGAAGGCAACAACAGCGTCTCGCGGTCACGGGGCCCGGCGGCATAGTTCAGGCACTATGTCGATCAGAAGAACTGCGGCAGCAGGTCTTTCGACGCCTCGAGCAGTTCATCGAGCATTGCCTCAGCCGGTTCCGGAAAGATCGCCATCTCATCGATCATCAGCGCCTGCAGTGCCAGGTCCCGGTCGCCCTTGACGGCCGCGTCCGCGACGAGCTCGTGCCACACGAAGCGTTTCTCGAGAATACACTTCAGTTGCGGCGGCGCCTCACCCATCTGCAGTCCGCGAACGCCGCATGAATCGGTCACGGCTTCCACCTCGACTTCCGCGGTCTTCGACAGGTTCGGGATGCATCCCTTGTTTGCGATGTTCGCAATACACACCTGGCGCCGGCCCGTGGCAATGGCCCCGAGCACATTCGCAAGGCCTTCGCCCATGAGCGGGTCCGAGAGTTTCGGGGAAGGCTCCGTCTCGTCCAGCAGTTTCTGGTACGCCTCGAAGAACTTCGCGCGCACCTCGGGCGACGGCGGTCCTCGATCAGGCATGTTCGCCTCGGCGATCCGGAACCGTTCCCGCGCGTCCTCGGCCAGGTTCTCTGGGAGATCATCGAGCCCGCCTTTCATCTGCGCGAGGAATGGGTAGAACTCGATGAGGTGGTTGTCGTGTGCGTACAGGATGTGGTGACCGTAAATCTCCGAGAGCCGCGCACTCAGCTGTCCGTCGTGAGGCACCTTGCGCTCGGCAATCCGACGCTTCAGCTCGGGATACATGTCCTGCCCCCGGTGCACGACTTGGGTGAGCCAGAAGTAGTGGTTCGTGCCGATCCACAGGCAGTCGAGCTCCGGCGCCGGCAGCTCCAGGATGTCGGCTACACCCTTGATCCCGTGCTGCACGCCGTGACAGACCCCGATCACGTTGATGCTCGTGTATTTGCGCATCGCACGACAGAGAATCGCCATGGGATTCGAGTGGTTGAAGAGAATGACTTTCGGACAGCGCTTCTCCATTTCCCGGCACATCTCGATGTAAGGCGGGATTGACCGGAACCCCATCATCATCGCCCCGGGTCCGCAGGTGTCGGCGATGATCTGCTGAATCCCGAACTTGGCTGCGATCTGGATATCGGCGTTATGATAGATCGACGAGTAAACGCGTTGCGTGATCCCCGCGCCGCTGCCCCCAATCGAGGACAGTGCGAAGTCCGCACCGTCAACGGCATCTGCCAGGTCCCCGGTCGCACGAACGCGGAACCCGGTGTCGGCTTGCTCGGCCAGGCGACGGCCCAGGTCGGCCATGCGGTCCGACTTCTCCTTGACAAGATCGTACAGCACAATCTCCGAGCCGGCGAGCTCGGTACTCGCCAGCAGGTCCGGAATGGCCCGTCTGAAGTACAGACTGCCCCCGCCCAGGATCGCGATCTTTTTTGCGCCCATGCCATGGTCTCCTGTTGCGCCAACCCTCGATTGCAGATACTAACATTGCTCTGCACACTATCAAGCGTCCAGCGTCGTGTTATGTTTTTTTGAAGTTATCGCACGCATCTTGATCGGAGAGCCGAATGAACAGCTACAAAATTTTTTGGGGCGAAGCCCATGACAACACCTACCAGTCCGACAACTCGCCGCGCGACAACATCTGGCCGGCGCTGGAGCGGGCTCGTTCGCATCTGGATTTCTACGCGGCGGCGTACTACCTGGGCGGCTGGCAGGCCGGGCCGGTCCTGCAGGGGGGCTGTCGAATCGGATTGGAAGGCTGGAAACCGCAGGAACGGTACGAACGCGAATGGGGTGAAGTTCAGCGCGCCACCGCCGAATGCAATGATCCTGGCGCCTTCGTCACGTTTCCCGGTTATGAATGGCAGGGCGACGGTTCGTCCGGCGATCACAACGTGTTTTCGCGAAACGAGGGATTGCCGATTTTTCATGTCGACAAGCTGGCGGACCTGTATGCGGCCCTCCGGGATCACGATGCCATTGCCATCCCGCACCACACCTGGTACCGGCCGGGGGTGCGCGGCCGTGACTGGTCGGTCTACGACGAACGCCTGTCCCCGTTCAGTGAGGTGTATTCGGCGCACGGTTCATCGGAGACCGACGAGGAATGGGTTCGCATGCGGGTCAACTCCCACATGGGCCCCGGTTTTGGCGGCGGCAACTATCAGGCGGCCCTCGACCGCGGCTATCGCATCGGCGCGATATGTTCGACCGACAACAATGGCGAAATGCCGGGGCATTACAATCACGGCAGCATGGCCTGTCTCGCGCCGGAATTGACGCGCGACGCCCTGTGGGAAGCATTCCGCAGCCGTCGAGTGTACGGAGTCACGGGCGACCGGATTGCCGTCGACTTTCAACTCGATGACCAGCCAATGGGCAGCATGCTCAAGGCTTCGGGCGCCCGCCGGATCCAGGTGGCGGTGACCGGCTGCGACGCCCTGGACCGGATCGAAATTCTGCGCAACGGGCAGGTGATCCATACCCAATGTCACCAGGGAACATGGCAGTTTCCCGGGACGCGAAGCCGGTTCAAGATGCGAATCGAATGCGGCTGGGGCGCGCGCGATGCCGTGGTACCCGTGATGACGCGGGAGTGGGCGGGCCGCTTGACGGTCGACGGCGGACAGATGCTCGGCGCCGATCCCTGCTGGATCTCCCCGCAAACGACGTTGCCGGATTTGCGTCAGGACACCGCCGTGTTCCAATTGCGAACCTCGACCGCGAACGTCGGCGAGCCCGTGCAGAATGCCTTCAATTTCGAATTCGAAGCCGATCCTGCCGCGGCCATGCGGCTTGAGCTGAACGGACTTCAGGAAACGGGGACCGTCGCCGAGTTCGCTGCGGAAAGCCGGGAAATATGGTACAAGGACGAGTGCATCGCGATGCTGAAAGAGAAGGTCGGCATGGCGCCCGGCTCACCTGAGCGTAACGACATCTATCACCATCTGGCATTCAAGGCGAAGCTGCATCGTACGATGCCGGCGGCGGCCTACACCGCCGAGCTCGAGTTCGAAGATGACACACCGCTGACGGCGGAGGCGAATTATCGCGTGCGCATCGAACAGCGCAACGGTCAGCGCGCCTGGACCAGTCCGATCTGGGTGACGGCTTGACGAGTTTCTTGGCATTACTGTTGATTTTTTGGGGGGGGGAGTAAAAAGTCCTTGCAATTGTCCTAAAAATTTTGTAGACCATAATACGGCAAGGCTAACTATTAGCCTTTGTGGCAGTTGTGGATCAGGCAAATCCCAAATTAATTTGAGGAGCAAAACTCATGCAGTCCAAAAACTTTTGGCGCAATTCATTTGCCGTGACCTTTGTCGTGGCATTCCTTCTTACAATCGTCAACCCGGCACAAGCCGCTTCGATCACCATCGACTGGGGCGCCTGCAACCCGATGTCGGCCCACGGCATTTCATCCGACCGCTGGGGCGTCTACCCGATAGACACCAGTCACTGCGGGGGAACTTTCGGGTCAGTCTATTACACATCCACTGTCGAAACAATCTCCCTGGCTGACGGCGACTACGAGGTCGGCGGCAGATGTGTCAATTTCAACATGACATATTTCAGCGTTGTCGACGGCACGCTGGTGGACGACACGCCGGGTGATCTCTGGACGGTAAACGGCAGCACCCTGGAATGCACGGGCGCGTCCGGCGAGATTACCATGGATTGGAATTCTGTCGATCCCGCCGCCGCGGGCGGCGTGGGTGGATGGTGGGGCGTCTATCCGATCGGCATCAACTCGAAGGACGACAACGGTACGCGCTATGAGCACGATCCTCCGGGGTCGCCGGTCACCGTAGTCACGGACACCTTTCTGGAAGGCAACTATCGCATTGCGGGACGGCTGACGGGTACGACGGCATTCGTGACCAAATTCAGCATCGACGGCAGCGGTACGCTGGTCGATGACTTGCCCGACGACGGCTGGGATGTGGCTGGTAACACGATCACCTTCAATCCGCTGGTGATAATCGACTGGGACGCCTGCAACCCGATGGCCGCCCATGGTATTTCGTCTGAGCGCTGGGGCGTCTACCCGATAGACACCAGTCACTGTGGCGACGCGCCCTTTTTCACCTCCACGTTCGAGTCGCTCTCGCTGGCTGACGGCAGCTATGAGATCGGCGGCAGATGCACCAATTTCAACATGACCTTCTTCAGCATCGCCGATGGCTCATTGATCGATGACTCGCCGGGCGATCTCTGGGTCGCGAACGGAAACACACTGCAATGTACGGGCCAGTCAAGCGAGATCACGATGGACTGGGGATCGCTTGATCCGGCCTCCGCCGGCGGCGTGGGTGGATGGTGGGGCGCCTATCCGATCGGCATCAACTCGAATGACGACAACGGCCCGCGCTACGAACACGATCCTCCGGGGTCGCCGGTCACCGTAGTCACGGACACCTTTCTGGAAGGCAACTACCGTATTACGGGACGGCTGAGCGGTTCGACTGATTTCGTGACCAAATTCAGCATCGACGGCAGCGGTACGCTGGTCGACGACGTGCCGGACGACTGCTGGGTAGTTAGTGGCACGACCATCACATATGTCGGCGACGACGACGGCGACGGGGCGTGCAATCCCGACGATAACTGCCCGGACACGCACAACCCGGGCCAGGAAGATTGCGATGGCGACAACGTGGGCGATGCCTGCGACACGACCAGCGGCAGCTGTCTCTGTTCCGATCTTGCGACCCAAGTCCTCGATGAAGCGTGTAATCAGTTCAGCGCTGTGCCCACCAGTTTACCGGAATTTTATCTGCTCGTGGATACGATCGTCGCGGCGACCCTCGATGCCTGCACCTGCATCGACCCCGCCGACCCCGGCGGCGGCAGCAAAGAGGCGTGTGAGACCCATATCCGCAGCCTGATTCCGTAAGCGGCGAACCCGAGAGGGTGGGGCGGGCATTCGACAAGTGTTGGATCGGGGGTTACGGTCTTATGCGTGACATTCGCGTACCGTGACTGCCATCCATCCGCTGGTTGTCGATGTCACATTCCGCCTTAACCTGCCGCTTGCCTGCCTTCCTGGTTGCTGTCGCCGACTTCGAAGACGGCGCCACGGCCGCACACGACGGTGCACTCGGGTTGTCCGTCCGCTACAGCTCCGCCCAGAACGACAGCACGCAGCTCGAAATCCCAGCGCCGGCCGGCATTGGCTTCTCGGAGTTTCACACACTGACCTTTCTGATCCGCGGCGAGGGTGGTGTCCTGCTCATCGCCAGCTCGACCACCAATCGGCGGCCCATCGTCAAGGCGT
The DNA here is from genome assembly GCA_030754995.1 of Lentisphaeria bacterium. Lineage (GTDB taxonomy): Bacteria > Verrucomicrobiota > Lentisphaeria > JABSQK01 > CAJWLW01 > CAJWLW01. The sequence continues at coordinate 6,601 of JASLZG010000225.1, forward strand.
CCCGACCGTTAACATCAACTTCTATTCCCGCGGCCTAAACTCGACCCCATTAATTAATGAATGGAAAATTCCATGGAAACAGAAGAGATCTACAACACAGTTCTAATGGCACTAAAAAGTGCTAATCAAAGATTTACACTTCTAGGCAAAAAAGGCCTGGAAGAAGTTAAAAAAAATAAATTTGGAGATACATCCCTATTAGGAGATATCGAATGCGAAAAAGCAGTACTAGAAATGCTAGATAATCTTCCAATTTCAGTGCATTCTGAAGAACACGGAGAAGTTTTTATAGGGGACGCACCAAAACTTCTAGGAACCTTAGATGGAATAGATGGAACTTCAGTTTACAAAACCAATAGGATATTCGGAAGATATGCAACCATGCTTGGAATTTACAAAGGAACAAATCCAACATATGATGATTATGTGGCTGGAGGCGTTATGGAGCATGCCTCTGGAATGATTTTTTTGGCAGGAAAAGGCATGGGCACAACAGCATACAAAGATGAAAAATCAGCAAGTACAAAAACAACAGGAAGTAAAAGACATACAGGTTTATCAAAAATATGCCTTGACGATCATTTTCAAATCACAAGAGACACATTCTTTCCAATAACCGGAAAAGATGGATACTATAACTCTGGATCTTCAGCTGAACTTTATGTAAGAGTAGCAAATGGAGAAGCAGATCTAACTTTAGAATGCACAAGAAAAGGAAACTTAGAATTTGGAGCAGCATACCCACTAATAATTGAGGCAGGCGGGGCAATGGTAGATCTTCAAGGAAAATCTCTAGGTCCAAAAAAATTCTTGGAATTCGGACAACAAGAACACTTGCCAGTAATTACTGCCGCAACAGATGATCTTGCACAACATGTTTTAGAAAAATTGAAAGGGAAAAAGTGAATATAGGTAGCTTGATATCTAAAATCATAGAAGGCAAAGCAGTTCAACCAAACCGGGGAAAAAACATATCATTATGGTGTGACTTGGAGAACCTGCTGACAGTTGCAACCGAGACAGCCCAGGAACCGTCATGTTTCCCACCCCGCATCAGGGAGGCAGTTGCTGAGACTCGCCATCGCCCTTGCGGTTGTTTCTCTGCCTTTCCGATGCAGCACGACCGCTGGCACAGTCCGAGAGATAAGACAAAGGGTTCATGCATGTACATCACGACACGGGGAATAGCGGGGTATCGGGAAATGGTCGTGCCCACAATCCCCGGCTTCATCTGCGAGTGGGAATGACGAGCGGATCCAGCATTTCGGCAGGGATTTTATGGAGACAGGCTGCCAAGGCCTTGCTCTTAGTTTCCCCTGGTCCTATGAGGACGGCGGAATCGCGGCGGTAATGGCGGTGAATTTCATGGGCGCTGGCAGCAGCGTGGCGGAAAATTCTCAAGACTGTCGGTAAATTGCCGGTAAATGGGGGAGAAAGACTGTCGGTGTTATCACGGCAAAATAGTAAAATCCCATAGCCATTTTACGGCAATTTTTACTGGAGCCAA
>JASLZG010000226.1 GCA_030754995.1 Lentisphaeria bacterium
CGACAGGTTCTACATGTCATCGACCGGCTGGGGGCTGCTGCTGATTACCGCAGCGATCGTGCTGGGGGTCGTCGGCATTCCCGGTGCCGGCCGTGCCGCGGGCGTCTGGCACGACGATCCCACGGTCTGGCTCACCTTGATCGGCTTCGGCTGCTACGCCTGCGGTTGGCTGGTGCGTCGCAGCCGTGGCTTTTGTAACCGCGCCGTCGTCGTTGCCGGGACGATGGGATTTGTCTGCGTGGTGCTGGCATTTTTCGCCAGTACCCTGTTGCATCGCGGCGTTCATCCATACTAATCACTGTGAATACCGCTGCACAATCAATCTGCGACACCCCGGGCGAGACGCCGCTGATCGACCCGCTGAGGCTGGTTGGGGTCGATCACAATGCCGCGAAGGTCGATACGCGCGAGCAGATATCCTTTCAGCTGGATGAGCTTGATTCGCTGTTGGCCAAGCTGCGCGCCGACCTCGAGCTCAGGGAAATCGTCGCATTGTCGACCTGTAACCGCACCGAATTCTACTGGGTCGCTGACCGCGAACCGGCGGTGGCGGACTTCTTCAACGCGGTTGGCAATAAGCTGGCCCCGTCGATAATTGAGGACCTTGCATACCAGTACCGGGGTCCGGCGGTGGCGGCCCACCTGTTTCGCGTCGTCTCCGGCCTCGAGTCGATGCTTGTCGGGGAAACGCAGATTCATCATCAGGTCAAGCGCTCTTATGAGATTGCGCGGCACGCGGGTGCTTCGCAGGCTTGCTTCAATGTCCTGTTCCAGAAAGCGCTCGAAGTGGCGAAAACGGTGCGGTCCGACGCGGCGCTCAAGTTGTACCGCGCCTCGGTGCCCGGTGCGGCCGTGCAGCTGGCGCAGGCCGTTTTCGATAATCTGGCGTCGGCATCGATCGTCGTGGTTGGGACCGGTGACATTGCCGAGGTGACGCTGGAGGAAATGCGTGAGGCCGGCGCCCGCAACATTACGGCGCTGAGTCGCCAGCCGGAGGCGCGCACCGCCTGGGCGGCAAAAAAACGCATTGAACTGGGAGATCTCGGGTCGTTGCCGGGGCGCCTGGCGGCGGCGGACATTGTCGTAACCTGTGCCGGCACTGACGAGTCCGTCATTGCGGCGGCGCATATCGGCCGGCGTGATCGGCCGCTGCTGGTCTTCGACCTCGGTGTCCCGCGCAATGTCGATCCGGACGTCAGTGAGATCGAGCAGGTGTACTTACACAACATCGACGACCTGCAAGGCGTGGCCAATCGCAATCGTGCCCGGCTGCAGAGCGAAATCGAACGGGCCGAGGCGATCATTGACAAGGCGCTGGCGGACTATGTGAATGAGTGCCGTGCCGCGAACGCCGGCACGACGATCCGCGATTTCCGGGCGAACGCCGAGGCGATTGCCACGGACGAGTTCCAAGCCGCCCTGGCGCGTCTCGATCATCTGTCCGACAAGGACAAGGACGAGGTGCGCAAGCTGCTCAATCGCGTCGTCGGGAAAATTGTCCACCCGCCGACGGAGGCCATGCGTGAAGCGTCGAAGCAGGGTGACGGGGGTGCCACGATTCTCTGGGCGCGGCGGATCCTCGGGCTGCACAAGGAATGAGCAACCGTAATTCCGCGGGCCGCTATCCGGCCCTTCGAACTTAATAGGATTTGGCGAAGATAACGCGGCGTTGGCTGGGTTCGCCGGAGATGACGCAGGTGCCGGCTTCGGCTTCGGCGTCGTTGGGGATGCAGCGAATGGTGACGTTGAGATCGTTCTTGAGCTGCTCCTCGACATCGTCCTTGCCGTTCCAGTGACACATGGCGAAGCCACCGTGGATTTCGGGCTTGTCCCGGTTCTGCGGGGTGAAGAAGTCGTAAAATTCGTCCTTGCTGTCGATGTTGACAGTATTGGCGGCGCGAAACTCGACGGCACGTTCGAACAGTCCATCCTGGATCTCGGCCAGGATGTCGGCGACGCTGCCGATGAATTCGGCGCGCGGTATGGACTGCTTGTCCTTGTGCGAACGGTCACGGCGGGCGGCGAAGACGGCGTCGGACTCGACGTCGCGTGGACCGACCTCCAGGCGGATGGGGATGCCGTTCTTGATCCAGTGCCAAACCTTTTCGCCGCCACGCAGGTCGCGGCTATCGAGCTCGACCTCGACCGGGCGTCCGTCGTACGAGGCGCCGCGCAGTTCAGCCGCGAGGTTTTCGCAGTATTGCAGGACCTGGGCCCGGGTTTCCTCCTTGTGCATGACCGGCAGGATGACGACGTGCGCCGGCGCCAGGCGCGGCGGCAACAGCAGGCCGTCGTCGTCGCTGTGGGTCATCAGCAGGCCGCCGATCAGCCGGGTCGAGACGCCCCAGGACGTGGTCCAGGCGAATTCCTCGCGGCCGTGTTCGTTCAGGTACTTGATGCCGGAGGCGGTGGCGAAGTTCTGGCCAAGGAAGTGGGAGGTGCCGGCCTGCAGGGCTTTGCGGTCCTGCATCATGGCCTCGATTGACCAGGTGTTGACGGCGCCCGGGAAGCGTTCGGCGGCGGTTTTTTCGCCCTTGATGACGGGCATCGCCATGTGGTTTTCGGCAAAGTCCGCATAGACGTCCAGCATGCGGCTGGTTTCCTCCATCGCTTCTGCCCCGGTGGCGTGGGCGGTGTGGCCCTCCTGCCAAAGGAATTCGCTGGTGCGCAGGAACATGCGGGTGCGCATTTCCCAGCGCACGACATTGGCCCACTGATTGATGAGGATCGGCAGGTCGCGGTAGGATTGCACCCACTTGGCGTACATGGCGCCGATGATCGTCTCGGACGTCGGCCGGACAATCAGCGGCTCCTCGAGCTCGCCGGCGGGCACGAGGCCGCCGTCGGGGCCTTTCTCAAGCCGATGATGGGTGACGACGGCGCACTCCTTGGCAAAGCCTTCGACGTGTTCGGCCTCCTTTTCGAGGAAGCTCTTCGGGATGAAAAGCGGGAAATAGGCGTTGCGATGGCCGGTGTCCCTGAACTTGCGGTCGAGGACGCGCTGAATGTTTTCCCACAGGCTGTAGCCCCACGGCTTGATGACCATGCACCCGCGCACGGGGGAAGGTTCCGCGAGGTCGGCGGCACGGATGACCTGCTGATACCACTCCGGGTAGTCTTCGGCGCGGGTGGGGGAGATGGCGTTTTTCGGTGGCTTTGCCATGGTCTATAGTGTCCTCGCACAGGTGATATTCCGGTTCCCAGCTGGAAACTTACAGTCAGAACCGACGATAACCATGCCGCCGCCGCCGGACGGCAGGTATCCGGCAGCGGGCAGCTGTGGCCGTGACGTGGCCGCGGGGATTACCGAAACCGGCCATGGGCGGCGGTACCCTGGCCGACCCGCAGACCGGCGGGAAAGTTGTTCGCGACCGCCTATTCCGCGGTGTGGTCGAACTGGTCTTCCTGTGCCCTGTATTTGGCAACCTCGACGACCTGCTCGAATTCGCTGAAGCTCAGGATCGGCCCTTCGAATCCCTCGGTCGTGCCATGTTCGCGGAGATGTTGCAGGCAGGCGCCGATGACGGCGGCGGCGCTGAACAGTCCGGAAAGCGGATAGACAACGATCCTGCACCCGAGCTCCTGGAGTTTTTCGGCCGGCAACAGGGGCGTGCGTCCGCCCTCGATCATGTTGGCAAACAGCGGGATGCCTTCGAATGCATCGGCGATGGTCTGCAAATCCTCGATGTTCTGCGGCGCCTCGATGAAGACGATGTCGGCACCGGCTTCGTAGTAGGCGTGGCCGCGGGCGATCGCCTCGTCGAGGCCGCAAGGGGCGCGGGCGTCGGTCCGGCCGATCATCACCAGGCCGCTGTCGCCGCGGGCCTCCGCGGCGGCCCGCACTTTCTCGACGTGTTCGGCCATCGGGATGACACGTTTGCCGGCGAAGTGGCCGCATTTCTTTGGCCACTCCTGGTCCTCGAGAATGAACCCGGCGATGTCGTGGCGCACGAGCTCGGTGACGGTGCGGTAGACATTCAGTGGATTGCCGTAGCCGGTGTCGATATCGGCGACGAGCGGGATCTCGACGGCGGCCGTGATGCGGCTGGCCGCGTACATCATTTCGGTGGCTGTCAGGAATCCGTAGTCCGGTTTGCCGAGGGCCGCGGCGGAGACTCCGAAGCCGCTGGTGAAGACCGCGTCGAATCCGGCCTGCTCGACGAGTTTGGCGCCGACGCAATCGTAGACGCCGGGCAGCACGAGGATGTCGGGTTGTTCCAGAATCTGCCGGAGCTTTGCTGCTTTCGGAGTCATTTGTCATCCTCGCGTTGCGGTTTGCGTGTGCCGGCAGCCGGTTCCTCGGCATCGGCGGAAGGGGGCATGAAGATCGAGCGTTCGAAATGATTCAGCACTTGCGGCGCCGTCCGGTTGCGGGGTTGGAGGACGGTGATCAGCGGGCGGTGGTCCGACGATGTTGCCCAATCAGGAAAGGTGGGAATGATGCACCCCCCGAAGTCGACCTCCGGCAGCAGCCCGAACGATGCCAGGGTGTAATCGTGGCGGCTGTAGGCATCAGCCCGCCACCAGATGTGGGTCCAGCTGGCCTTCGTTTCGTCGACTGGGCGCAGATCGTAGAGGCGCTTGCCGGCGCCGGCGCGGCGTTTCATCAGTGTGTTGATCGACGAGGAATCGGGTGAGTCGTTGAGGTCGCCGACGACGAGCACGTTGGCACCTGCATCGGATTTGAGAATAGTGTCGACGTGATAGCGCAGTTGCCGTGCCTCGTAGCGCCGCATGTCGGTCTGACCAAGTGTGTTGAACACTTTCGACTTGAGATGCGCCCCGACGATGTGGAGTTCGTAGTCGTTGGCGAACCTGAAAACGCAGTAGGCAAAGCCGCGCTTGACCGGCTGCGTCCGCTCCTTGATCTGGTAGGTCGAGGTTGTGTCGTGGGCGACGCGCACCGGCACGAAGCGCGCGAGTACGGCGAGTTTACGGTTGGTGTCTGCGGCGTTGACGACGGTGGCGTAGGGATAGTGGCGGCCGGCGGCGGCGAGGTCACCTTGCAAGCGCTCGACGCCGGCTTCACCGGCGATCTCGGACAGGACCATGATGTCCGGATCGACCGCCGCGATGATTCGGGCCGTGGCGGCGTACGCCTTGTCGTCGCGCCGGCTCTGCCTGGTGGCGTAGTTGTTGAGGTTGTAGGAGAGGACGACGAGTTTCTCCGGTGCCGCCGGCAGCGGTTGCTGCTGCGCCGGTGCCGTGGTTCCCGGCAGCAGGCTGATGACGGCGATGGCGAGCGGCAGGAGGGGTGGTGCAGTATTCACGGTTTCTCGGTCGGTTCCTCAGCGACTGTACGCTCGCCGTAGATGAGTTGATCGGCTTGCAGCAGTGCTTCTATTTTATAATGTTCGCGCGTCTCGCAGCTGAAGATATGGATCAGGACATCCTCGTAATCCATGACAATCCAATGGCTGATCGGGACGCCGTCGACGTTTCTCGGATGGATCCCCTGATCCTTGAACGCCTTGCTCAGATGATTCATAACCGCCCGGATATGGGTGTCGGAGTTGCCGCTGCAGATGACGTAGTAATCGGTGAGGATGGAGGTTTTTCTGACGTCGTAGCAGGCGACGTTTTCCGCCTTGCGGTCTTGGCAGATTTCGATGCAGCAGTCGGCGAACTCTCGTGATTCCATGGAAACACTGCTCCTTCAGCGGTATAAATCGTGAGCGCTAATATAGTCGAACACGGGTGCAGGTAAAAAGTGGTTTGCTGCTTTGTCGCGGCATTGCAGCATGGCACGCAGTTCTGAGGAGCTTGCATCGATCTCCGGCGCCTCGATGATCGCCGTGGTGAGTTCGGCGGCCGCGGCGGCATCGAAATGCCGGGCGACCTCCTCTGCTGATGGCGGTGCGACGCCCGGGCGGCGGCAGATCACGAACCTGTAGTCGCGCACGAGCGACCCTGCCGCTTTCCAGGTGGCCAGTTCACAGAGGCTGTCCATACCGATGATCAAGTGCAGCTGCTGTTCGAGTTGTGCCTGCAGCAGTGCGGCGGTATCGCAGGTGTAGGATACCCCGTCGCGGTTCAGCTCGAGCTCCGAAATGATGACGCCCGGCCGGGTGTCGAACGCCAGGTGCAGCATCGCGGTGCGGTCGGGTCCAGGCGAGATTGCGGCGCCCAGTTTATGCGGCGGAGTTGCTGCCGGCATGACGATGATCTGCTCGATGGCGGTCCGGGCGAGGGTTTCGGTGACGATGTTGACGTGGCCGTTGTGGACCGGGTCGAAGGTGCCGCCGAAGAGGCCGGTTACTTTAGTCGGGTCGATGGCTGCTTGCATAATTTATTCCGGCGGCTCAAGGCCCAGGCGGCGTGCGACGGCGGTAAAATCGTCGGGCACCGGCGCGGCAAACGCCAGCAGTTCCCCGGTGCGCGGATGGCGGATGCCGAGCCGCCATGCGTGCAGCATTTGCCGCGGTGCCTCGATCGTGCAACGGCTGCTGCCGTAAAGATAGTCACCGACAATCGGCAACTCTTCATGGGCGAGGTGGACGCGGATCTGATGGGTGCGCCCGGTTTCCAGCTGCACTTGCAGCAGGGCGGCCTCGGCGCTGCGAGAGAGGACCTTCCACGAGGTAACAGCGTTCTTGCCGTGGCGTTCGACGACTGCCATTTTCTTGCGATGCTTAGGGTGTCGGCCGATGGGGGAACGCGCTTCACCGCTGTCTGCGGCCGGGGCGCCGGCGGTGATTGCCAGGTAGATCTTTTCGACCTGGCGTTCGGCGAACGCCGCGCTCAGGCGGTCCCTGGCAACCGGGTTGCGGGCGACGATCATGACGCCGGAGGTGTCTTTGTCGAGACGGTGGACGATGCCGGGGCGCGCGGCGTCGTCGGTCATTTCCGTGAAACTGTCGTGGTCGTATCCGAGCAGGGCGTTGACCAGGGTGCCCGACTGCGTGCCGGCGCCGGGGTGGACGACGAGGTCGGCCGGTTTGTCGATGACCAGGACATCCTCGTCCTCGAACAGGATCGGCAGGTCAATGGCTTCCGAGTCGAGCTGCAGCTGTTCCGGCGGCGGCCAGTCGACGGCGACTTCATCGCCGGCAGCGACATTGTCGCGTTTGCGTGTCGTTGCGCCGTTGCGGGTAACGCGGCCGTGATCGATGAGGCGGGTGAGGTAGCTGCGGGAGTACTCCTCGAAAGAGAGTGCCAGGAAGCGGTCGAGACGCAGGCCGGCGGCCTCTTCCGGGACGATCAGTTGGTTAATCTGGGACATGATTTGCTGGTCGGTTAATGTCCTGAGTCCGTTGCCGGCACGTCTTCGTTGGCCTTGCGGCGCCCGAGATGCCAGAACAGTGCGATACCGGCGGGCAGCACGAAGAGGCAAATCACCTGGCCCGGGGTCAGGCCGAAATGATAGGTCAGATAATCGCCGCGGTTGAATTCATTGAAGAACCTGGCCGCGGCGTAGAGTATCATGAAGAGTGCGAACAGCCGGCCCGGCCGTTTGACGTGGCGGGCCGCGACGAGCAGGGCAACGAAAATACCGACATTAATCAGGCCCTGGTAGATTTGCGCCGGCACCACCGGCAGGCATTGCGTATCGAAGCCATCGGGGTTCAGTTCGCCCCGCTGTTTCTGGGCGTTGATGATCACCTCGACGGCCTGGTTCGTATACTGAATCGCCGGCCCGGACTCGGTCGGATGTCCGAAGCAGCAGCCGTTGACCAGGCAGCCCATTCGGCCGACCGCCTGGCCGGCCGGAATCGCCAGGGCGAAGATGTCGCCGATCGTCCAGAACGGCAGTTTGTAGCGGCGCACCAGCCACCCGGTGCTCAGGAAGGCGCCGAAGAAGCCGCCGTAGAACACCAGCCCGCCCTGGTCTATACGGATGATCTGGGCGGGGTTCTCCGCATAGTACCTGTAGTTGATGAGCACAAACAGCAGCCGTGCCCCGGCGATGCCGCCGATCCGCGTTATCGGCGCCAGGATCCATGGCGCCGTCGAAGCCGGCTGGTTTTCCGCCCGCCTCGATGGCAACGTCAAGCCTGATCTTTCCGCCACCTTCGCCGTCGTGGCCGGGCAAGCCGGCG
>JASLZG010000227.1 GCA_030754995.1 Lentisphaeria bacterium
TTCACTCATGGTCGCCATGGAACTGTGGCGGCATACCGGCAATGACCGGTTCCTGGAGGATGCGCACCTGATCTACTTCAACGGACTCGCCCACGGACAGCGGTTCAACGGCGGCTTCGGCCTCGACAATTGTCCGGGTACGGATGGCCAGGATGAACTGAGATACACCTGCCTGGAAGCTCACTGGTGCTGCACGATGCGGGGCGGCGAAGGCCTGTCCCGAATGACCCAGTACTGTCTGGCCGCAGAGGAGCGGACACTGCTGCTGCCTTTCCTGCTGCCGGGTGAGACAAGCGGCAGGGGCATTCACCTGGTCATCGACTCTTCGTATCCGTTTGACGTCCCGGCAGAGGTTCGGATCGCACCCGTGGCGGCTGCGCAGCAGGAGATCGACCGGGTTTCCTTGTTTGTGCCGAGCTGGATCAGGGAGTTGCGGGCGGAAAGCGAGCAGGTGGTGATCGAACCCGAGGGTCAGTGGTTGAACCTGCCAGTTGCGGGACGGAGCACCTGGAAGCTGTTCGGCGAGCTGGCCGGGGGAACCAGGCCGGTCCGCAACAAGACCTTTGTTCAAAAGCCGTATTCAGTACATTACAAAGGGCCCTTGATCCTGGCCGCAAAAAGCGGCGAACGATTCACCGGCGAGGTTGACGTGAACAAACTCGAGCCAATCTGCACGGCCTTTGCGCAAGCGGTTACCGACACGGAGCAAACCCGTCGACAGATCCTGTTTGCCCCGCCCGGACAGGTGGACAACCTCGGCGGCCGTACGGCACCGTGAGTTGCAAAGGGTCGCACACTTCTTCGGAAAGTGTGCGTGTTGCAGGAGGCCGCAGAGGCACCGCCGAGGTTTGGCCATGGACAATGGCGGCCTGGCGCGGTACGTTTGCTATGCCGATTGGTGAGCGGCTCCGGTGGTGAACGGCGGTTGCCTGAAAGGTTCTTCAGGAAATGACGTGACCGGACAGGTGAGCCACCTCGATGGCGCGGCGCCGGGCGCCATCAACATGCGGTCGCACCGGCGCGACCGCGACCTGTATGGATTGGCAACGGAATGACCAAGGAGCCCCTATGACCATCGACCGCAGAGCAACGGTAATTGCCGCCATCAACCACGAAGAAACACCGCTTTGCCCGTACTCGTTCGGCTGGGACCGTGCCAGTGATATACCGGAACGCCTGGACGCAAACTACGGCAGCAACGAGTGGCGACAGCGCTATCGCAACTACATCGTCCGGGTCGGCCTGCTCGAGGACGGCCGCAAAACCAATGAAGAAGGGCCGGCCCTGCGCCGGAATCACTACGGGTCGCTGTGGCGCACCGACCTGCGGCCGGTGCACCTGGAGGAACCCGCGCTCCAGAAACCGTCCCTTCGCGGCTACACCTTTCCCGAACCGGAATTCCTCTTCCCTGCGGAGTGGGACCAGGACGTGCACGCGGCGCTCGCCGAGAACAGCGACTGCTTCACCGTGCTGTACCCCGGGTTCGGGCTCTTCGAGCGCAGCTGGGACCTGCGCGGGTTTGCCAATGTCCTGATGGATGCCGCCAGCGAGCCGGCGTTCTTCAACGACCTCATCGCGGCTGTTGCCGAGCATTTCGACAAGCTGCTCGATCATCTCCTGGGTTTCCCCGTGGACGGCATCTTCTTCGGCGACGACTGGGGTGATCAGCGAGGCGTGATCATCGGGCCGGAACGCTGGCGCGAGGTGTTCAAGCCGCATTATGCCAGGCTGTACGCCAAGGCGAAAGCGTCCGGCAAGTTCGTGCTTCATCACTCGTGCGGGTCGGTCATCGACCTGGTTCCCGACATGATCGAGATCGGACTTGACGTACTCGAGTCTATCCAGTCGGAAGCCCGGGAAATGAACCCGTACACGCTCAAGGATCGTTTTGGCGAGCAGTTGACCTTCTGGGGCGGCCTGGGCTCCCAGAGCATTATCCCGAATGGCACGCCGCAGGAGCTGCGGACGGAGATCAAAAGGCTGGCGGCACATATGCGCCAGGGCGGTGGCTACATCCTGGCCGGAGCGAAAGACCTGCAGCCGGAAACGCCGACCGCCAACGCCGCAGCCATCCTCGAAGAGTTCACCGCCCTCGGCGAGCCGGCCGGGGCGTGACCGGCCTTCCCGGTGGCGCGGTGCCCCTGGTTGATGCCCCCCTCCAGGGAGCAACCCGGCAACCCCGGGTTTGGTTGCGATTCATTGCGGCACTCCTCAAAGGGGCGCCGCATCGTTCGTTCACTTGCAAGCGCCCGGCCAAATGCCATTCTACGGCAACCGCTGCACGCGGATCAATCTCGCGGTGCGATTGCGGGGCAGGGTTACCTTGATTCCCCGTCGTGACTTCCTTACGCTGCCCGGTCGTTGCGACGGGTAGAGAATCGCTGCCCGCACCTGTTTCATCTCGAACCCCTCCAGGGGGATTTCGATCTCCCGGCAGTTGCCGTCCAGCCGGTAGACCATGATGTAGGCGAGCGCATGGTTCTCCTTTTTCAGGCCCGCCACGACGAAGCCTTCACTATCGTGAATCAACGAGGTGCCGACCGGGAAAAACGGGATCATCCTGGGAATGTCGCGGCGATACGTCTTGTACAAGGCGATGCCCTCGTGCACCAGTTCGGTGCCGCCTTTGCCGAGCTTGTCGATCTGTCCGGCGAGGTCAAAGCGGGACAGCATGCCGAACATGATACAGAACGCCACGTTCTCCAGGTCTGAATCCTCCAATGGATACGACCATTGGAGCAATTGTTCGGGGACTCCCGCAGTGAGCGAGCCCGTAGTGATCGAGGGCATCCTCAGGTAATGAACCTGGTCCGTCGTGCTCTGCAGATGGACGTGCTCGAGCACGCCGGAATCCATCCGGCCGCCGCCGGAACCACAGTTCTCGACGATCAGGTCGGGATATTTTTCGCGCAGCTCATCAAACCATTGACACAAGCCGGCAAGATGCGCGACCTGACCGGCACCGGGGCTTTCATAGCCCGCTTCATTACCTTCGCGATGGTTGATGTTGTAGTCGATCTTCAGGTAGCCGATGCCATAGTCCGCGACCAGACGGTCGACGATGGCGTGGCAATGCCGGCGCACCGCAGGGTTGGCGTAATCAAGAAAATACCGGTTCGCCGCGATGACGCGCGCGCCGCCGCGCTGAAAAAACCAGTCGTCGGGCAGCTTGTCCACCATTGGACAGTCAACCCCCATCACCTCGATCTCGAGCCAGATGCCGGGGACCATGCCCTTGGCCCGAATTGTGTCCATGATGAACTTCAGGCCACTCGGGTAGCGGTCGGGACTTTCACGCCACTCACCCACCGCAGTCCACCAGTTTTCTCGAAGGCCCGCTGACCATCCCGCGTCGAGGACGTAATACTCGGCGCCGGCGGCGGCGGCGGCTTCGATAACCGGAAGCTCCTTGGCTTCGGTCGGGTCACCCAAAAGGCAGTTCATGTAGTCGTCGAAGATGACGGGCAGTTTTTTGTCCGCCTTGCAGGTGGGCCGCAGATCGGCGCGGCGATATTTGGTGAGCTCGGCGATCGCCTCGTTGAACCCGCCGCCGGTCACACCGAAGGCGATCGGCACCGAATCGACTGATTCGCCGGGCGCGAGTGTTTTCCAGAACTGCCCGTCTGTTCTTGTCGGGCCGGCCGGCAGCATGTAGAAACGGCCGCCCTGGGCGCCCACTTCCATCGACCACGAGCCGGAGTAGCGAATCTCGCAATAATAAGATTTTCCGGCACCCCGGTCTTCGAGAACCGCCATCGGCAAATAGCGACCGGAGGAGAAGCTGCCGAGCGATTCGAGCCGAAAGAAGGTCGACAAATCCCCGCCCAGGTACTGGGCGTTCATACCCTCCTCGCAGATCAGCCTGTCATACCATTGTGCTTCGGCGTTCCAGGCGTTGCGGGCGAAGTGGATGTGCATGTTCTCCACCCAATCGTTGTTGCCCACCGTGCTCAGCCCGGGGAACACCGGGGAGAGGTGATCGATGGTCACCGGCCTGGTGCCGCGATTCGTGACCGTGACCTCGGCGTGGAGCACGGCGCCCCTGCCGGCGCGCCTGTAGGTGGTGACAACCTGCAGGCCCGTTGCCTTGTCCCGGTACCTGAACACAATCTTCTTGCCGGCAACGATCCGGGGCGGCCCGACCGACCTCATGCTGTAGCCCGGTTCAAAGCCGATGCAGCGCAGTTGATGAATGGTCTCACACGCCCCGTGCCTGGTTTGAAACTCACGGGTCGACAGGGCGAAAGGGCGGTGGACATAGTCGTTGGCCTTCGCCGTACCGCCCCCGGGCGAGTCGATGTATTCGATGCCCCACACCTTGTCTTTACAGATTAAGCCGATCTTGATGCCGGCGAGACGGCAGGACTTTCGAATCATTTTGCTTTCCATGTCAATTCCACGTAATATGTTTGGCGATTCAGGATCCCTTGCGCCCTTGCGCCCGCAACGGGTGAACACCAAACATTATCCATTCCCTGCCATCATGCGAACCGCACTCACCCCGGAACAGATCAACGAGTACCGCGGGAACGGCTTCCTTTTCTTCCCCGACCTGCTGACTGCGGACGAAGTCGGGGAGCTCGAAACCGCCGTACTCGAGGCGATTTCGACGATGGGCAAAAACAAGATCGCCGACGGGCTCGAGTGGCTCGAGGGCGACGGTTTCTACGACAAGGTGTTCACCCAGCGCCTGAATCTCTGGCGCATCAACGACACGGTCAAGCGCTACACCCGTGCCACCGGGCTCGGGCAGATGGCGGCGCGTTTAGCCGGCGTCGACGCCATGCGGATCTGGTGCGATCAGGCCCTGATCAAGGGGCCGTTTGCCAACCCGACCGCCTACCACCTGGACAATCCGTTCTGGTCCTTTCATTCACACGATTCGATATCTGTCTGGATCGCACTGGACGATGCAACGCTCGAAAACGGCTGTTTGTGGTTTCTTCCGGGCTCGCACAAGATGGCGGGATTCGAGGTAACGCCCATCGGCATGGACATGAACGGCATCTTCGAGACCTACCCGCAGATGACCGGAATCGATCCCGTACCGGTGCCGATGAAGGCGGGCGACTGCGGCTTCCACAACGGGCTGGTCGCACACGGCGCCGGCCCCAACATGACCCGTGGCCGGCGCATGGCCATGACCGCCGCATTCATGCCCGATGGCAGCACGTTCAACGGCGAACAGAACATCCTGCCCAATGACTATTTCAATTCACTCGCACCGGGCGATCCGCTTGACAACGACAATCAAAACCCGCTGGTATGATGAAGGACCCGGGTTTCAGCTTTCGGGCAATCACCACGTCCCTAACTGCAACGCATCACGGGACCCCGAACGACTGAACCCTGAATGCCAATCGGTGAACGCCGGCCGCCGCACCTCTCTGAAAGCTGAAACCCCAACAACCATGAACATCCATACGCTGTTGCGGAGATTCTTTCCGGCCCCACCCACCTTTTCCCTTCTGGCCTCGCTTGCCGCATCGGGACTGGTGAGGCTCGAGAATGCCAAGGCCACCGGCTGGCCCCGTGGTGCGGCTCTACGGGGTATCCCGCATGCTGCCTTGTCACCTCTGCAAAACCAGGGAACCGCCCTTTTCATGTCCGGTCCGTTCGAGTATTGTGACTGTGGTCCCGTCCGCGCCAGGTTACGGTTTCTGCCCCAGTCGGCAGGTGTGAAAGCGGCGGCATTCGCCGCCCTCGTTGAGCAAGCAAACGGAACGGCGAGGCGGGCCCGGGAGGGTTCAGATGAATAGTCAGGAGCGCGTACTAGCGGCAGGTGAGAGGACGAGGACAGATCGCCCGGCAACATCCCTGAGATTCACGCCGGAGGCACTGGAATCGATGCGGGTGCATCTGGAGTTGCCCGAATCCGACAACTTGCTCAATAACGTACTGGACGAGCTCGATGTGGATGTTCGCTGGGTCCCCGTGCCCTTTATCGGCCCCAAGGACAAGGCCACGCCCATGCTGGGAGGAGAGGGAACAGATTTCTGGGGTATCCAATACCAGCGCGCACAAACGCTGACCAACCTGTATTTCGAGTTCTCCTACCATCCCCTGGCCACGGCAACAACCGTTGACGACATCGAGAATTATGATTGGCCCAGCCTGGACTGGTGGGACTATGAGGCGGTGCCGGAGTTGATCGAGCGCGCCCATTCCAAGGAACGACGGTGCGCCGTCCTGTTTGTCGGGGGCGCCTTCGAATCGCCCTGGTACATGCGCGGCATGGAACAGTTCCTGATCGATCTTCACACGGCGCCGGAGCTGGCGGAAGCGATCTGCCGCAAGGTCCAGGGCTATTACAGTGCCCGGGCTGAACGTATCCTGGCGGCAACCGAAGGCATGATCGACGTCATCTACTCCGGCGGCGATCTTGGCGAACAACGCCAGATGCTCTTGAACCCGGACCTCTGGCGCGAGCGGATAAAACCGTTCACCGCCAAGCTCATAACCCCGTTCAAGGAGATGGGCTTCAAGACGATGTATCATTCGGACGGTGCCATTGTCCCGGTGATCGATGACCTTATTGAAATCGGCCTGGATTTCCTGGACCCCGTCCAGACCAAGGCAACCGGCATGACACCGGAAGAGCTGTATCCCCGGTTCGGTCAGCGGCTCTCTTTCCACGGCGCCATCGACGAGGTCGAACTGCTCAACCACGCCACGGCCGAAGAGGTGTATGCCGAGACGACCCGGGTCATCGACATACTTGGCCAGCAAGGCGGGCTTATTGTCTCGGCCACACACGTCGTCCAGGGCGATGTGCCGCCGGAAAACATCGTCGCCATGATCAAGGCGACCCAGGCTTACCGTTGGTCCGATGACGAATGACGAAATACCCAGGCCCAATTGAATACCGCGTGCCGAAGCCAGAAACCGGACTCGCCGCGTCCAGTGAACCGGGACGGCGGTGGGCGGTGGTGCTGAGCCGACGACCCCACGGCAGGCGGGGGATTCCGCCGCGATTCTGCCGGGCCCGACACGTATGTCCTCCGGGTTTCCGGCTTCTTTCGTCATTGGCCATTCACTCGAGCCCGGAGTAAGAGCAATGGGATCGCTGCACGGCCTGTTACAGCCCTGGAGCTGCGAGGATCTCGAGAAGATATACCAGGCCAGCCTGGTCATCCTCGAAAAGACCGGGGTGCAGATCGACAGCGAGCGGATGCGGCAGATCCTTGAAGCCACTGACGCCAGGGTCGATCAGGACAAGCGCATCGCCAGGTTTCCGGAGAGCATGGTTCGCGACCGCGTCACCCACTGCCCGGGCAGCTGGGACCGCCGGCCGTACACGCCCGGGACGTTCACGGTTACCGCTGATGCCGGCGGCGAGCGGGTCTGGGATTATCGCGCCGGCAAGCATCGCAAATGCACGCCGCGCGACCTGGTTGACTATCCACGCCTGGTTCAGGCCATGCCGAATATCGACGGCGCCGGCGCCCTCGTCGCCGATCCGGACGTTCCACATGGCATGCGTGATTTGATCTGCTATCGCAATCGCATGATCCACTGTGACAAAGGCGGCGGCGGCGGGCTGGGCCGCTTTCCCGGCTTGTGCTGGGAGATCGGCGCGGAACTCTATGACGACGTTTACGACCTTTTTGCCGCCGCCTGGGGGCAGGAAGAAGTGCGGGACAATCACCAGATAAGTTGTTTCATGGGCGCGGCAAGTCCCCTGCGCTGGGGCGCCGAGGTCGTCGACACGGCGATCCACGTGACCGGACGCGGCCAGGCGGTGGGCATCGGGGGCAACTGTATCTCCGGCATCCACTCACCGATTACGCCGGCCGCCAATGCGGCCGTGGACCTGGCCGAACGGCTGAGCGGCATGTGCATGATCACTGCCATCCGGCCCGAGGCAGAGTTCTACTTCGTCAACCACCCCTACATGCTGGACATGACCAGCGGCGACATCGGCACGTAACCGTTTTTCAAATGTTCGTGGTGGTCGTTGTAATCCCCGTCATCGGGATCTGCCTCCACCACCAATGTATGCACAACGTTGGTCAGCGGCGACG
>JASLZG010000228.1 GCA_030754995.1 Lentisphaeria bacterium
CACTCCGCTGATTCCTCCCCGCAGAGCATCAGCTCGGGATTCAGTTTCTTGCACTCCCGGCGGACCTGCTCGTACAGGCCATGTACGCCGCTGGACCAGAAGTCGCCGCCGGCGATCGGGTGCCCGTGATCGGTGTTGAAACAGTCTTCCGTGTGGTTGGTGAAGTAGTCGAAGTAGATGCCGTCAACGCCGTACTTCCCGACCAGTTCCTTCGAGAGGTCGAGCAGCTTCTTTCGCCAGATCGTCGTGGCGGGGCACATCCCTGCCGACAGGTCATGGCTACCCGCCCAGGTCACCGGTACGATGCCCTGTTCAATCAAAATGCCGCCCCGGCGCTCGGCGTCTTCCATCCGATAGCTTTCCGTCGCCGTGTTCCACAGATAGCCGATCACGTAGGGCACCATTCGTACGCCCTTGGCCTGCAGATCCTTCACGAGTTGTGCGTAAACCTTCGACCCGAGCCTTGGCGGCAGATACTCGGGATTGTTGTCGTGAAAATACGCCCCCATGCCATTGCGGTAATCCTTGCAGATGGATATCGGGAGATCGAAGAACGCCTGCGTCTCGAACGCTTCGTCGATATCCCCCTCTTGTTTCAGGGGGTGGCTCGCCCAGTAGCCCAGCTCGGCAAGCCACCGGGGGTAATCCTGCCGCTGGTGAATCGTGCCTTTCCTGCACCATGGCGCCGTCAAGGCCCACTTGCGGTAGATCCGCGCGGCGTCGAACCAGTCCCCCTGGAACGGCCCCGTCACCAGGTCTCCGGGGCTCTCATACCCGGCCACCAGCTCCTTCGCCCCCCAGTTCAGCACGGGATGCGAGATGGTCAACGTCAACGTGCCGCGCTCGGCGTCTGGAGTCCAGTCGAAACGCTTCCGGTTGGCCCGAGCGTCTTCCTCGGCGAAGTAGAGCCCCCGTCCGTCTCCCATGAGGGTCGTGAACTGCATCGCTCCGCCCGGATACATGAACCCCAGGGGGTCGCCGGAGACGAGCGGCGATGCCTCGAGATTTCCCACCCGGTGCGTCGTCAGCACCTGATCGTTATCAGCGCCGCCGGAGAGCGCCAGGATCCCCTCGACGAGCGGGAAATTCACGGTCTTCAATCCCAGTCCTTGGTCCCGGACCTCGATCTTTATCCGGGAGCGGGCAAGACTCTCACCTGCCGCCAGCCGGGTTTCTGTCTGCACCGAGATTTTGCCCGGCCACCTGAGAGAGAGCGTTGCCTCGCCGCCAACGGCCTCAAAATCGATCTCACAGGGAACCCCCTCATTGCGATGAATGGAACTCTGTCCCTTTTTTCCCTTTGCCTCGACCTGCCACCAGGTCGCTTCCGACTCCTCCCCCTCCAGGAGTTCATGGCCCGACTCGAGGTCGCGAATCCTCAACAAGCCTCCGCCCTTCTCTGGCCTCGACCACAGGTAAGCGACCTTGTCGTTCCGGAGATAGGGGAATCCCTCGACGGTCCCGGCCTCCACGCCTGCCGACTTTTTCGCCTCTTTGCCGGGGCCCTCACTGATCAGCTTCGTGAGGGCACGGTCCGCCACGGTGTCTGCTTTCCTGTTCTGCGCCCGGCGGGCTGCTTCCGCTCTCTCGATCCTGGTTCCCTCTTCCACCGGGTCCAGCGTTTTGACCAGTTCGATGCGAAAGAAGTACAGGTAGGCATCCGAGCCGTTATCTCCCCGGGTACCGATCAGTTTCATTTCGTGCGTGCCTGCCGTCAGTGAGTGCTCAGAGTAATGCCAGGCCCGGCCCTTGGTTGTGCCCTGGGGCGTATCCTGGGAGTTGACCTTCACTTTGGCAAAACCGTCGATTTGAAACTCGATATCGCTCTCGGCACCGCCGTCGAGATGGAACCACTCGAAGCCGATCTTGTAGACGCCCGGCACCGCCGCCTCGTAATCATAGGTGAGGGTCCCGTTGAGCGAGGTGCGGTAGCCGTGAAAGACGGAACAGGTGCCGGCGGCCACCGTGAACCACGGTGCGTTCGGGTCGGGATCGGGATTGTACTCCGGGTCAGGGTAATGGATCAGCGGCTGGATAGTCAGGGTCTCCGCCGGGATTGCCGTCCACGTCAGGCTCAAGCCCAACAACAATCCGACGCTCATTTTGATCTGTTTGGCAATCATTTTTACCTTGGTTTTGTTAATGTCGCTCTACCGATGATGCGGGGCTGCGCTACGGCCGCTGGCGAGAACCCCACAACGATCCGGGCGTATCGCCAGGCGTCAGGTCACCTTCGTTGGTAATCCACTCATCGATCGTCCTGCTGGAGACAGAGCCGTCGGAGAACAGAAAGTTCCCGGTATCGCGATGTCGGGGGGCCCAGTAGTTCCACGGATCTCCGCTGCCGGAGCCTATGGTCCAATATTCAGGAGTGTAAATCAAGTCTGAATGACTCTCGCTCATGATAAACGTGCCGAACTCCATAAATTCCAGCGATCGGGATCTGCAGAGCGGGTTCGTCGGGTTTAACGGCTCCCAATGCGTTACGCCGAACACGGTCCAGACATTTGGCCCATAAGAGACATCGTCATCACTATTCCTGCCGGGACAAGTCAGGCCGGTTTTTGAAAAAGGGTTCGGCGGGCTGTACCCCAAATAATCGCCCATGACAAATGCGTCATGCCACCGCATGGCTGCCCCGCCTAAATTAATCGAGTAATTCGGCAACGAGCCCTTGTCGTCGTTATACAGGTGTAAGCCCAGGCCAATCTGCTTCAGGTTATTCGTGCAGGTGATCTTCTGAGCGGCTTCTTTTGCCTGGTTCAGCGCCGGCAAAAGCATCGCCGCCAGGATTGCGATGATGGCAATCACCACAAGCAATTCGATCAATGTGAATCGTAATGAGCGGGACATCGTTTTATGATACAGTTGTTGCCGAAGGGGCATTGCCGCGCAGGAAAAAGGCAGGGTAGGGCGGTTTCTGCAATGAATATAGATTCGTTACCTCTTCTGGCAAGAAGCACAGTTTCTTGCGCCTCAGTCATTGTCGAGTTGCCGGCTGACAAACGACTCGCGGTTGCCGAACATCTTGGCGTAGTTCTGGCCGGATATTTGCCCGCCGTCGGCGATGATGCCCTGGCCGGTGATGAACGCGGCCTTTTCCGAGGCCAGAAAACAGATGATGTTCGCCATGTCGTCCGGGCTGCCGAAGCGATTGAGCGGGATCAGCTTGCGGTAATTCTCGGCGAACACCTCGTCTTCAAGCAAATCGCCATGCACCGGTGTGTCGATAAAGCCTGGTATCAAGGCGTTTACGCGGATGCCGTCACCGCCCAATTCCACCGCCATTGTACGGGTCAAGGCGAGCAGGCCGGCTTTGGAAGCGTCGTAGGTCGCTGCCCGCGGGCTGCTCGACAGCGCGTTGCGCGAGGCCACGTTGACGATCGCCCCACCTTCAACCGTTTTCATCGCCGGCACCAAGCCGCGAATCAAAGACGCTGCACTGACCAGGTTCACGTTCAATGACCGGAGCCACATGTCATCGGTCGTGTCGGCGATGTCGGCGTACAGGCAGATGCCGGCATTGTTGACCAGTACCCGGGGCGGGCCGAGCTCGTCGATCATGCGATCGGCAAGTGCCGGCAATTGATCTGTTTCGACCAGGTCGCAAACGTACGTCTTGATGTCGTCTCCCGGTTGACTTTGTTGCAGATTCGCCAGGCCCGCTTGCGAGCGATCGAGCGCCGCGACACGGTGGCCCTCGTCGAGAAACCGCAACGCTGTTGCCCGGCCGATACCGCTGGCGGCGCCGGTGATGACGGCGACAGGTTTATTCATCGTTGGTCCCCTTGGCTCCCTGGTTCATTGTGTTCGCCGAACGCGAGGCCCTAACAGTATCATATTCAGCGAAAATGCAAGGGCACTTGTCCGGCGCGGCGTTTCCAACGGCGCCAGCCGAAGGGGGCCATGCCGGGGGCACGATTGCATTTTTACATTTTCTCTCCGTCCATTGCCTTTCATTGATCCGTTGCTAAACTTTCCCATCGCGTCAAATCACTGTCACACAAGGAATCACCATGCCGAATATAGAAATCCTCGAAAGTGGTCTTGTCGATCGCGGCGACGCCGCGTTTCCGACCCTGGTACAGCTGGACGACGGCGACATTGTCTGCGGCTTCAGCCGCGGCGGCGGCGCCCACGCCAACGGCGGGACGCATTGCGCCCGGTCGTCGGACGGCGGCCGGACCTGGGCCTACCAGGGGGTCATCCTCGACCGCAGCGAGGATCCGGTCAAGACGAATCACCTGCGCCTGAGCCGCACCGCCGACGGCACCATTCTGGCGTACGGCCAGCGCGATCAACTCATTCCGGAGGCCGTCGGTGACCGCCGCCACGCGTGCGAACCGTTGCTCTGTCGCTCGACCGACGACGGCCGCAGTTGGTCGGCGCCGGAGGTCATTCCCTTCCAGGTCCCCGGGCCGTACGAAATCTCCAACCCGATCGTCGTCACGGCGGCCGGCCGCTGGCTGGCACCGGCCGCGACGTTGTATGAAGGGCGCTACGGCGAGCTCGTCGTCGTCCACGAATCGTTGGACGAAGGCGCGACCTGGCCGAACATGCACACGGTGTTCAAGGACCAGGGCACCGGCACCGGGTACCTGGAGCAGAAGTTGATCGAAACCGAGCCCGGGCAGGTCATGGCACTGGCCTGGACCCAGGATTTCGTCAACGACACCGATTTGAAGAACGAATACAGCTTCTCCAAGGACGGTGGCCACACCTGGGACAGCCCCTACCCGACCGGCATCCAGGGCCAGACGATGACGCCGATCTGGCTCGGCGGCGACCGTTACCTGGTGCTGTACAACAAACGCTTCGGCGATCAGAGCATCCAGATGTGCCTGGTACGGGCGTCGGGTTCAAGCTGGACGATCGAGTTCGAGGGCATGCTGTTCGACGGCCACGGCAAGCTCGAGCTCACCGACGAGGTCAGCAGCCAGGAACAGATCGGACTCATCAAGTTCGGCTACCCGATGGGCATGCGCCTCGACGACCAGACAATGCTGACCGTGCACTGGTGCGAAGAGGACGGCGTCTGCGGCATCCGCTGGACCCGGCTGCAGGTGAATTGGTGAATTGCGCCGGCGATGACGAGCGCCGCCAGCCCGCGGCACCCGGGAGCCGGTGCCGGATCAACTTTGCAGTTGCCCCGACCGCACAGTAATATTCCTTCTCGTTCCCCGGACCCGGTTGTCCTGTCACCCACTATTGTAGGACCGGCCATGAACCTTTGTGTTGCCGCCTGTCAGATCCTGACCTTCCCGTCGCCATCCGAAAGTGCCGCGAAAGCGATCGAATGGATGCGAACAGCCGCTGCCGCCGACGTCGACGTCATTGCTTTTCCCGAGGCGACGCTGTGCGGCTATCAGTGTGACGAGGCCTATTGGCAGGCTGCCGACCCGGCCGACTTCGCCGCCGCCGAGGCCGGCGTTGCAGCGGCGGCGGCCGAGCTCGGGATCAGCGTTGTCATCGGTACAGTGGACTGGCAGCCGGGGGGGCTGTTGAACAGCCTGGTCGCGATCTCCGGGACCGGGGAAATCCTCGGGCGCTACGCCAAGACGCACCTGGCCGAGAGCTGGCCGCAACCCGGACGGACCCTGCCAATCTATGACGTTGGCGGCGTGCCGTCCTGTTTCATCATCTGCCACGATATACGGTATCCCGAGCTGGTGCGGCTGCCGGCCGCCGCGGGGGCCCGGGTATGTTACTTTCTCAGCAACGAGGAAGGCGTTCTTGCCGAGCACAAGCTCTCGGCCTATCGCGCCATGCCGATTTCCCGGGCGACCGAAAACGGTATCTACGTCGTCATGGCGAATGCGCCCGGGAACAAGGCCGATTTGCGTTCGCCTTCACAGTCCCACGGCAACAGCAAGATCATTGATCCGCAGGGCAATGTCATCGATGAAGCGGGGCACTTCGAAGAGTGTTTGGTGACCGCGACCATCGACCTCGACGCCGCCACCGCCGGCATCGCGCGCCGCTCGATCACCGACGACACGATCCTCAGGGAGTGGATGTGCGACGGGCTCAAGCTGGTTTCCAGGGGCGGGTCGTGATTTTATCCCGTCGGGTGCAGGCCGCCGGGTAACGGCTGGCGTTCGAAGGCGAGCTCCGACGCCTCGAACATCATGATATCGCCGCCGTCGACGCCCACGAGCATCTCCAGCTTGCCGTCGCCATCGAGATCGACGGCGCACGCTGCCGGTGTGTGGCGGCCGCGTGCCAGCGGCCAGCCATTGAATGAAACACGGCAGATGCGGCCGAATGCCGGCTCGGTGACCGTGCCGGTATTTTCGATCCAGTGGACCTCGGTGATTTTGGCGCCGGTCGGGACCCGTGCGGTTCTGCCCATGATGATCCCGAACAGGACATCCCACGTGCCGTTGCCGGTGACATCGGCGAGCCACAATTTGGTCCGGCCGGCGAGTACCGAGCTGCTGTTGTCGTAGCCGTCGAGCTTGTACGCCTTGCCGTCGGGATCGAGTACGGCTGTCCCGGCATCGATGGCCAGCGGATTGTCCGGATCGGCCTTGCGGTAAATCGTCAATTGCCCGAGCGGATTGAGCGCGATCAGCTCGGTGCGGCCGTCGCCGTCGATGTCCGCAATGGCCGGGCGCTGGCGCCAGACGGTGGCGAAATCGCCGTCTCCCTGCTGCAGCGCTGCGCCGTGCTCGAGTACCGGCGTGCCGGCGCTGCCGCTGTTGCGGAACAGAAACATCAGCCCGAGACTGCTGCCCACGATCAGGTCCGGCGCCCCGTTGCCGGTCCAGTCGCCGACGGCTGGATTGGCGTAGCCCCAGCCGGCTTCCTGCGGGCCCTGGACGTCGCCTTCCGGCCCGGGCACAATGCGGATCGGCTGGCCGCCGGCGACCAGCGGCACCGGTGCCGCGAAGACCGGGGCGGCGGCGGTGCCGGTGTTCTCGATGAATTCGACATCCCCCTCTTCCGAGCCGATGATCAGGTCCCAATCCCCGTCGCCATCCCAGTCGACGGGCACGGGCACGGCAAAGCCTTTGCCGCGGACCTCGCCGCCACGGCTGCAGAACTCCGCTTCCGGGCCGAAGCGGGGCATGCCGTCGTCATCGATTCCGAGGAACGGCATGCAGCTGAATCTGCCGTTGTCGAGGAGGATGCGGGTGGCGCCGGCGGGATCGACCACCGCCGCCGCCGCCTGCAGCTGCCGGGAGGACACGTGCCAGGGATCGCCGGCGGCGTCACGGACCGGTCCGCGGTCGATGTACTGCGGGGCGTTCGGGGTGCCGATGTTTTCGATATATTGGATTGTGTCGTTGCACTGGCTGCAGAGAAAATCGGTGTCGCCGTCGCTGTCCAGGTCGACGGGACAGACGCTGGGAACACCGAAGAATTCCATTGGCTTGCCGTCCGCACCGGTAAGCGGCGTTCCGCTGCCTTCAAACAGCGGTTCCTCACAGGTACCGGTGTTGCGGAAGCGGTAGAGGTAGCCGCGCTCGTCGCCGCCGCGCCAGCGGCCCTGCCCGTCGTGCCTGGACCGAACGATGTCCGGCCAGGGCGCGGCGTCATGTTTGCGCCCGAGATTCGGTGGGAAGTAGTCATCGGGGTAGCCGGCGAAACAGCCGCCGACCAGGTCGGGAACGCCGCTGCCGTCGAAGTCGACGAGGGCAATGCTGATCGGGCCGATGACGCCGTCTGCCGGCATTTCCAGCAGGCCGATCTGGGCGGCCCGCTTGAACAGGCGAACACCGCATTCCAGCTCGCACTCGTTGAGCCACACGGTGCGGTCATCGGCGAGACAGAGGAAGGCGTAGGGCCGCCCCAGCAACGCCGCCGAGCACATCGATCGTGAAATCGGCCCGGCCGTTGCCAGCCCGGTCGATCGAGACAGCAGCGTCGGGTCGGCGGCGCCGCCCCCCGGGGGGGGGTTGACCCCGCCCGTGGAGAAGCCCCCCCGCCCAAAAGTGTGGTGGCGGCTGACCCGCAGGAAAAAGGGCAGGGCGGCCGCATCGAAAAAGAAAGGCCACGC
>JASLZG010000229.1 GCA_030754995.1 Lentisphaeria bacterium
GGTTTCACGTAAGGCGGCGTAATGGCCTTCCATCTTGCTCAGCTCGGCGGTGAGGAAATTCGCGTTTTCTATACGTGCGTCTGTCCTTTCATCCATCGTCTTCAGAGCTTCATGCGCCGAAGCCATGGCGTGCCTGTCAGGCCGATGATTGTCACCGTAACCGCCAGTTGAGACATAGCTCCGCAGTTCAGGATCTGTTATCAATTCTGAGAGCAGGGAAGGATGTTGGCCTGCCAAGGCTGCGCGTTCATACAGTCCCCGATCATCTGTAGTCATTATCCCTCCGCTGCTGGACGCAAGCGGCTTCCCCGCAAAGCTGAAGGTGGTGATATGCGCCATGCCGCCAACAACCTTGTCACCAACACGCGCTCCTGTAGCCTGAGCGGCGTCCTCCACCAGGATCAGGCCATTTTCATCAGCGATTTGCTTCAGTTGGACGATGTCCGCTGGATGTCCATAGATGTCAACAGGCAGTATTGCTTTTGTGCGCGGGGTAATCTTTCTTCTTACATCCTCAGGATCCATCGTGAAGGTCCTGGGATCGATGTCAGCAAAGATGGGAATGGCATTCATATGCAATACACAGGATACACTGGCTAGCCAGGTGAATGAGACCACGACAACCTCATCTCCCGGCCCCACACCTGCGCCTGCCAAGGCGGAGTTCAGAGCGGTCTGTCCAGAAGCGACTGGAAGCGCATACTTGACCCCCACATATTTGGCAAACGCCTCCTCAAAAGACTCCGATACCCGCCAGTTCTTCGGTTTACTTGTTTCCTCTACTATTGTTCGCTTGCCACCCAATAAAGCCAGTTTACTCATATCCAATCTCCTATTTCGTCAAAGGTAAAAACCGGGATCTTTCAGCTTTCGCGGTTCACCCCGTAAGCCTGAATCTCGGTATTTGCCCTGCCCTGGAACCCATTGTGCTGCGTCGCAAATTTCTCAGAGAGTCCCGCTCAACTTGAATGAGTAAGATCCAGGGCCAACCTCAAATGTTACGTGATCAGCACTATCACCACCACTGGTTATGCCCGCGACACCGCTGATAGACGAATCGTCTTTCCAGATAACCTCATGTCCGGTGAAACCATGATGGCAACGGCGAACGCGCAACGCCTGGTCCATCTGGAACAGGGCATGGCAGACGACGGGCACCTGGCGCCACTGCCGGCCAAAGCGCGCCAACAGATGGCGGCGCCGGCGCGCGCCTAAACCTACAGCCCCAGCGCCTGCAGGTTCTCGAAGCTGATCTGCATGCTCTTGAACGGGTTATTGGTGATCGGGCAGTTGTCCTGCTCGACGATGAAATACCTTGTGCCGGACGCCTTGCAGGCCCTGATGACGGCCGGCCATTCGATGCCGCCCTCGCCTACGGCGCGCCACACCGGTTCGTCGTCGAGCATGCCCCAGTCCTTTACATGCACCTGGTCGAGCCGCCCCTTCAGCTTCTTCGCCCAGGTCACCGGATTGTGGCCGCCACGCACGACCCAGCCGATATCAAGCTCGGACTGCAAGTACCGCGGATCGCTGTTTTCGAACAGGATGTCCAAGCCCACCTGTCCCCCCCTGCCACCGCGTATGCCGTACTTCTGGAACTCGAAGGCATGATTATGGTACAGCAGAATGATGCCTTCCTTCGCAAGCGCCTTGCCGTACGCCGAAAATTTCCGGGCTGTCTTCTTCCAATCGGCGGCGGTCGGCACGGAGTCGGGCGGCAAATGCGGGATCACCACATGCTTGATGCCCCAGCCATGGCACTGGGCCGCGACAGCGGGGATGTCGGCGAATTGAGGCAGACTAACATGGGCGCTGATCGGTTCGACGCCCTCGTCCGTCATAAGCCGCCGGAGCTCGGCCGGTTCGAGGTCCGCCATGGCGGATATCTGCGCCGTGGTGTAGCCGATCCGGCGGATCTTACGCATCGTCTTGACGATCTCTTTGGCACTGTATGTATAGTCGCGCAGAGTATAAAGTTGAGCAGAAATGACGTGCTTCTTTGCTGCCATGGTTGGTTGCCTGCAGGTTAAGATTACAACTGGTGGAGATGAACGCGGAATATGCCGTGCATGCAAGGCAAATCAACCGGCAGCTCCGCGGTTTGCCGCGGCTGCTACAACCAATCGCTCACTCGGCAAGATATGCCTTGCCGCCGGTGCGCCGGATCAATGACCGGACGTTGACAATCTTCCCCGACTCGAGCGCTTGCCGGAAAGCCTCGGCCACGGCCACCTGCTCGACCATCTCCGCCACCGTCTCCGTCGGTTTGCCGGTGCGCACCATGCGCCTGATGCGTTTCAACACCTCGGCGGCCGAAGCGGGATTGACCCAGTCCCCGATGTCCTCGGAATTGATTTTGGTCGTCGGCCCGAGGGCGCTCAGGTAGAAGGCACAGTGAAATGTCGAGCCGACGTTGCAGTTCACCGTCACCCCCTGTTCGGGGCGGCCGGCACGGCCGCCGTAACCGAGATGGACCAGCGTCTGGCGCGGCCCGGCCATCGCCTGCACCGATTCGATCCCGGCCCCGAATATCGCCTGGGTCAGGGCGATCGAGTGGTACAATCCCGCCAGCGCCGTGCCGCCGCCATAGATCGATCCGAAACTGCAGCCGCCCGTTTCAGCCAGGCGATTACGAAACTGGGCGACCGCCGGTGCCGTGCGCATCATCGACAGGCTCATCATCGGGGCGCCATGTTTAGCCGCCAGCCGCACCATCTTGTAGGCATCTTTCAGCGTGTAGGCGAACGGCTTGTCAATGAACGTTGCCACGCCTTTCTTCAATCCCGGCGTCGACAACTCGAGATGGTCGCTGCCGTCACCATTGCAGTCGGAAATGAAAACAAGGTCGACGTCGTCACTGACCTCTTCGAGGCGGTCGCAAACTACGGGGCGGCCGTAAAACACTTTCGCCGCCATCTCCGCAAGAGTACGATCCGCATCCCACACCTTGGCGATCTCGAACCCGCTGACCTGCTTGGCGGTCATCATCGTCGGCCGGCAATAGTAGGTGTAGAAATAGTACCAGTTGCCGCCCTGCTGCCATGACTCCTTGGACGGTTCGCCAACCGGCATCGGTTCTCGTAAAAGCAACGGATCGTGTTTCTCCATCAACGGTCCATACCACATGCCGTGCGTGTCGCAGCGGATCAGGCCGACGCGTATTTTCTTGCTTTTGCCGCTCATGTTGTGTTCACCTCTTCGTGTTGCGTTCGTATCCAATCGCCCTCACGCGCGCAATCGGACACGCGTGCGAGCTTGACAATGCCTGGAAAAACAGCGGCGCCGGCCGCCAGGCGACCGATCACGATCTCGATGTCGCCGGACTGAATTCGGCCGGACGCAGGTTGTTCATTAGCGCGCACGCCATCGACGTAAAGGGCGATGGAACGGCCGTCGTAGACGCCCGCCAGGTAATGCCGGCCCGGCGCCAGCTGCCGGTTGGCGGCGATGCTGACGACGCCGGGCTCGGTGGCAACGAGGAAACGCGGGCCCGGCAGCGCCGCGCAGAGTCCGCCGTTGTGGCCGCAGTCGGCGTAGCGCAGGCTGAAGCTGCCCCGCTCGCCGATCGTGTCGTAGCGCAGCACCGCACCGTGGCCGTGCAGGCCGGGGTGCCCGGCACCATCGTTCCACGGGGCGCCATAGATAAAGCGGCCGTCGAAGGCGGCGCCGTTGAACCCGACCGTCTTCAGGCCATCCGTCAGACCGGCATCGACCGCGCACCAGGCGGCCGGGTCGGTGAATTCACCCGCCGTGTCGTAACGCAGAAATTCGCCGTGGTAATTCTCGCCGGCGTCCCAGTACGGTATGAAATAGACAAAGCGGCCATCGAAGCAGGCGCCGTCGTAACCGATCGTGCGGCGGCCGGCGGTCCTGGTCAGGTCGTAAGCCTGCCAGGCCTTGTCTGCCTTGAACTCCTGCCGCGTGTCGCAGCGCACCACGGCCTGTGTTCGACCATACGGAACGTAGTAGACGTACTGCCCATCGAAGATGGCGCCGACGTTGCGAACCAACCCGAGCGGCCGGGCGTCGTATGCCGACCACGCTGCGCCGTCGGCAAATTCGAGGGAACTGTCGTAGCGCAACACGGAACCATGGCTGAGCGGCGCGTAGTACACGTAGCGACCGTCGAAGCAGGCGCCGTCGAAATCGCGGGTGTCGAGGCCATCGGTGCCTTCGGCGGCGTAGGTCGCATAGCCGGCGGGATCCTCAAGGTCACAGTGCGTATCGATGCGCAGCATGGTACCGCTGCACAGCGGCACCATGCCCTGTTTCATGCCGGTGACGGAATGGCCTTCATCGTGGGCGTCCCGCTTGTCCGCCGGTACGGAACGCTGGCCCGGGCAGCAGTAGATGTAGCGGCCGTCGAAGGCGGCGGACTGGTAGGAGTTGGCCAGGCCGAGGTCATGGGCCTGCCAGCTCCCCGGGTCCTTGAAACCACCGGTCGTGTCGTAGCGCAGGAATCGGCTGTGGAACTCCTCGCTGTCGCGCCGCGGTATGAAGGTGATGTAACGGCCGTCGGCAACCGCGCCGTAGTACCCCTTGGTGTTGAGGCCGTTGGTTGCACCCGCATCGTATGCTTCCCAGGCAGCAACGTCCTTGAAACCGCCGTGGGTGTCGTAGCGCAGCACTTTGCCGTGGCGGTTGTCGGTGTCGTGCTGCGGTGCGAAGTAGACATGGCGTCCATCGAACACCGCACCGAAAAATCCGGTGCTGTCGAGGCCGTCGGTCATGCCCGCGTCATACGCATCGAAGCCGGTCATCGCCGCCGTCGGCGCCCAGGCGGACACCAGCGGCTGGATGGCGTCGCCGCCACCGGCCGCCGTCGACACCCAGGCCTCGACGGTGACCGCAGCGGACAGGGTCAACGGCAGGTCGCGCACCACCACGCCATCGGCGGCGACGAAAAGATGCTGGTCATCGTGCGGCGGCTTCATTGCTGTTCGACCTCCTCCGGGACGTTCTCGAAATGATTGTCGACAAGCTCGACGTTGGTGGCCGCGGCACCGATCCTTATGCCGGTATGCAGATGACCGCAACGGTGGTTGAAAATACGGTTCTGACGCAGCACAAGCCCATCCACTGGCCCGCCACATCGATGCCGATACCCGGTGTCGCGGCGCTCCCGGCATTTTCAAAAAGGTTCGACTCGACGACGTTGCGATGCGCCGCCCTGGCAGGCGGGTCGTCACGGAAAACGAGTGCTGCCAGCCCACTGTCGTACACACAGTTGTGGCGCATGACATTGTCAGTATCGCGATGGCCGATGGAAATGCCGAACTCCCGGCTGTTGCGAATCTCGTTGTTCTCGGCCAAACCGTGCCTGACGCCCCAACACCAGAAAAGACCGATGCCACAGTCGTGGATGCGGTTGCCTCGGATGACCGGGCGCTGCGAGCCACTGCCGGGGTGCAAGCCGAGCTGTGCGTGGCCGTGGCTGTGGCAATCCACGACCGTTACATCGTGACATACCTGGAAGCTGATGCCGTCGCCGTTGTTGTTACGTGCTTCGATCGCTTCGATATGGACATGCTCACAGTCCTGCATGAAGATGCAACCGCCGTAGTTGCCATCGAGCTCGTCGTTCCCGTCGCGATTGCCGTCGAGCGTGATGTTCTCGATACGCAGATTTTTCGTCCAGTTCGCGGTGACGATCGGAAAGAGTGTCGAAGCGACGGCCTCGTGGGTGATCCAATGTTCCTTGCGCGGCTGACTGTCGAGTCGCAGGCGGTTGCCGTCGATCTCGAGGACGGTGTGTTTGGTGACATTGCGGCCGCCGGCCGTGGCGTTGCTTTGCAGGGCAATGCCGCCGCCCACTTCGAAGATATCCGGATCCGTGACCGTGACGGACCACTCGTACCAGTCCATGTCTTCGGCGAGCGGCGTGCTGGCGCTTGGGGATTTCAGCAGGACACTCTTCTCGCCGCTGCCGACGAGACGGACATTGTCGCGCAGATGCAGCGCATTGTTCATGTGCCAGGTGCCGGGCAGCACTTCGACGGTGCCGCCGCCGTGTGAGCTCACACGCTCGACCGCCGCCTGCAGCGCCAGGTGTGAACTGCCGATGAAGTCGCCGTGCTCCGGACCGACCGTGACATGCAGCGGTTGTGACATGGACACTACACGAGCTTGTTCGCCTGCAGGGCGACTTTGCGGAATGCAGCGGCGTGCTGCTCGACGGCTTCCGGCCGGTCGTGCTTCAGGTACGGAATACTGATGACCCGGCCGCGCGTCGCTTCCGCCGCCGGCAATGAACCTTCGGGCTGGCGCAGGTCGCGATCGGAGTTGGCGATGCGCGTGGGCTTGCCGTCGCCGTAGATGTCGACGTCGTTCATCACCGGGTGCAGGTGCAAGGGAAAGTTGCAACCCGCACGCGTGTCGCTGCCTTCGGCCCGGACCGCCTCGCAGAACTTTTCCGCCGACAGGCCACCGAGTTCCTCCGGCAGGAAATGCCC
Source organism: Lentisphaeria bacterium (assembly GCA_030754995.1). Lineage (GTDB taxonomy): Bacteria > Verrucomicrobiota > Lentisphaeria > JABSQK01 > CAJWLW01 > CAJWLW01. Next base: position 6,453 of record JASLZG010000229.1, read on the forward strand.
GGCCGCAGAGTACCAGCCGCCCATCGTGCTGCCGGAGTCCGCCGCCGGCCGATGCGCCCGCAGCCCCGGGGTGTCCGCCAGCAGGTCCCAGAACCGGTTGATCGCCGCCTGGATCTCTTTGATGCGGTCCGGGTAATGCCTGAACTGCACCCGCGCCACCGCCGAGCACATCTGGTTGAGCCGCCCCTTGATGCCGCCGAACGGTATGCCACCCAGCGGCGCCAGGTCCGGATGCTCGAGCGTCGCGTGGCGGGCATAGTGCGCATAGGCGATGGCATGCTGCTGGATGCCGTCGTCGTCGGTGACCAGCATGCCGCCTTCACCGGCCGCGAAGCTCTTGGCCGACATCATCGAAAATGCCGCGGCATCGCCGAACGAGCCGACGATCCTGCCCTTGTACAACGTGCCCTGGGCATGGGATACGTCCTCGACCACTTTCAGGCCGTGCTTCCGGGCGATCGGCAGGATCGCGTCCATGTCGCAGGGGTGCCCGCAATAATGCACCGGCACGATCGCCTTCGTGCGCCGGCTGATGTGGCGCTCGATGTCGTTCGGGTCGATACACAGCGTCGCGGCGTCGATGTCGGCGTAGACGACCGTCGCGCCGAGTGCGAAGGCCGGCATGGCGCTGGCCCAGTAGGTGACGCTGGGAACGATGATCTCATCGCCGCGACGGACGCCGGCGGCCCAGAAAGCCGTCTGCAATGCCAGGGTGCCGTTGGGATAGGTCAGCCCGTGCTTCACACCGTGCCACGCCGCCATCTCGGCTTCGAGCTGCATGCTGATGTCCGTGCCCGACGGCCGGCCGCCGTCACGCAGCACCTCGAGCACTGCCTGCTCGTCTTCTTCCGTCACGATCGGCCAATGGAACAGCTCCGCCTGGCTGCCGGCCTCGCCAACCGCTTGCGGCCCGTTCCCGACCGCCAGGTCCTGTTCGACCAGTTCATCCATTTTCGAAGCCGCTGCACACATGGTAGTCTCCGCTATAAGTGGTTTTGCGGGTGCAAGTGTATACGCTCAGCCGCGGCGTGGCAAGTTCGCGAGTGACGGCACGAGATCCGTGTCTCCGGCCGGGAGGCGCAGCAACGGGTCCGCGTGCTCCGGTAACGTTCGCTTCTCATTCGTCGAAGCAGTAGAATAACGGGCACGACAACGTATTACAATGCAGCGACTCGGTGTCACATGTTTGTACGGTCTGCCGCACTGTTTTCGATATTCATTGTGGAACTTTTCATGGGAGCAACATCAACGTCCGCCGCGGTCCAGCCGGTGGCTTTCTGGGATTTCGAGGATGCCGCCGGCGCGCAGCTCACCGACAACACCGTGGTTGTCCGCAACCTCGGCGACTCCGCATCACCGTCGACGCCGCCGTGGTTCGGCATCGCCTTCCTCAAAATCGCGGAGACACTATGAAACTGCGGCCACATCGCTGCCTGATTGTTGTCTCCGACATGGACCGCTCCCTGGCGTTCTACCGGGACCTGCTCGGAATGCGCCTGACCCGCGATGCCGTGCGGCAAGGGCCAAGCT